>NVWQ02000009.1 GCA_002733715.2 Methylophaga sp.
GGTACCGTTAAGTTTAAGGCGTTTCCCGATCTTGAAGGAAACACAGTTGATGCTCGTATCTTATTAGCTCAGGGCACACCTTTGGCAGAAACTGAACGCGTGATGGCGATCTTGCTACACGCTTTAGAAGAAACAACTGAAACACTCAACAAAAACGAATCGGAGCCATTAGTTAAAAATATACAACTTAGCTATGGTGTGCACGGCGATGTGCCAGAAAGCGGTACGCACTTAGCAACCATTAGTCTTGATTTATTAAGTACAGAAAGTCGTAATACCCATATGGCTGAATTAACAAGTTTATGGCGAAAAAATAGTGGTGATCTGCCTAGCGTAATCAGTGTTCAATTTAGAGAGCCAAAGGTTGGACCCGCGGGGCGAGCAATTGAAATTCGTTTAAGTGGTAACGATTTAAATAAATTATCTACAGCATCATGGGAATTACAAAACTGGTTACGTGGTTATGATGGCGTATCGAATTTGCTAGATGATTTGCGGCCAGGTAAACCTGAGTTTACCGTTCAACTTAAACCGGGAGCTTTGTCTGCTGGTATTGATGCTCGAAGCATTGCAGCTCAACTCCGAGCTGCTTATCAAGGGGCAATCATTAGTGATATTTATCAAGGCCGTGAAGCATACGAAATTGTAGCTAAATTGGATAGTAAACTGGGTGAAGAGCTACATGATTTTGATAATTTAACTATCTTTTCGAATAAAGGTGATGCGATACCGTTAAGCAGTGTGGCTACCATTACGGAGAGACGTGGTTTTGCACGCATCGGTCATATTAATCATCAACGGACTATTACTATTTTTGGTGATGTCGATGCAGCGGTTGCTAATACCTCTGAAATCATAGCAGGAACTGAAAAAGATTTTTTAAAGGGCTTACAATTACGTTATCCAGAAATTACATTTAGCCTGAAAGGTGAGGTTGAAAGTGGTACGGAAACCAAGCTGTCAATTTTGTCGGGCTTTGCATTAGGGGCACTAGGGGTATTCTTATTACTGAGTTTGATCTTCAGGAATTACCGAGAACCTATCATCGTCATGTTAAATATTCCTCTAGCACTAATAGGTGCGATTTGGGGGCATTTATTGATGGGTTTAGATTTCACCTTACCAAGTATGATTGGCTTTGTATCGTTAGCAGGAATTGTAGTGAATGATTCCATCTTGCTAGTCGTATTTGTCAAAAACCATGTCGAAGAAGGTGCAACCTTACATAAAGCTGCAAGTTTGGCAGTGAGAGACCGTTTCCGTGCTATTTTCTTAACTTCAGCTACCACCGTTGCTGGTATGACGCCGTTGTTATTTGAAACCAGCAGCCAAGCATTGATTTTAGTGCCATTAGTGACCAGTATCGTTTTTGGGATGCTAACGTCAACATTGTTAATAATGTTAGTACTGCCATCCGTTTACGCGATAATGGAAGATATCGGCTTTGTTTCCCTTACTGATAATGAGCAATACCAAGCCCAATCCGTGTGAGTATTTGGTACTAGTTTTAACTGCGACGGCGCTTTTGAACAGCCTGAGCTAACTCTCGCAACAACACTTCACTATTGTCCCAAGCCATGCAGGCATCAGTGATACTTTGGCCGTAAACAAGCTCTGTGCCTTCGTCGGTATTTTGTCGACCAGCCACTAGATTGCTTTCAAGCATCAAGCCCATAATGCGTTTTTCACCATTAGCGATTTGATTGGCGACATCACGGCAAACCACTTCTTGTTGGAGATGGCTTTTGCCACTATTAGCGTGGCTGCAATCGACCATAAATAGTGCTCTTTGTCCTGTCCTACCGATTGTTTCGGCTACTTCTTGAACACTTTCAGCATCATAATTAGGGGTTTTTCCACCTCGTAAAATGACATGGCAATCGGGGTTGCCAGTCGTTGAGAATATCGCGGAATGTCCCGCTTTGGTAAGCGACATGAAGTGATGTGGTTTTGAAGCTGACATACAAGCATCAATGGCAATTTGTAGGCCGCCATCCGTCGCATTTTTAAAACCTATTGGGCAGGAAATGCCAGAAGCTAATTCACGATGTGCTTGGCTTTCTGTAGTACGAGCGCCAATGGCGCCCCATGAAATTAGATCAGCAATATATTGTGGGCTGATCAGGTCAAGATATTCACTACCGGCAGGCACGCCCATTTCAGCAAGATCTAATAATAATTTGCGGGCAAAGCCTAAGCCATCATTAATTTTGAAACTACCGTCTAGATAGGGATCATTAATTAGGCCTTTCCAACCGACAACGGAGCGTGGCTTTTCAAAGTAAACACGCATGATGATATGTAGCTCATCTTTTAATTCATCAATAAGTGGTTTTAAAAAACCAGCGTATTCACGCGCCGCAGCAGGATCATGAATAGAGCATGGCCCAACAATAACAATTAAACGGCCATCTTCACCATGCACTATTTTTTGGGCATCATTACGCGCATTAAATACTGTCTCAGAGGCCTGAGCAGTGATTGGATATTTTTCATGTAATTGAACCGGAGGTAGAACTTCTTGTATTCCGGTAATGCGTAAATCATCGGTGCTATAGAGCATGAAACTTTGACCTAAAGAAAACTTAAATGGCTATTCTACCTGCTGACTGACTTTTCGGCTATATTTGAATGAAACTGTTATTGCCAGATAGAGATTAAAGTGGCATATTGAAGGTTAAATATGGGTAGTGCAGTAAAGATCCAAATATTAAGGACAATAATGAAGAAAGAAAAAGAATTTTATACTGATATTATTGAATCATTTGATGATGTAATCGGTAAGTTCGGCACGAAATTTCGTCAATTTCCCGACCTTGTTAACAGAAAGTTTGTTGATTCCAATATATTAACGACGCTGGGACAGTATGTAACTTTTCTAGATCATGATCGTGATGCAAAAATCGCATTATTATTAGAAAAAAATGATGATCTGAAAACAGTATATTTACGTCTCAACGAGCATTTAGGTGAAGAAACATTTGTTGGCGATTGGTATACCGTAGAGCAATCGAGTGTTGATCAATTTGCCAAGGTAACAGGCGATCAACAATGGATTCATACCAGCCCCGATCGTGCGAAAAAAGAATCACCTTATAGAACTACTATTGCCCATGGATTTTTGACATTAGCTTTGATTCCATTTTTGACAGACAGTGTCGATCCCGAAAAGAATATTTACCCTGAAGCAAGAATGGTCGTGAACTATGGTCTTAATAGTGTTGTGTTTCCATCCCCAATTAAAATTGGTAAACGTATCAGGGCACGTGCACGGGTTACAAAGCTAATGCCAATGAAACGCGGCTTAGAAGTTGTGCGTGAAATAAAAATTGAAATTGAAAATAGTACTAGACCGGCGTGCATTGCCGAAACGGTAGTGCGCCTTTATTTTAGTTAGTAGCACTACCGTTTCAGCTAAATTTATCTAGCTAACAACTGGAA
The DNA here is from genome assembly GCA_002733715.2 of Methylophaga sp. Classification (GTDB taxonomy): domain Bacteria; phylum Pseudomonadota; class Gammaproteobacteria; order Nitrosococcales; family Methylophagaceae. The sequence continues at coordinate 3,442 of NVWQ02000009.1, forward strand.
TATTGTCGAATAAGTCTGCATTTAACCATAGGTGCATCCAAATACTGGCGGCATAGCCTAATGCAATAGCCCAGCTCCATTTTAGATGTGCCATGAAGGTGTAGATTCCACTAGCTTGCCCCATAACGGCAACGCCAGCAGCTGAGCCTATAGCTAGCAATGAGCCACCGACACCAGCCGTTAACGTGACCAGTAACCATTGGCCAGTATCCATAGATGGCATCATTGATAATACGGCAAACATTACCGGGATATTATCGATAATGGCAGATAAAATACCAACAAGAATATTAGCATTCGTTGGGCCTAAATCGCCATACATTAGCTGTGAACCCACCGTTAAATAACCAATCGTGCCGAGTCCACCTACAGATAAAATAATGCCATAAAAGAACATTAACGTATCCCACTCAGCATGTTCTAGCTGTTTAAAAACATCAAAAGGGCGGGCCGGTTGGTTTAGACCTTCAATGGCTAAAGTTGTTTGACCACCATAAGCTTCTTCTTCCAATAAACGTTTGTCACGCATTTTAAGGAAGTAGCCATACACTTTTAAGAAACCTAAGCCTGTCATCATGCCGATAACAGGAGGTAGATGTAGGAAGTTGTGCGCAAATACCGCCATTGTAATGGTAAGTATGAATAGGAATATCACCACAAAGGCACCTTTTTTCAAGGTGGCTGTTTCCTTGTCTGCTTGCGGTACCTCAGTACTCACAAAGAAAGACATAATGACAGCAGGTATTAGCCAATTGATAACTGAAGGGGCGAACAATGCAAAGAATTGTTGAAAGTCAACAACGCCTTTTTGCCACACCATGAGTGTAGTAATGTCACCAAATGGGCTAAATGCGCCACCGGCATTGGCAGCCACAACAATATTAATACACGCTATTGCCACAAATTTATGATTTGTGCCGCCCACCGCCATGGCAACGGTCGCCATTAATAAAGCCGTGGTTAAGTTATCAGCAATAGGTGATATAAAGAATGCAAGTAGGCCCGTTAGCCAAAAAATAGTACGTAAGGAAAAGCCTTTGTTCACTAACCAGCTACGTAGTGCATCAAATACACCTCGTTCACCCATAGTGTTAATAAAGGTCATGGCGGCTAATAGGAATAAAAATAATTCGGCATATTCAAGAAGATTATGACGAATCATGATTTCAGCAGTGTGATGAAATGCGGTATTTTCTTGTGCGGCATACACTGCGGCAATCATTGCCCAAATAATACCCGCGGCGATCATAACGGGTTTCGATTTTCGCATATGAATCTTTTCTTCTACGATAACCAAAGCATAAGCCAAGATAAAGACTGCTATCGATGCATAACCGATCCAATGGCTCGTTAAATCCAGCAAAGGAGCTTCACCTGATGCAAATGAAATTTGTGGAAATATAAAAAGAGATAAGCTCAAAATCAGTGAGGTGATTAATGGGCGATTAAGTTGCAAATTATTGAACATGGAAAACCTTTGTCCTTTGTAAGTGTAGCAAATGATACCGTGCTGTTTAGTACTATGGAAGTGCATAATTCACTTTTCTTTCATAACTGTTTGATAAAATCCCTGAGAGGCATCTTCAACCAAGTCGAAGACATGCTCAAAACCATTTGCACCGCCATAATAGGGGTCAGGTACATCTTGCTCTCTACGATCGGGTGCATAATCTAAAAATAATGCAACTTTATGCTGATGTTCTTCAGGACTCGCTGCTAATAACATATGGTAGTTATCGGCATCCATGGCTAAAACATGATCAAAATATTCAAAATCAGAAGGTGTGACTTTGCGCGCACGAATTTTAGATAAATCCACGCCTCGTCTTTTTGCTGTTTGCTGTGCGCGAGAATCCGATGGTTCACCTACGTGGTATGCATGTGTGCCAGCAGAATCGACTAAAAATCGATCGGCAGTACCTTTATCTTCAATAACGCGGTTAAACACACCTTCAGCTGTCGGTGATCGACATATATTACCCATGCACACGAAAAGTACTTTTATTTGCTTCATAATGCTCCAATCAATTTAAGGCGTTAAGTTAAAAGTTTTCCACGTATAAAAATCATAACCAAACCAGATAAAGATACTACATAAAACTAAGGTCACGAGCATGGCGGGTAAGCCTTTTCGTAACCAAAGTCCAGGTGTTATTGCAAAGTCGGGGTTGCCCGTCTCTCTTGCTAAGCGTTCTGAGATAGTAACGATATATACATTTGCAGTTGAGCCTATATGAGAGCCATTGCCTCCCATACCAACGCTCATCGCAAGTGCCCACCATAGTACACTAACATTTATACCTTGTAATTGCAGGCCAGCCATTACCGGGATCATGGCTGCAGTAAAGGGAATATTATCGATTAATGCTGAAAATATTGCGGCAATCCAGAGCAGAGCAAGTGCAGCAAGCATTGGGTTAGCAAGAATTAGAGGCTTAAATTGTTCACCGATAAGCTCAAGTAAGCCCGTTTGTTTTACAATAAACAGAGAGATAAAGAACATAAGCAAAGGTGTTTCAATATGCATGGTGGCATGTTCAAGCTCAATTTTTTTAGATAGAAAAATAAGTAGCGTTAAACCGGCCGCCGCTACCATCCATGGTGATCACCCGATAAGATGATGAATGATAAACAAACCTACCATCACCGCCATGACCCCTAGTGATTTATACCCATAATCATTCAATTTTCAAAAAAACCTTCGTCATCCCCGAGATCTTTTATCGGAGATCTATGGCCGTAACACTAGACTCCGGCTAAAAGCATACCGGAGTGACGGAAGAGCGAAAATTTACAGATTGAATGATTTTGGGTATAGATATTGAAAATGGTGATAATAAACTACAATAATATTTGGCGTGTTTGAGCATGAAAATCATGTATTTTACGTTCAATTCTACTATCAATCATCTGTTCTGGTTTTTTTTCATGAGGGCATAACATGCTCGGAGTAGTCCCATATAGCCGACATATCAGCGGACGGTCATCATAAACTTCACAGCCATTTTCACCTAGGTAGGGGCAAGTTAGTTCGGCTAATGCAGTATCATGCTCGGCATCTGTTTTAATGGGTAATCGTGCAACTTCTTCGGAGGATGCGGTGACGGGGCCGCAACAATCATGGCAACCAGGCGTGCAAGAAAATGTTGGGATCTGTTCACGGAAAAAATGGATTTTGAATTCGTTTTTGGTCATGTGATTTCGGCAAGTAATTGTTCAATCATATTTTCAGATTGGCTTAAATAGCCACCGCCAAATAAATTGAGGTGGTTAAGAATATGATAGAGATTATAAAGTATTTTTCGTGTTTGATAGCCGGAGTCTAGTGGATATTCTGCTTGATAGCTGGCATAAAACTCACCGCCAAAGCCTCCGAATAACTCAGTCATGGCTATATCGGTTTCACGATCGCCATAATAACAGGCAGGATCGAAAATAACGGGGTTTCCTTGTGGATCAGCGGCAGCATTACCACTCCATAAATCACCATGTAATAAAGCAGGTTGTGGTGAGTAACCATTAAAAAAAAGGGCTAATTGTTCTATCAGCTGTTGACCACGATCTTGTATGCGGCCAGAAAATCCATTTTTAGCAGCAAATTTAAGCTGTTTGGTTAAGCGTTGTTGTTGCCAGAACGTAAGCCAATCATGATGGCGATCATTGTATTGAGGTGTGCTACCAATTGTATTTTCAATATGCCAACCAAAAAAAGGTTGAGTATGACTGTGGAGTTGTGCGAGTTGAGTGCCTAATAGTTTTGCCGCCTGACCACGTAAGCTAGCTAACTCAATATACTCCAATACGATATAGCTATGGCCATCAGCCACACCAAAACAAATCACTTTGGGTATGCGTACACATTGCAGTGAACGCATTTCTTCTAGTCCTCTTGCCTCGGCTTCAAACATATCGATAAGGTGTGCTTGGTTTAATTTAATAAAATAGTGGTAATCGTTTGCACTTAGTTGATAAGCGGTGTTGATACTGCCACCACTCACTGATTTAAGCTGATAATTATTGAGTCTATGCCCAGTGGTATTTTCGATATTATTGACTATTTCATTAATATTTGGCACAACTGCTTCCTTGGCGATGTCTTAAAGAATACATGGTATGCTGACATCACTCTTTTGCCAATATGTTAGGAGAAAATAATCATGGTAGCCCCCTTAAATGACAAACAACGTGTCGCGCATTATGCGGCGGATCTTATTCATAATGACATGGTCGTCGGCTTGGGAACGGGCTCGACAGCAAATTATTTTATCGATGAATTGGCCAAAAGAAGGGTCGAAGGATTAAGGGTTACCACGGTAGCAAGTTCAATAATTAGTTCTAACAGAGCACAACAAATGGGCTTAGAGGTTGTTGCAATTGAACATTTAAGTCACATTGACGTGTATGTCGATGGTGCGGATGAAGTCAGTCCTCAGATGGCACTGTTAAAAGGCCGAGGCGCAGATCTAGTACGAGAAAAATTATTAGCCAATGCGAGCGATCAATTTTTAGTGCTGGTAGATAATACTAAAATGGTTGAATACATCGGTCAGAAGCACCCGATCGCTATTGAAGTGGCGCCTTTCTCATGGGAAATGGTCTCACATAGTTTGCTTAAGATAGGTGGAAAAGGCAGCTTAAGAGCCAATGGTGATGGCTTGGCGATGACATCACATGGCAGTTTAGTGTTAGATATGACCTTTGATTCATCACTTGATAGCAAGCAGCTTAATGAATTACTAAATGCAGTTCCAGGTGTGGTCGAGCACGGCATCTTTCAAGGGTTAGCAACGGAAATCCTTATAGGTGAGAATGAGCAGATAGCGCACATTACAAAACTGGCAGAGTAATAGTGCCTTGTCATCTCGAGCGGAGGGAGGGATCTTAACCGCCCAGAATCAAGATTTCTCCCTACCGTCGAAACGAAGTAACGCCCAGCGGTAAATGACAGAGCTTTGCGTATTTAAAGCCGTTCTAAAATGGTCTCTGCTTTTGAAACGCCAAATTCACCAGAGCCTTCAACACCTAAGTAAGTCACAACACCATTGTCGACAATCATGCCAAAACGGAAACAGCGAATACCCATTCCGCCTGCGGTTAGGTCACGATCTAAGCCAAGTGCCTTAGTTAATTCTGCACTACCATCGGCCATCATACGAACCTTGCCAGCTGCATTATGTGTTTTGCCCCATTCAGCCATAACAAATACATCATTAACAGCCATACACCAAATCTCATCAGCACCTGCAGCTTTAATTTGATCGGCTAGAGCAACATAACCTGGTAAATGTTGCGCTGAACATAAAGGCGTAAATGCACCGGGCACACCAAACACGACAATTTTTTTACCACTTGTGGCTTCAGCTAGCTCAAATGCCTGAGGATTTATCGGGCAACCATTTTCAGGGTCAAATTCAGTTGCTTCAGTTAATTTTCCTGCGGGTAGGCGTTGTCCAACTTCAATAGTCATAATAGTTCCTTTTTTGTTAATTGTGTGATTGACAGCATAATCTAAAACACAACAGATAAAAACATTAACAATTTAATGGTTTTATCTAAAGATCTAAATGGTTATGATGAATATTCTTGTGAGGATTGAATTTGCAAAGTTCATTCATCCGTCACTCCGGCATGTTTTAAGCCGGAGTCTAGTTTATGCAGAGATCCCGGCGGAGCCTGTGCTCAGCTTGACTGGGTAAACATGCCAGAATGACAAAGCGTTTATTTACAAATTGAATGATCACAGCTACTAATAAAATTATTGGGATTGGGACAATGACAAACAAGTCTGTTTTACGGTGGGGAATCTTAGGTGCAGCCCGTGTTAATGAACGCCTATTGCCGGCTATAGTTGAAGCTGAAAATGCTAAGTTGATCGCGATAGCCAGTCGTCGTGCAGGCGCGGCGGCAGAGACCTTGGCAAAATATGCGCCACAACAAACCGATGTATTAACACTCGATGACCCTGAAGCATTATTAAATCACCCAGATATCGATGCGATTTATCTACCCATGGCCAATGAAGAGCATACCGAATGGGCGTTAAAAGCCATCGCCAATGGCAAACATGTATTAATTGAAAAACCAATGGCATTAGTGGTAGCAGAAATTGATGCCATTACAGCGGCAGCAGCCAAACATAATGTAACGGTAATGGAAGGCTTTATGTATCGCTTTCATCCACAACATCAGTTTGTGCGAGATCTTATTGCATCAGGTGCCATTGGCGAAGTGAGAACGGTTAAAACCAGCTTTGCATTCCCCATGAAACCAGCGCGCATGTATCGAATCACGCGAGATATGGCACACGGTGGCGGAGCAATGTGGGATATTGGGCCTTATGCTATTCACACAGCACGCATGTGGTTTGATAACGACCCAATTGCCGTAACAGCAATGGCAAAATTAAATGAACATGGTGCAGACACCAGCTTGAGCGGCATTTTAGATTTTGACGATGGTCGCTATGCTCACTTTGAAATGAGCTTTGAACACGCACGACGCTCAGAATATGAAATCATCGGCACACTAGGCGGTGTTAAATGCGATACCGTGTGGCAAAACCCCGATGATGCACCAGTGATTAATTGGTGGACAGATGCAGGTGAACAGCATCAAGAGAAATTACCAATAGCGAATCATTTTGTGGACGAAATTAAGCATTTTAGTGATTGTGTATTAAATGGAAAAAAGCCTGACTTATCGTTAGCAGATGCTAAAGCCAACTGCAAAACGATTGTAGCTACACTACAATCAGTTGCTGAAAAGAAGATGATTTCAATTATTTGATAAAGTCGGTGTCTACGCTCTGATTTAATGGTACATAACGACACAGCTCACTTGCCGACAAAAGCAGAGTGTAGCGTAGCGAAACGGCACTTTTGGCGGTCAAGTGGAGTGCATCGTTATACATTTGTTAGTTCAAAAAAATTACCATCATTATCCATCCCTAATGGATACTTAACTCTTTCAATCCATTCTTCATTTTGCAGTTCTGCTACTGCCTCAAGATTCATTTTTGTCAAACTCCATAAATTGTGGGATCCTCAATTGATGTATAACTAGTTAACCTGAGTTTTGGATAAGGGAATTCAGTTTATTTATCGTCATCCCCGTAGGCTTTTTAGCTGGGATCTGTGTTTTATACCCGTAATCATTCAATTTGTACAAAACTTAATATTATTTTACACAAGTCCGTCATCCTCGCGAACGCGGGGATCCAAGGATAGTGGCTAGTTCCACTGCCCATGGATTCCCATTTTCATGGGAATGACAAAACGGGAAAAGCTGCAAATTGAAGTCACTTGAGTATAAATACTAGATTCCCGCTACAAAGCCTACGGGAATGACGGGAATGACGGGATTGGTTAGAATTATTCAAATATTTACCTTATCCAAAACTCAGGTTAGTTATTAACAGGAAACAAATTTCTTGTAACTTTTGTACGTGTTACGGACTGATTGCTATAGTAACTCCTGATCTAACAATAAAACAGGGAATTTAAACCCGTCCAGTCAATATGATGTTAACTGGGCGGGGCTTAGTTCGTCAATTTTTTAAAATCACTTATCAAAAACAAAGTTCTTTTGCTCAGCCTGTTTTCGAATTGCTCCCGTTAAAGCATCACTCATGCTAGGTGCTGCTGCTATTTGATCACGTTGTTTCTCGGCAACAAAGCTGTCTCTTGATTTGCTGAGCTCTGATATTTGTTGTTGAATTTCTTTACGTTGCTCAGACTTAGCAATGACATAATCTTTTTTCTCTTGTGCAGACATACTTTTCATAGGTTCTGGCAATGATGCTTGATCCATATCTGCTAAAGCCGATTCGTCCACCTCTCCTTCTTCCATTGCATCGACTAGATCCCAACTTTTATTATTATAAAAAGAAGATACTTTAGAGACGGCTCTTTTAGCTAATAGCCCTGCGGATATAGCGCTGCTATTTTTATCTTGCTCTAATTGACGCGATTTGCTCTTTTCACCATCGTTTCCATAGGCTATGTATGTTTCGTTAAGCCTTATATTTAGTGCTGCAATTTCTTTATCTTGCGGTGCATCAATATGCACAACTTGGATATTGCTATCAATACTCATATAACTGCCACCAGTCATAACCGCTGCCGATTGCCAGCCGCTATCAATGCCTTCTTGATGATCGCCAGCATGAATGGTATTAACTGATATTCCCTGTTTTTTTGCCAGTTCAATGGCGCTTTGATAATTTACCGGGCCTTGGGTAAAAGGTTCATTGCCCGCAATGAATATGGTTTTAATATTGTTGTCAGAACTACTCCATTGCAAGTCATTAACGGCTGTTTTGATGGCGTAACCACAATATTCATCGCCACCGTTTGTGGTGAGTGAAAACAAACCTTCAGAAACCTTATCTAATTCACGAGTAAAGCTACTAAGTTGGCGGACATGGCCATCATTTTCTGAATTACCATTATTACCATATTCAAATAATGCGACCTCAAGAATAGGTGTTAAACCATTCTGCTTGGCGGTTGAAAACTCATTGACCACTTGCCAAATTTGGTTGCGAGTTTGGTCAATCAAGCCATCCATACTGCTGCTAGTGTCGAGCAATATAGCTAATTGGATCTTCGGTTGGTGAATCGGTGCCGGAGCAATAACGTCGGTGGTGTGAGTATATTGTGGTGATTGTTGTGCTAATACTGTTGTTGAAAAAGGTAATAGTGAACATGCAATAGCGATTGTTAGTGTGTGGTGCTTTAATGATTTCATGATTGAACTCCTAGATTGAAAAACTTAGGAGCAAGCTTACGCAACAGAGCGGTCATTTATTAGGCATGAAAGTGTAAACAATATGCAGACAATATTTACCTAAAGTTTACATATGTAATAAAAAAAGCCCCAGCACAATGATGTACTGGGGCTTTTGAATATTTTGGCTCCTCAACCTGGACTCGAACCAGGGACCTGCGGATTAACAGTCCGATGCTCTACCAACTGAGCTATTGAGGAACAGAAAGATGGCTATAATAGAGATTCGACCTTATTTGGTCAAGCTTTATCCTTTAAATTATGAAATAAAATCTGCAATGCGGTCTAATGCATTTTCAAGGTTTTCTTCACTGGTCGCGATTGATAGTCGAATATAGTTTTTCATTCCAAAAGCCGTGCCGGGAATAATGGCTACACCTTTATCAACTAATAGGGCTTCTGCAAAATCAAGATCGTCATTTATATTTGGCATACGCGCTACGATTTTACTTATATCAGGGAATACATAGAAAGTACCATCACTGTGAAGTGATTCCATGCCGTCCATTTCATTCAATCTTTTTACCACTATATCGTGACGTTTTTTAAATTCTGCCAACATATCTTGAATGCATTGTTGGTCACCATTCAATGCTTCTACTGCAGCGGCTTGTGAGATGGATGCGGGGTTAGATGTGCTTTGGCTTTGAATTTTTTTCATTGCGGCGATTAATTTAGCGGGACCAGCAGCATAACCAATGCGCCAACCTGTCATAGCATAGGCTTTAGAAACACCATTTAATACCATGGTGCGATCATATAAATCAGGGCAAGCGGTAACAATATTATGAAAGCCGCCGTCAGCCCATAAAATATGTTCATACATATCATCAGTTGCAATTAACACATTTGGATATTTGCGTAATACATCACCTAACGCGGCAAGTTCTGCTTCGGTATATGCCATACCCGACGGATTGGAGGGACTATTAATAACAAATAGGCGGGTTTTATCGGTAATGGCGGCTTCAAGTTGCTCAGGCGTAATTTTAAAACGCTGATCTTGCCCCGCTTCAATAATGACAGGTGTGCCATTGGCTAATATCACCATATCAGGATATGAAACCCAATAAGGCGCAGGAATAATGACTTCATCACCTTCATCTAATAGCGCTTGAGTAAGGTTGAAAAAACTTTGTTTGCCACCAACAGAAACAAGAATTTGGTTCATTTCATATTCGAGGCCATTATCACGTGATAATTTATCAATAACAGCTTGTTTCAACACAACGGTACCATCCACTGCTGTATATTTAGTATCGCCGTTATTAATTGCCGTTATTGCGGCTTGTTTAATATGCTCTGGCGTATCAAAATCAGGTTCGCCTACACCGAGGGCAATAATACTTTTGCCTGCCGCTTTCATCTCTGCAGCGCGCGCTGTGATCGCGAGAGTAGGGGATGGTTTTATGCTTTGAACACGTTGTGAAAGATTAATTTCCAAAATTTATACCCTTTAAATATAGAACAATTTACAGTGATGTAAGTTAATATACGCGAATCATAAAAAATGCAGAAGATATATACCCGTGATCATTCAATCTGTGAAGATTCAGGGCAAAAATAGGAAGTCAGAGCAAGGCATAATGCGCAGATAATGACTGGTCCTTATCAAGCATTGTAACGTAGCTCTGGCTTTCTAGCTTTTGGTTTGAAATTTACAGATTGAATGATTATGGGTATATACCCAAAATACTTGAAAATGCATATTTCAGCAAGAGAAGAAGCTATTATATTCTAGGCATAAAGTCGTAGAGTTAGTTATTCTAACTTAAGACTTTATAACGACGAAGATAATAGCTTATCCTATTGCCCTACGGGAGCTTAGCTCGAATGCCAACGCTGCGTTACAATGCTCGACAAGGACTAGTCATTGCCTTCACATTGCGCCTTGCTCTGACCTTCGTGCTAAACTCTGAAACCTGCATTTTCAAGTAATTTGGGTATATGACAAAACAATTTGAACTAATTAGTGATTTTGAACCCGCAGGTGACCAGCCGGCAGCGATTAAAGCTTTAGTGGAAGGCTTAGAAAACGGCGAAATGTGGCAAACCTTACTGGGTGTAACAGGCTCGGGTAAAACTTTCACCATTGCCAATGTTGCGCAACAATTGCAACGCCCGTTGATGGTGATGGCACCGAATAAGACACTAGCAGCGCAGTTATATGGCGAGATGAAAGATTTCTTTCCCAATAATGCGGTGGAATATTTTGTTTCCTACTATGATTATTATCAGCCAGAAGCCTATGTGCCATCGTCGGATACTTTTATCGATAAAGATGCTTCCGTCAATGAGCAAATTGAACAAATGCGCTTATCCGCCACCAAGGCGATGCTAGAGCGACGTGATGCGATTATTGTGTCTAGTGTGTCATGTATTTATGGTTTGGGTGACAAAGATTCCTATCTTGAAATGGTGTTGCATCTGGTGGTGGGTAACACGATCAATCAGCGCGAGATGTTGAAACGACTGACGGAACTACAATATAAACGTAATGATGTTGAGCTTCATCGAGGTACGTATCGCGTGCGGGGTGAGGTGATTGATATTTTCCCTGCGGAATCTGAGCGTGATGCAGTACGGATTGAATTATTTGATGATGAAATTGAGCAGATCCGTTATTTTGATCCACTTACGGGCGAAATTATTCAGCGCGTTAGCCGTATAACCATTTATCCTAAAACGCATTACGTAACGCCACGAGCACAATTACTGTCGGCGGTGGATAAGATCAAAGATGAACTAAGACTGCGCCTAAAAGTATTAAATGATGACAATAAATTAGTTGAAGCACAGCGTTTAGAGCAGCGAACACGATTTGATATCGAAATGATTATGGAATTAGGTTATTGCAACGGTATTGAAAACTATTCTCGCCATTTATCTGATCGAGGTGAAGGCGAAGCTCCGCCGACTTTATTTGATTATTTACCTGATGATGCCATTTTAGTGTTGGATGAAAGTCATGTCATGGTGCCACAAATAGGTGCGATGTATAAAGGCGATCGCTCGCGTAAAGAAACGCTGGTGAATTATGGTTTTAGATTACCTTCTGCATTAGACAATCGCCCTTTAAAATTTGAAGAGTGGGAGAAGTTGGCACCGCAAACAATTTTTGTTTCAGCCACACCCGCTCAATATGAGGCAGATCACTCGAGTAATATTGTCGAGCAAGTTGTTCGGCCAACGGGATTAGTTGACCCTACGATTGAGATCCGCCCAGTCGCGACACAGGTTGATGATTTATTATCAGAAGTGAATAAACGTGCAGCAATTAATGAACGGGTATTGGTGACCACATTAACCAAGCGTATGTCAGAAGATCTGACCGATTATTTAGCTGAACATGGTGTGAAAGTGCGTTATCTACATTCTGATATTGATACCGTAGAGCGGATGGAAATTCTGCGTGATTTGCGCCTAGGTGTGTTTGATGTGTTGATTGGCATCAACTTGTTGCGTGAAGGATTAGATATCCCTGAAGTATCGTTAGTGGCCATTTTAGATGCCGATAAAGAAGGTTTTTTACGCTCAGAACGCTCCCTAATTCAAACAATAGGTCGTGCAGCACGAAACCTTAATGGTCGAGCTATTCTTTATGCCGATAGAATAACCGGCTCAATGCAGCGGGCAATAGATGAAACCGATCGTCGTCGTAATAAGCAATTAGAATATAATAAAGAACACGGCATAACGCCAAAAGGCATTATAAAAGCCATTCGTGATAGCTTAGACGATAAGCAAAAAGAAGCTCAAAATGATAGAAAATATCTTAATCAGGTAGCGGAAGAAAAAGCTAAATATGCCGCACTCTCACCGAAACAATTAGCAAAACGATTGCAGCAAATGGAAAATGCCATGTACCGGCATGCCCAAGATTTAGAGTTTGAAGAAGCAGGTAAAATGCGTGATGAGATGGAGCGTATTCGAGCGTTGACACTGGGGCCAGGATAGATTGAGATTATTTAGTTTTCTTCTTCTTTAAAAACCCTTTTATTTTCCGTTTCATCTGGTGTTTTCGATCATAATTCCTAAGCGGTTTGGACCAGCCCTTATCAAATTCGTGACCAAACTCTTTAAAATAAGTATGCATAAATTCTTTACGATTTGGCCAATCTAATTTGTAGCAAAGTCGGCACAAATCAATAAGGCGCATTTTCTGCGTGATTTTTTTACCTTTCAGAGGGTGGACGGTGGCACGGCCAATATCAATTGCGGTCACTTTAATATGATTTTGTTTGGTTTTTGTCATCAACAAATTACCACCCGATAAATCATTATGAATAATTCGTCGGTTATGCATTTTGCAGGTATATTGAGCTAAGGCCTGAAAAACAGCTTGTTTGCTAAATCCGGCATATTCTTCCTTCCCTTGTGCAAAAGCGGTGAAGGCATCCCGGGCTGAGAAAGCATCACTCACATATTCGCAAACATAATAATTATGGCGAGTAGCAGCATTAGAGCTGTGTTCAAAATAGGCAATAGGCATTGGACTGCTGACACCACGGCGGATCATTTCTGATGCATTATTCCAGTGGCGCTCACCTTTGCTGGCTTTAAAGTGGTAGCTGAGCTTCCTCATACCTGTTGCACGGTTTTCTTTGATCACGATAGTTTCACCGGAATTTACAGGGTTTTTGCTGCTCCACACTTTATTACGCTGATCACGATGCACACTGATTTGAGGTAAATCTAGTAAACGATACGGAAGCATGTGATCAATTTTATCTTTAACTGATTCTCCTCGCTGAATAGCAACAGCACCTTGCCATTCAGCGGTGTGATATGAAATAAAGTCAACGTTGTTGATAGATGCAAATATGGGAGTCGCAGGCACGTCTAATTGCTCTATTTGAGATACCGTTAAACTAAGTCTTTGTGGCGAGTTAAATTCAATAAAGATCGGTCTTTCACTTAGACAAATCGGGGGGGGATCCTGTTTTTGGCCAACTGTATCAATAAACCGTGCGGCATCTAATTGTTTTGACGAATAAAGCGAATCTAGCGGCAATGTATAACGATCTCGAAGCCAAGCGATATGTAATTCAGAATCATTTTCGCGTGTAAAAATAAAATGGTGAATACCATTTTCGCCATTAGCAGCTTGAATGCAGTCGGTATTGGATAATTGTTTTATGGTATTGGCTAGTGCATAAAATGCTGGACGGATTTTCAGGTTTTCATATTTGCCGCGAACCGATTTATAAAAACTAACATTATCAATTTCAGGATAGTCTGCTGCACCATCACCAATAATGCCATCACGATTACAAATAAGTGGTCCCCAATAAACCTGATCTAAGGCCTGGCTTGTAGCAGTGATCACTAAATAACGTACCAAATAATCTGCTTTTTTAGTTTCAGGAGTATCGGAAAATCGTGCTAATCGTTTACTAGTCCAGTCGGTGTAAGTACACACAGTGTGGCGGCAACCATATTGCTCGCTAAGTTCGTTGTAAATGCGTGCTTTTTTAACTAAATTTAGTTTGAATTTATTGGCCAAAAGGCGGCCAAAAACACGGTGATCATAGGCTTCGGGTTCAATTACACGTTCAACAAATAAATTATCAGTATGTGTGCAAGGTGTTGAGCCATTTTGTTGCATATCGGCAAGCAGTGTAATATTGCTAATGGGTTCAAAATCAGACACATTAGGGCCTGCTAATAAGTGATCTGAATCTTCAAGTTGTGTATAAGCGATTTTCCATGCGCTCAGATAGCTGTTTAAATCAAAGCCAGACCATTTGCTGCGGTTAGGTGTGGCGCCTATTTCAAAGCAAACAATTTTTTTACCGTATTCTTTGTTTACCCGAGTGATAAATTGTTGCCAGCGTTGTTGGGCAGCATCATCACTAGCTAATAGTGCAGCGTCTTTTTTAGGTGGCAGCAAATCAAGCATCACCATGAACTTTTCAGCCAAGATACGTTTTAATAAGCGTTCAGCATCGCCACCAAAAGAATCATACGTAAAATCCATGCGGATATGTTTTAGCTGTAATTCTTTTAAACGTTCGACAGTGTAATCATCAAGCCGCGGATCTGAAGACGGGGCTATATTTATTCCAAAAAAATCGGCAGGGATGTGGGCGCCAGCTGAAAGTAATGATGAAATACTGAACCAGAAGCGCGTCCTAATTATGGTTGCTAGCGTTTCTTTTGTGGCGAGGAGTAGCAAGGAACGAGATTTCAAGACAGTACCTAAATGAAGTAAGACAGAAAAATTATAACATGGCATAAATTAGGGTATATACCTGTAACTATTCAATTTGTAAAAATATTTTCTCGTAAAAGAAGATAATGATGTTGGCTAGCCCGCAAAGATAATCAAAATTAAAGTAGCTTAACTGACCGATAATTAATTCGGTGTAACTTTTGAGTTTTTTGTTTGTCTATGAAAATGAGAAGAAAGAGTTATTAGGCTCCGAATATAAATGAGGAAATTAAAATGAAAATATATGTAACAATACTTTCAACTTTATTATTGGCTAATACTGCCGCTTTTGCTAAACCCATTAGTCAAGTAACCGAAACCAGTTCATTATCTAGGGCGGTGCTTGAAATGGTTGCACAAGATGATTCGACCCATGAAAATGTAGAACAGGCAGTATTAGATACGCATGAAAGTCAAAAGGCTAATTCATTGTCTCATGCCGTACTTGCAATACAGGGTGTGAAAACTAATCTGCGCCTTAATTCTGACAGCGAAGTAAGTTATTCTCAGTACTCTCATGAAGATGAGAAGAATAACTCTCTTGGGCGTGGAGCATTGGCAAGAAAATAAGGTTAGCTAGGCTCTATTTGGTGTAAATGTCGTCCTACTGCAAGCCATGCGCCCAATATACCTAGGGTTGCGCCGGCAATGGGCAAGATCAGAAACATAAAGCCGCCAAACCAATGGAGGCTAAAGTCACTGCCATAGTGGCCGGCGAGCTCGTTGACAGGGCCTGATAATAGGCCCATTGAGAAGATTAAGGTTATCCAGGCAAAGAGGCCGCCTAAAAATCCATACCAGAAGCCAGTGTATAAAAATGGTCGGCGAATAAAGCGGTCAGTTGCTCCAACGAGTTTCATTACACGTATTTCAGCTTCACGACTTAATATTGCGAGGCGGATGGTATTACCGATGGCTAAAACAACACTAAGTGCGAGTAAGATAGCTAAAATACTGACGCCGCGTTGAACCATTTTGTTAATGCTACGAAAGCGTTGCAACCATTCCATATCAAGTTTTGCTTGATCAACCTGCGGCAAGTCGTTCAATCGGCTAACTAATCCGCTAAGTGTTGCTTTTTCATCCGTAGGTTCGACAATAATAATGGCAGGCAGGGGGTTGTTTGGTAAAGAATCAAGCAGATCACCCAAACCAGATAACTGTCGAAATTCATCAAGAGATTGCTGCGCTGATTGATAATGAACTTGTTCAATAGTGGACCAAGATGCTATTTCAGTACTCAGTTTTTGAGCTTGTGGGGGAGTCACATCTTGTTGTAAAAACAAGGTGATCTGACTAGCGCTATCCCAGCGATTGCTCAAGCTAGACATGTTTTCTGAGAGTACAAATAAACCAGCAGGTAATACCAGAGCAATGCCAATTACAGTAATAGTCATTAAGCTGGCTACAGGCTGGCGCCACAGGCGACCCAAACTGAAAAGCATGACTTGTAGGTGGCGAAGCAGATAATTATTCAAGCTAAACGCCCTTGTTTAAGAATAACTTGGCGGTAGGGCATGGTTTGAATCAGATCAATATCATGGGTAGCGACAAATACGGTGACGCCAACTTGATTAAATTGCTCAAATAACTGCATGATTTCACGTGAAAGATCAGGGTCAAGATTACCTGTAGGTTCATCAGCGAGAAGAATGGGCGGGCGGTTTACTACCGCTCTAGCAATACCTACACGTTGCTGTTCTCCGCCTGATAGAGCAATAGGTAGACTACGCTCCTTACTGAGCAAACCAACTTTATCTAATGCTGCACGCACGCGACGGCCGATCTCACGATGATTTTCGCCAGCAATAACAAGCGGCAAAGCGACATTATCAAATACCGTGCGGTCGTGTAATAAGTTATGGTCTTGAAAAACAATGCCGATTTGTCGACGGTAAAAAGGGATTTTGCGTTTAGGCAAGCTACTTAGATTTTGATTGCTCACTAAGACTTGACCATGTGAGCTACGTTCAATGAGCGCGATTAGTTTAAGCAGGGTGCTTTTACCTGCGCCTGAATGGCCCGTTAAAAAGGCCATTTCCCCTTCATCGAGCTGGAAGCTTAATCCAGATAAAGCTTCATAATTATTTGGATAGCGTTTGTAGACGTCAGTAAAATTAATCATAAATGCGTGTTAGTCTTGCTCTCGCCCTAATAATGCGTCTACAAATTCTTCAGCCTCAAAAGGGCGAAGATCATCAATGGTTTCACCCACACCAATATAACGGATGGGCAACTTAGTTTTTTGTGCAATGGCAAAGATAGTACCGCCTTTTGCCGTGCCGTCCAATTTAGTTAAGGTAATACCTGTCACACCAATGGCTTCATTAAATTGAACTGCTTGAGATAGCGCATTTTGCCCGGTTCCGGCATCAAGCACTAACATCACTTCGTGTGGCGCATTTGAGTCAAGCTTACCCATTACACGCTTCACTTTTTTCAATTCTTCCATCAAATTATTTTGGGTGTGAAGTCGACCAGCAGTATCGGCAATTAATATATCAATATTACGTGCTTTAGCCGCTTGCAAGGCATCAAAAATAACAGAGGCAGAATCAGCGCCACTGTGTTGAGATATTACAGCAATATCATTACGATCACCCCAAACCTGCAATTGTTCTACAGCCGCTGCTCTAAAGGTATCACCTGCGGCAAGCATGACCGATTTACCTTGGTTTTGAAATTGTTTTGCTAGCTTGCCAATAGTCGTGGTTTTGCCAACGCCATTAATGCCGATCATTAAAATAACAAAAGGGCCTTCTTGTTCGGGAATGACTAATGGCTGACAGCTAGGCTGTAATAGTTTGACCATATCATCAGACATGGCGGTAAATAATGCATCGGCATCATCTAGTTGATTTCGTGCAACGCGTTGGGTTAAATCATTAATAATCGTTTGGGTGGCATCAACACCTAAATCAGCGGTTAATAATTGTGTTTCAAGATCTTCTAATAGGTCGTCATCAATCTCTTTTTTGCCAAGCACCAGCGAGGCGAAGCCTTCGGTAAATTTGGCACTAGTACGCTTTAGGCGGCCGAATAAACTGGTTTTTTGTGGCGGCTCAGGCTCAACTTCAACTGCTGGACGGGGAGCTGGTTCGCTGCTGGGTTTTTGTACTAATGGTTCATCTTTGGGTATAGCCTCTTCAGGCGTTTTATTTTTTTTTCTTAGGAAACTAAACATATTCTCTGCTTGTCGTTACAATTGGGTATTAGATGTAATTTTATCATGTCAAAGGAATAGAGAGGCAGAATGATTAATAAATTTAGAATGGTGTTTTCAGTATTGTTAATACTACCGCTTGTCGCCACAGCAAAGGTAACTGAGTTTCAACTCGATAATGGTTTGAAATTAATAGTTAAAGAAGATCATCGTGCGCCAGTAGTGGTATCACAAGTCTGGTATAAAGTCGGCTCAAGCTATGAATACAACGGCATAACAGGCATTTCTCACCAGCTTGAACATATGATGTTTAAGGGCACTGAAAATTTAGGACCGAATGAGTTTTCAAAAATCATAGCGGCAAATGGTGGGCGAGAGAATGCGTTTACCGGTCGTGACTACACGGCTTATTTTCAAACAATGCAAAAAGATCGTTTAGAAGTGAGCTTTCGTTTAGAGGCTGAACGGATGCGCAAATTAGTTATTGATGAAGCGGAATTACTAAAAGAACATGAAGTAGTAGCTGAAGAACGCCGCATGCGCACGGATGATAATCCTCAATCATTGGTACGTGAAGCCTTTAATGCCGCCGCATTTGTGAATAGCCCTTATCATCACCCAGTCATTGGTTGGATGAGTGATATTAAAAACTATAAAGTCGCCGACTTAGAACAGTGGTATCAAAAATGGTATGCACCCAATAATGCAACGGTCGTGGTGGTCGGCGATGTTGAGCCAGATGCAGTTTATAAATTAGCACAGCAATATTTTGGCCCATTAAAGCCTGAAAAAACGGCATTAGTAAAACCTCAAATTGAAATTGAACAACGAGGTAAACGCAGCATAGAAGTTAAAGCACCAGCAGAATTGCCGTATTTTATGATGGGTTGGAAAGTGCCAGTAGTGAAAACAGTCGATGAAGAATATGCATGGGAACCCTATGCATTAGAAATGTTAGCCGGCATTTTAGATGGCGGCAATAGCGCTCGCTTTGCACGTGAATTAGTGCGTGGTGAAGAAATAGCCGCTAGTGTAGGCGCAGGTTACGGCTTGTTTTCACGATTAGCCGATGTCTTTATGGTGGTGGGAACGCCAGCTAAAGGTGTTTCTGTCGAAA
The DNA here is from genome assembly GCA_002733715.2 of Methylophaga sp. Classification (GTDB taxonomy): domain Bacteria; phylum Pseudomonadota; class Gammaproteobacteria; order Nitrosococcales; family Methylophagaceae. Next base: position 22,723 of record NVWQ02000009.1, read on the forward strand.
CCTTGCAACTCGCCGTTATGACGCAACTAGAAAAAGTGAAAACTGAATTAGTAAGCGAACAAGAGTTGAACCGCATTAAAACGCAAGTGGTGGCCAATGCCGTTTATGAACGTGACAGCGTGTTTTATCAAGCAATGCAAATAGGCATGCTCGAAACGGTAGGCTTGGAGTGGCAGTTAACCGATGCCTATGTAGAAAATGTGCAAGCTGTGACAGCAGAACAAGTGCTGGCCGTGGCTAAGAAATATTTAATTGACGATAGTTTAACAGTGGCTGAGCTTATCCCAACATCGCTTGATGTTAATAAGGACGAAATGACAGCAGGAGAAAATAATGAGTAAATTTTTAGGATTGATATTTTCATTATTACTTGCTGTGACAGTACACGCTAGCCCTAATATTGAACATTGGACGACAGAAAATGGTGTGTCAGTGTATTTTGTTGCGGCACCGGAATTACCAATGGTTGATATTCAAATTGTCTTTGATGCTGGTGGGGCTCAAGATGGTGAGCTATCGGGGCAAGCATTACTAACCAATGCTATGTTAAATGAAGGTGCTGATGGTTTAAATGCCGATCAAATTGCCGCTGCATTTGATGATATTGGTGCACGATTTGGCAACTCGTCACAGCGTGATATGGCGATGTTAAGCTTGCGTAGTTTAACGGCTGACTCGGCATTAAAACCTGCTTTAGATTTGTTTTATAAGGTATTAAGCAAGCCAGATTTTCCACAAGCTTCATTTGATCGTATTCAAAAACAATTGCTACTAGGTTTGCAGGCTGAAAAACAATCACCATCAGCACTTGCCTCACGCGCTTTTTATAGTAATTTATATGGTGACCATGTTTATGCTGCAATGCCTGCTGGCAATGAACAGAGTTTAAGTAAAATAACGGTTGATACGCTTAAAGAGTTTTATAAAAATAATTATGTAGCAGAGAAAGCAACCATCGTGATTGTAGGCGCTTTAGATCTGGCTCAGGCAAAACAAACCGCAGAAAAATTGAGTAGTGACTTGCCGAGTGGAGGCCGTTCTTTTATAGATGAAGTACAGGTCTTAACTGAAGCTAAAACGGTTAAGATTGACCACCCTTCATCTCAAACACATATTTTAATGGGGCAGCCCGGTATTAAACGTGGCGATGCTGATTATTTTGCTCTGTATGTAGGAAATCATATATTGGGTGGCAGCGGTTTAGTCTCTCAACTGAGTAATGAAGTCCGTGAAAAGCGTGGGCTAACATACAGTGTGTATAGTTATTTCAGACCCATGCAACAGTTAGGGCCATATCAACTAGGGCTTTCAACGCGCAACGATCAGGCTGATGAGGCGCTTGCTGTGATGCGTAATACTTTGATTAAATTCATTGAAAATGGACCAACAAAAGAAGAACTTATCGCTGCCAAGCAAAATATCACCGGTGGTTTTGCACTGCGTGTAGATAGTAATAGTAAAATCATTGGCTATTTAGCGATGATCGGTTTTTATGATCTGCCATTAGATTATTTAGAGAATTTCAATGATCAGGTGAATGCGGTGACGGTTGAACAAATAAAAGATGCATTTTCTAGACGCGTCCATCCAGATAAGATGGTGACGATTATGGTGGGTGGCAAAGCTGAGTAAATCAAGCAATCAATTACGAATAATTGGTGGAAAATGGCGGGGACGAAAGCTCGTGTTCTCTGACATTGAAGGTTTAAGACCTACACCTGATAGGGTAAGAGAAACACTTTTTAACTGGTTACAATCTGATATTGGTGGTGCACGTTGTTTAGACTTATTTGCAGGCAGTGGCGCATTAGGTTTTGAAGCCGCCTCTCGTGGTGCCGAATCTGTCACACTAGTCGAAAGTAATACGGAGGCAGCTAAACAGTTAAAAGACAATGTTCAGCAGCTAAAGACTGGCGATTGTATTGTAGAAAACAAAACAGCCCAACAGTTTATCGCTAGCAGTTCCAAGCAATATGACATCGTGTTTATTGACCCGCCATACCAAGCTGATTTATGGACTGAAATTGCAAATCAGTTAGTCAATAAAGCTATTTTGGTAGATAATGCACTTATCTATATTGAATTCCCAAGCAAAGGTGATTTGCCATCTTTACCCACGGAGTGGTACAAAATTAAAGATAAAAAAGCAGGTGAAGTGCGATATTGCCTGTTTCGTAATGAAGCTGGAGAACTTGAGTGAATACAACGGTAATTTACCCCGGAACATTTGATCCCATTACCAATGGTCATATTGACCTAGTGCATCGTGCCAGCAAGTTATTTGATCGTATTATTGTCGCCATTGCTATTAACCCAGGCAAAGCACCTACATTTACATTAGAAGAACGCGTTGCATTAGCAGAGCAAACCTTAGCTGATATTGATAATGTTGAGGTGTGTGGTTTTGAAGGACTATTAATTGATGTTGCCAGAGATATGGGAGCAAACGTTATATTGCGAGGTCTGCGTGCCGTATCTGATTTTGAACATGAATTTCAATTAGCGGGCATGAATCGCAAAATGAATCCAAATATTGAAACATTATTTTTAACACCTGCGGAACAATATACTTATATTTCATCGAGCTTAGTACGTGAAATAGCTAGTTTAGGCGGCAATGTCTCAGAATTTGTTGCGCCTTGTGTGGCACAAGCATTAGCGACCAAATTAAAACATGTATAATACTCTAAACAGTCATTCTCGCATGTTTTTAGCGGGAATCTATACTATTGAGAATAGTGCTCAGCCGAAATTGATAAAAACTGGAGTGTTCAAAAAATGTCGTTATTTATAACTGACGAATGTATTAACTGTGATGTCTGTGAACCAGAATGTCCCAATAGTGCGATCACCCAAGGTGAAGAAATTTATGAAATTGATCATAATTTATGCACAGAGTGTGTAGGCCATTTTAATGAGCCACAATGCGTAGAAGTGTGTCCAGTAGATTGTATTCCTGAAGATCCCGACCATGTTGAAACACCAGACCAGTTAAAAGCCAAATATGACGTATTGATGGCGGCGAAATAGAGTGAGTCAGAAAAAACAGTCAGATAAAATAATTGGTGCAATCACATGGGCCGTAATAGCAATAGGCCTATTTTTTGTTGGAAGAGGAATATTTATAGGTCTTTCAACAATATTTTCATTGTGATTAGTTTTTAATGGGTACAGAATCAAACCCACCAGCGATGAACCAATTTACAATCGCTATGATTTGGTTTGCTTTAATATTCGCTGCAATGGCGCTTATTTTTAATACAATGTTGGATGATATCAATAATCCAAACCAGCAATTAGAAGTCACCTTTAATCAAAATGGCGATAGAGAAATTGTCTTAGAACGCAATAAATATGGTCATTACGTAGCGACAGGGCAGATAAACGGTCAATCGGTGGAATTCTTTTTAGACACGGGTGCAACGCTGGTGGCCATTCCTGAACATATTGCTAATGACTTGAATTTGAAAAAAGGTCAAAGCTTTATTACACAAACAGCCAATGGCAATAGCAAGTCTTATCAAACTACGTTGGCTTCCCTTTCTTTGGGCGATATCATGATGACCAATGTGCCTGCCAGTATTAGTTCCGGTATGGACTTTGATGAGATATTGCTCGGCATGTCATTTTTGAAACATTTAACTATGGTTCAAAAGGGTAAAACCTTAACCATTAGTGTGCCTGAATAGTCATTTGTTATACTGAGTAACACACAAATCTTAAAAGAGGCATTATGTCTACATTTAAAGTTATTTTACTGACCATTTTTGTTACCGCTGTGGTTACTTTTTTTGCAGTTAAATATTACCTTTCTCCGCGGCCTTTTACCCCCGTTGAATTGAGCCAACAAGAGGTAGTTAGGCTGAATACGAAGCTGCAACAGTTTGGCTTGCCGACACTAGCAAGCTCAAATGGCAGTGCACTGACTGATTCTGATCAGCCAGCACTGGAACCAGAAGCTTATTCGGAAGAGGGCGCTAAACGCGAAATTAGCTTTAGTGAAAAAGAATTGAATGCACTATTGGCGAGAAATACTGATCTGGCAGATAAGGTGGCAATTGATTTGGCTGATAATCTTGCCAGTGCAAAAATAATTATTCCACTTGATCCCGATTTTCCTATTCTAGGTGGTAAAACATTGAAAGTCACAGGCGGTGCCGAGTTTGCGTTTACTGATGGTCGCCCAGTCGTTATCCTTAAAGGCGTAAGTGTTTGGGGTGTGCCGATACCCAATTCGTGGCTTGGCAACCTTAAGAATGTCGACCTTGTAAGTGAATTTGGTGGTGATGAAGGTTTCTGGAAATCCTTTGCTGAAGGTGTCAGCAATATTCAAATTGAACAAGGCCAGTTAAAAATCGAGCTTAAGGAGTGATTTTGGGGAAATGGATTAGTATTTTTGAAAATCAATCGAGTCTGAGGATTTGATTGTTATACTCAATTTGATTCATAAATTTTTATTGTAGAGATGATTTTATCAACATCATCTTTTATGTCTTTATTTGGGTGAAAGTTCATACTTAATATATCAGTATTCAAGCCCCAATAATAATTATAACTAGTGCCTAAGTTGCCATCATGCTTTATTAAAACAACAGGTTGCCCACCAAGTTCCGTATTGATCGAATCAGGTGGTTTAGTCCCGCTCTTTTTATAACTAGCCAACATTTTCAAATACCACTCAGATATAGGTAATCTTTTTGGGTTAATGTTTTTCTGTAGAAAAAATGAAATGAATGCAACTCGGTTTTGCTCCTTTACGAATCTCCGTAAAGCTATGGATGTTTCACTATCTTCCGAAATGGCCCACGTTTCTGGATAGCTTAATTCAAACCCCATTTTCGTACTTTTATATTCTTTTAGAGTGGGGGAAACTTCATCATCTGCTGAGGCAAGCGATATAGCCATTGTAAAAAACAGTGCTGAAATTGATAGTTTTAATAACTTTATCATTTTGAACGCTTTAAATTGTCCGCTGGAGCTATTTGTATGCATTTTATTCCTTATGATTATCATGCTTTTTTTGGAAGCCACCCTCGTCTATCCGTTTCTGCGTCTCTGATATTTCTTTGCGCTCACGATCATACTCTTCATAGGATGTTTTCGTGCGTTCAATGCATTCAAAATAAGTAGACGACGGCTCTTTAGCACATTTATTACGTTCCACTATGAGAAAAGTGTCGTATATCGTTTTGTTGCTACACCCAGCGATGCCAAACATAAGCAAAACCATTAGTAATTTATTCATGACTGACAACCGCCATGTTCTTCAAAGTAACGTACCAGCACCAGCATTGCATTGTCTGTGGCGTATTGCTCGCTCCGCTGCTCCATAAAGCGAATAATAGCCGGCAGATCAAATAACTCTTTTGGCTTCTTACAATACACCTTTCCCAGATAATCCGTCCGTTCGTCGAGCGTTGCTAGCAAGTCAAGCGCTCCGCCAACATAAGCCCGGATGATCGGATGATCGCTACATTCGCCGGAAGATGAATGACAAATGTCAGAAACCTGCTTCATCGTAAGCGCTAGAGCGCTAGGTGCATGCAGGGATAATAACAGTGTAATAAGGCTGGTTGCGAGAAAACGAATATTCATGAGTATAATTCCCTTGATTTAATTACTGTAAAACAGTAATATATTATCTCAATACAACAATGTCAACTGGAGTTTATATGAATCAACAATTTTCTCGGTTAATCGCCTTGGGTTGTATGGCTATACTTATTACGGTTCCCTTTATCGCTCTGTATTTCCTGATCAACATTGATCAATTTGCCAACATAGCCAGAAATAATATAGCCTTGCCCATACAATGGCAGACCGTCTCCGACATGCAGTGGTACAGCTTGTGGCTGTTGACCATCTTTTATGTTGCCATCGGTTTGGCTGGCCTTTTCTTTTTACGCCGCGCGTTCTCCAACTTCGCAAAAGGACAGCTCTTTAATCACAGTAATAGCCGCGACCTACGGATGTTTGCAATCTTGCTGTTTGCACAGGCGTTTGCCAAACCCTTGCACTTCTCACTTTCCAGTATGCTGTTATCAATGAATCATCCTGCTGGTCAGAAAATGCTCTCTGTTTCGTTTGGGAGTGATGAAATTAAAGTGATCGCACTGGCCATGATACTGTGGGTAATGAGTGACCTGTTAGTTAGGGGCAGCAAGCTCGAAAGCGAAAATAAGCAGTTTATCTAGGGGATCTTAATGCCTATTATTGTTAACCTAGATGTCATGCTGGCTAAACGTAAGATTCGCGGCAAAAAACTTGCCACTGAAATTGGTATTACAGAACAAAACTTATCGCTGTTGCGCACTGGTAAAGTTAAGGGCATGCGGTTTTCCACACTGGAAAAAATCTGTCAGATTTTAGACTGTCAGCCAGGTGATATTCTCGAATTTGTTCCAGACGAATTGAACCCTGAAGATTAGTTGTCAAGTCATCATGGATGATTCGGACCTCGTTCAGCATGGTGTGCTAACGCCAAATTCAGCTGACGCTGGCGGGTGTTCAGTGAACTTCGCCAATACGCTGAATTTTGATAAAAGATGACCTTTGCAAAAAAGAGGTGCTGCCAGGTCAGCTGCAATTTTTTGTTATGTTCCTTTATTCCCTATCTGACCAATAATCTGGGACTCGATGTAAATGGGAAACAGCCACAACCAAGATTTCTTTTTTGTGCTCCACATACTGATAGATTATGCCATAGGGAAATTTTTGAACTAAACACCTACGAGAATATTTACCTATCTTTTCGTATGAAAGAGGAAACTGTTGGATTCTTGTATTAGAAAGCTCAACCTCAGTTAAAAATCGAAAACCTAAACCGCTTTGCACTGATTCATAGTATTCAAAAGCGTCATCTAGCTCGGCTTCAGCTATTTTAAGAAAAACTACTTTCACGTTCTATGATATTTAGCAAAGACTTCTTCGCTAGGTATAGCTTTAATTTCACCCTTTTTGTATGCCTCAACACGGGAGTCTGCTTCTTTTGCCCAAATAGCATCAATTTTTGAATCTGGGCTATCAAGACTAAAAAGTAGTTTCTCTGCGACAATTGCACGCTCTGTTGCACTTAGCTCAAGAGCTTGGTCTAAAATCATATTTGCTGAATTTGACATAATATTAATCCCCTATCAGAATTTTAGCATATTTCAAATTTTGACACATTCAGGTACATGAGTTTTTTAGAACATAACGCCTTGCTAACCGGCCATTTATACANAGTGCAGCGAAGCGGAACGGCGTATAAATGACCGGGTTGAGCTAATTGTTAGAAGCTGTTTTCTCTAAGCGCTCTGCCAACCAAACTTTTATAATAGATTGACGTGTAACACCCAAATGCTTTGCTTCTTTATCCAGTGAAGTAACCATCCAGGCTGGAAAATCGACATTAACTCGTTTTTGTTCTTGATTAGGTCTCCTTGCTTTTGATAAATCAAAAGCGTCTAGAATGTCTTCTTTGTTATCATCAAATTTTTTATCTAGTATTTTAGCTTTCATAGAAATTCACCTCGTCAATTCTTGAGCGACGAACAGATATAATGCGAATATTGTTACCGCGATATGTGATTATTGCAGACCAGTGCTTGTGATTGATAGTGCCTATTACTAAAAATCTTATTTCAGTAGTTGCTTTCTTGGATGGGAGTTCGAGCATACTAGGGTCATCCCATAGTAATTGGGCGACATCAAAATCGATGCCATGCTTGGCAAGATTTTGTTTGCTTTTATTCTCATCATATTCAAAAGACAGCACGGTATAGAATATATACCTATATTATACTTTTTGCAATGTTTTTTGTGGCTTCTAACGATCATAATAAGGGGCTCGCGGTGCTTTTCCGCGAGTCCCAGTGAGCACAGCGAACGGCTTGATGCACTTGTTATGCCTTGGCATTTCTACTCAAGATAGCCAAAACCACCCACGAACCAACTAAAGCCCCGAGAAAAGCAAACAGGGCAATCCCTCGCATGGCATTCATATCCCAAGACTTCAAATATTCTACAAACCCAAGGTCATACAAATTAATGGATATAGGTGCAACCACCGAAGTGATTGGTACAGCAACAACTGTTACTACGAAGAATTTATACTTCTCCAATCCTGCCGCTGAGACAACTAATGCAACTGCGGCGAATAGCGCAAAGTTTTGAATGAAAAACTGCGTTAACACCAAAAGAAGATCTAGCCCCATTAATACGGGTCTTATTGATGCGGTAACTGCGAACACCAATGCGCCCGCGATAATTGCTTTAGACTGATTCATATCATTTTAATGAGGCATAACTTGTTATTAACGGGAAAGGATTTTCCCTGTAATTCCTATACATATACGGACAGTTTTTCCTAGTAAGTAGATAATCAAGACTAAACAAGGCGCCCTGCCTAAAACTATTTCTTAGATGAAGTATGCCACAAATTTAATTTTTTAGAAGCTGAGTTCAAGTCAGTAGTTTTCATTTATCAATAGTCTTCAGTTTTCGGGCAGGAATGCCGCCCCAGATCTCATTATCAGCAATAACCGTATTCATGGTGACAAGCGACATGGCGTTGACCATTGCGCCATTGCCTATTTTTACGCCGGGCATAATGGTGGATTTAGCGCCGATCATGGCATTTTCACCAATGATGATTTTGCCGATGTAAAGTTTATTGTCTGAGGTGACGGCATGTGGCGTTAGCATGGCATCTTCACCAATATGACTGTTGCTGCCAAGTGTTATTAGGTGAGGATCAAGCAATTGACCAGAAATAGGGATAATGCCTCCACCAACTTGCGCCCCCATCAGTTGATAAAAGCCTTTGCGAAAGGGGATCGGCAATAATATTTTGTCATAAAACAAATTGAGGTGGGTGATACAAAGAAAGCCATATAGATTCCAGCCAAAACATTCTAGTGGGTGGGTTTGGTAGCTATAAATACCCTCTTCCATGGGTAGAAATAGGCGAAGTATCTTGAGTGCGATTAGGGTGAAAATGGTCTGGAATATAAAGAAGGATACAAAACAAAGAAAGCTATCGAGTGCAAAGCGTTGATAGAGTAGCCACGTAACTAAAACGGCTAGGGCAATAATAGTAGCAGATACCAGTGGCGTAAAAACCATATCTCGCCATGACATAAAGCGGTTTTCTTGTGTGGACATTGCATTTCCCTTTTATCAAATTGACCACATTACTTTAAATTAAAGTTTAGTTGTGTGACGAGCTAGTGATTATGCATATACCTGTGGCCATTGGAGCTGCAGATTTTATTCACCCGTCACTCCCGCATGTTTTTAGCGGGAGTCTTGCTTATGTCCAGATTCCGGCTAAAAGCTACCGGAATGACGAAGAAGTAAAAGCTACAGATTGATTTCACTTAGGTATATATTCCAGCCAAAACATTCCAGCGGGTATAACTGCATCTGGACGATTTTTCCCAGATGCAGCTTAGATTCATTATTCTGGCAGGCTATTTCGCAAAATTAGACTGGCAGTGACCATGGCGGTTAATGCCGGTTTAACCTCTTTCCAGCCACGTGTTTTCAAACCGCAATCAGGGTTGACCCATAAGCGCTCAGCGGGAATGCGTTGTGATGCTTTTTTCATTAGCAATACAATTTGTTCTACCGTGGGGATATTCGGTGAGTGAATATCATATACGCCCGGTCCAATTTCATTGGGATAGTCGAACTCTTTAAACACATCGAGCAATTCCATATCAGAGCGTGAAGTTTCAATGGTGATCACGTCGGCATCCATATCGGCAATGGCCTCGATGATATCGTTAAACTCGGAGTAACACATATGAGTATGGATCTGCGTTTCATCACTGACACCGTTGGCACTAATTTTATAGCTGTTCACCGCCCAATCTAGATACGCCTGCCATTGTGATTGACGTAGCGGCAATCCTTCTCGTAATGCGGCCTCGTCAATTTGAATAATGCTGATACCCGCTTGTTCTAGATCTTGCACTTCATCTCGTATCGCTAAGGCTATTTGCTGACAGGTTTGTGAACGTGGTTGGTCATCACGCACAAATGACCAGTTTAGAATGGTTACGGGACCGGTGAGCATGCCTTTTACGGGTTTATCACTTAATGATTGTGCATAGACAGCCCAGTCTACTGTCATCGGTTTAGGACGTGAAATATCACCATAAATGATAGGTGGTTTTACACAGCGAGAACCATATGATTGTACCCAGCCAAATTGACTAAAGGCATAACCATCGAGTTGTTGACCGAAATATTCGACCATGTCGTTACGCTCGGCTTCGCCGTGCACTAATACATCTAACCCGATAACTTCTTGTTGTTCAATGGCATATTTAATTTCATTCTTAATAAATTGTTGATAGTCGCTTTCTTCAAGCTTGCCTAAGCGGTAGCGTTTTCGAGCTTGGCGTATTTCTGCTGTTTGAGGGAATGAACCTATTGTGGTGGTAGGAAATAACGGTAAATTAAAGCGCTGTTGTTGTACTTTGGCTCTTTGTTGATAAGTGCTTTGTCGGTTGGCTAGTGCAGGCTCAATGGCTTTGACGCGTGCTTTTACTTTTGAATTATGCACGCGAGAAGAGTTTTGGCGTGATTGAAGCGCAAAGGCATTTAATACTAGTTCTTCGGCCACGGCTTCACGACCTTCATTAAGAGCGGCAGCTAATATCGAGAGTTCATCTAATTTTTGAACTGCAAATGCAAGCCAAGATTGGATTTCATCATCGAGCTCATTTTCGCTATCAAGATCGACAGGCACATGAAGTAAGGAGCATGAAGGTGCCAACCATAAGCGAACTTTTAAGCGGGCTTGTAATGGCTCTAACCAATCTAAAGTGGCATTGAGGTCTGTTTTCCAGATATTACGACCATTAATTACGCCTAGCGATAGAACCTTATGGGGTGCCAACCAGTCCACTACGTTTGTGACTTCGGTGAAAGCATTAATGGCATCAATATGCAGACCTGCAACTGGCAGTTCACAAGCAAGGTGTAAATTTTCTTTTAGCTCACCAAAATAGCTAGTTAGTAGTAATTTAACGGGTGCTTTGTTCAGGGCGAAATAGGCTTGCTTAAGCGCGTGTTGCCACTGCTGATCAAGTTCGGTCACTAAAATGGGTTCATCAATTTGTACCCACTCGATGCCTTCTTTATCTAGTGCTAGCAACAGTTGTTCGTAAGTTGCAACCAAGTCATCAAGCAGGTCGAGTTTATTGCTGCCGTCTTTGCTTTTCCCAAGCCATAAATAACTGACGGGACCCACAATAACCGGCTTAACCTTAATGCCTTGTTGTTTGGCTTCGCTTATTTGTGATAACAAGCGCGAAGCATGAAGTGAAAAAGATGTATCAGCATCAAACTCGGGCACGATGTAATGATAGTTAGTATCAAACCATTTAGTCATTTCACCAGCAGAAATATGTTGGCAGGCACTTTCTGATTGAGATTGACCGCGTGCAACTTGGAAGTATTTATCTAAATCATTAGCCTGATCATTAACCCGGGAGGGAAAGTTACCCAACAAAGCTGAGGCATCTAATACATGGTCATAGAAAGAGAAATCTCCTACAGGCAAATAATCCAGTTGGTTTTGTGCTTGCCAGTGAGTTTGTCGCAATGTTTGCCCGGTTTGTTGTAAAGCTTGTTGTGATGAGTCGCCTCGCCAAAAAGATTCTAATGCAAATTTGAGCTCTCGGTTTTTGCCAATTCTAGGAAAGCCGAGATTATGAGTGGTTGCCATGGTAATGCCTTTCGTGATTTTGTAAAAAGAAGCTATTGTAAAGAAGCTTAACCATGAGGGATAATGATGATTTTTATCTAATCTATAAGATATCCTCATGATTGATCGAGCCCATTTAAAAATTATCCGAGCGCTTGCCGATAATGGCACCTTGACCGCCGCGGCTAATGCTTTGTTTTTAACGCAGCCCGCACTGTCGCATCAAATGCGTTATTTGGAAAAGAAGTTAGGTGTATCTCTATGGCAGCGTGAGGGGCGGCAATTACGCCTGACGCAAGCAGGTGAGGTGTTGTTACAAACAGCAAGACAGGTACTGCCGGTGCTGGAGCAAACAGAAAAAACCTTGCAAGCTTATGGCGAAGGCAAACAAGGTATTTTACGTATTGGCGTTGAATGTCATCCTTGTTATGAATGGCTAAAAAGTATCTTGACTGATTTTTTGATTGCTTTGCCTGATATGGATGTTGATATTGTTAATAAATTTCAATTTTCAGGATTAGAAGGGCTAATGAATCATCATGTTGATTTGCTCGTTACGCCTGATATAGTGAAAATAAAAGGGGTCAATTATGAGCCTTTGTTTGATTATGAACTGGTATTGTTAACAGCAGAAGCACATGTGCTGGCAGCAAAGGAATATATTGAGGCAGGACAGTTAGCGGCTGAAATATTGTTCACTTTTCCAGTGGCTCACGAGAGGTTAGATGTTTTTACTCAGTTTTTATTGCCTGCGGCTATTAATCCGCAAACAAAGGCAATAGAATCTTTGGATATTATGATACAAATGGTGGGGCTAAATCGAGGGGTGACGGTGTTGCCAAGATGGCTGGCGGAAGAATATTGTCAAAAATTAGCTGTCTCTATAGTGCGACTAGGCAAGAAAGGTTTAAAGAAAACTTTATTTGCTGCAATGCGACAGCAAGATGTTGAGATTCAATACATACAAGCCTTTGTGGCGCTAGGCAAGAGGACGTAATAATTTTGAGCGCGCTGTAGATAATTAGTTAGCGGCTACCAGCTAAACCTATTTCGACATTAAGCCGAGTAGTTTTATCTGTTAAAAACTCAATAATAGCTAACGCAAAGTCGATAGCTGTGCCGGGGACTTTTGATGTTAATACCTTGCCATCTATAACTACAGCATCTTCTTTTAAGGTAATTTCTGGCCAGTCATCAGCCTGTAAAGTGCCGGGATAACAGGTGGCTGATTTGCCCGCTAACAAACCTGCATTAGCTAACACTATAGGAGCTGCACAGATGGCCGCTACGGCTTTGCTGGCTTGGGATAATCGTTTTAAAATTGCATGGATGTGCGGGTCAGCATTTAGATTGTCGGTGCCAGGCTGGCCACCGGGCAACACGATCATGTCAAAGTCATCAAATATAAGCTCTTCAAGCGTTAAGTCAGCAACCAGTTGAACACCACGGCTAGCCTTTATTTGACGTTGCTCTGTCAGACTAGCGGTGATGACCGTAATGTCGGCTCGACGCAGCAGATCAATTAATGTTACCGCCTCTAGTTCTTCACAGCCTTGAGCAAGCGGTATGAGTACTTTTGGCATCGACAAATTTCAATATCTTAACGCGAAGGGGTTAAAATATTGACTCCTTTCAGCATATTTAAAGCTTCGGATAAGGCATAGTCAGTAATAGCAAGAGGTAGAGCTTCTTCCTCTTCTTCGCCTTCAGCGTTATCGTCTAGCGCCCCGGACTCTACTTTTGCCACATTGTTTTCAAGATGCTTGCTTAGATCTTTTTCTCGTAATAGCGCAATATTTTCAGGATCTAATGCAGAGATTTTCACAGGATCTAATTCTATATCTGGCACGATGCCTTCAGCCTGAATAGAGCGACCTGACGGTGTGTAATAGCGAGCAGTTGTCATTTTTACGGCTGTATTATTGGTAAGTGGCATAACGGTTTGCACAGAACCTTTACCGAATGTTTTTGTACCCAAAATAACAGCGCGACGATGATCTTGTAGCGCACCAGCGACAATTTCAGAGGCCGAAGCTGATCCACCATTCACTAGCACAACCATAGGAGCGCCTTTTAAAAGGTCATTTGGTTTAGCATTAAATTTCTGGTTAGAATTTTGAACACGCCCTTCAGTATAGACAATTAGACCTTTGGCGATAAAGGCATCAGAAACATCAACAGCGGCATCAAGTAGGCCGCCTGGGTTATTTCGTAAATCAAGCACTAAACCTTTTAACTTGCCACCATTTTCAGTTTTTAAACTGCTTAAAGCTTCTTTTAAACTGGCACCTGTGCGCGATGCAAAGGTGCTAATTCTAACGTAACCATAACCGGGTTCAAGCATCCTATTTTTAACGCTTTTAACTTTAATAATGGCGCGAACTATTTCTATTTTAAGTGGCTTAGCTACACCTTCCCGAATAATAGTTAGTAAGAGCTTACTCTCAGGCTCGCCTCTCATTATGTCTACCGCATCACTTAGAGATAGCCCTTTAACAGGTGTTTCATCTAAACGAATAATTAAGTCGCCGGCTTTAACGCCAGCTTCTGCGGCAGGGGTATCATCAATGGGCGAAACTACTTTTACAAAGCCGTCTTCCATAGTAACTTCGATACCAAGACCGCCAAATTCACCGGATGTGCCTTCACGTAAATCTTTAAAGTCATCCAAATCGAGATAAGTAGAATGAGGATCTAAGCCGGAAAGCATTCCGCGAATGGCATTGTTAAGCAAGTCTTTATCATCTACTTCTTCGACATAATTATTTTTTATTCGGCCGAATATTTCTGAAAAAGCACGTAGCTCTTCTAAAGGCAGGTCAGGTTTTGCCGGCGGCTTTTCAGCGAAGACCATTTGGCCAAAAATCAGTGTGGCGCCTATGATTGCTCCGGCAGTCATTAGCCCAGCGTCGCGTGATATAAAACTCATTTTTATTCCTTTATTTCGGATTGCCACAAGGCTGTGACAAACGTCGTTAACTTTTTTACTTTGGGGAGGCTTTGAACAGCTCAATTATACTTCAGCTGTTCAAAGCCTCCCTAACCATTTTAATGGATTTCTAGGATTGCCTCTGTGTCTTAGTTCAAAATAAAGACCAGCATATTGACGAATACCTTTATCGCCGCTTTGTGCAATCCGTTCTCCTGAGACAACATTGTCGCCTACTTGTTTCAATAATGTTGCATTGTTGCCATATAATGTCATGTATTGATCGCCATGATCAATAATCATTAACAAACCGAAGCCTCTTAACCAGTCAGAGAATACAACTCGGCCGGGTGCGCTGGCTACAATATCTTTGCCTGAAGGGCTGGCGATCATAATACCTTGCCACTTGAGTTTGCCAAGTTTACGCGTGCTGCCATAGCGGGCAAGCAGTTTGCCTTTTACGGGCCATGTTAGCGAGCCAACACGCTTAGAAAATGCCTTATGCGTATTTGTATTTGGGCTGATGTTGGCTTTGGGCTTGCTGATAGATTGGAGTAAGGATTGTAGCGATTGTTCTTGTTCTTTTAGTAACGCAATGCGTGCATCTTGACCGGCAATTTTTTTATCGAGAGCCGCTAAGGTTGCTTGGCGTTGCTGTGTTTGCTGTTGTAAGGCTTGTTGCTTTTGCTGTTGTTGATTATAGAGTTGTTGCTGTTTCTTTTGGACTGCAAGTAGCGCTTTTTGATCGGCGGTTAGATTTTGTAAGATGGAGCTAATATCGGTCAGTTGCTGCTGTCGTGCTTGATTAAAATAATCAAAATAAACCGAAGAGCGACTAAAACTTGCGGGATCTTGCTGGTTTAGTAAGACTTTCACAAAATTAGGCTGACTGGTGTTGTAGGCGGCTCGAATTTGCTTATTTAGTGCGGTTAATTCAAAGTTATGGGATCGCTGCTCTTGTTGCTGGCGTCTTTCTATTTGTATGAGTTCGGCAGCTTGTTTTTGGAGTTGCAGCTTAATCTCTAGGAGTGTTCTATTTAATTTAGAGACAGCGCGGCTTTGCTGCTTTAATTGCTGGAATAATTCAGATTGTGAGCTTTTATCCGTTGCCACATGCTCACTTAAATTATGGATTTCTGTTTTTACATCTTCAAGCTGTTGAATGGCGGCAGGATCTTTTGCCGCCCAAAGTGCTGTTGAGCTTAAACAAGTAAGCAAAGTAATAAGAAAATAACGAAGAGGCATCAATTTATTTTAGTGTAACCAGTAAATGATTGCCCATTTCCGCAGGAATAGGCTGATCAATTAATGACAAAATGGTGGGCGCAATATCAGCCAATGAGCCAGATTCTATTTGCGCCACTTCACGGCCGGCATAAATAAGAGGGACAGGATTGCTAGTATGTGCAGTATGTGGTTGCCCGGTTTCTTTGTTGCGCATTAATTCCGCGTTACCATGATCCGCGGTAACAATCATCTCGCCACCATTTTGTTTTAGGGCTGACCATACGCGACCTAGGCAATTATCCAAAACTTCGACGGCCTTGATTGCGGCTTCATAATCACCACTATGGCCGACCATATCTGCATTTGCAAAGTTGCAAATAATGACATCATATTTATTGGATTGGATGGCTTTAATAAGTTCACTGGATATTTCTGATGCGCTCATTGCAGGCTGCTGATCATAGGTAGAAACTTTGGGCGAAGGAATTAAGATACGATCTTCTCCTTCAAAAGGTTCATCCCGGCCACCATTAAAGAAAAAGGTAACATGTGCGTACTTTTCAGTTTCAGCAATACGTAATTGACGCAAACCAAGTGAAGAAAGGTGCTCGCCGAGAACATTGTTTAATTTTTCTGAAGGGAAAGCAACAGGCGTCGCAAAATCTTCTTTATACTCTGTTAAGGTAACAAACTCTGCCAATTTAATGGTTCGGGGCCGTTCAAAGCTCTCAAAATCAGCTTCAATAAAGCTTTTTGTTAATTCACGGGCACGATCACTGCGAAAGTTCATAAATACGACAACGTCATCATCGTTAATTTTAACGGCTTTTTCGCCATCAGCAATGATGCTAGTCGCTTTTACAAATTCATCGGTTTCGTCACGTTGGTAGGCCATGTCTAATGCGGCAAGTGCAGATGATGCTTGATATTCCCCATCCCCTTCTGTCAGAAGGCGATACGCTTTTTCTACTCGGCTCCAGCGCTGATCGCGATCTAAAGCATAATAACGACCAATAATTGAGGCAAATTGGCCGCCACCCAATTCTTCAAATTTTGTTTCCATTGCCGCAAGAGAAGCATGAGCGCTTTTTGGCGGTGAGTCACGCCCATCAAGAAAAGCATGAAGATAAACATTGTTTGCACCACGTCGTACAGCGAGCTCGATCATTGCATGAATATGATCTTCGTGACTGTGAACACCGCCAGGGGATAGCAAGCCAAAAATATGAACCGCCGCGTCTTTTTCTACGGCAAGATCGACCGATTTAGTTAAGGTGTTGTTGGTAAAAAATGAACCTGTGCGGATTGCGCGCGTGACGCGCGTAAACTCTTGGTAAACAACGCGACCAGCCCCCATATTTAGATGGCCTACTTCGGAATTGCCCATTTGTGTGCCAGGCAGGCCAACGCCAGCACCAGAGGCGGTGATGAGAGTGTGAGGGTAATCTTGCCAGAGATGATCCCATACAGGTGTGTTTGCAGCAACAATCGCATTATAATAGGAATCTTCACTATAACCCCAGCCGTCTAAAATAATTAGCGCAAGCGGGCGGTGAGGGTGACTCATATAATCGTCCTTATGGCGTGAAAAGGGAGTTAAAGGCATATATATTAGCTAATACATGCAAATCATTGATATTATATTACCTTTTGTAGCACATTGTTGCTATGTAACTGATGGTAATTATTGTGTCTCAAGCAGAAACATCATTTCTCATCGCTCACGATGATGATATTGAGCGGGCTGCACACGCGCTTAAAGCGATGTCGCATCCGTTACGATTGAAAATTTTATGTGCCGTAGGTGAAAATGAGCTTGCAGTGCAAGAAATCGTTGAATGTGTGGGCACTACGCAAAGTAATGTTTCACAGCATTTGGCAAAATTAAGAGACAAAAATGTGCTGGCGTCGCGTCGCGATGCTAATCGAATTTATTATCGAGTTAAAGATGCAAGAACATTAAGCTTAGTTGAAATGATGCGCGATGTTTTTTGCTCTAGCGAGAATTAAAAAATTAAAGGTTAAATATGGAAAATTTAGGAGAGTTCTTAGTTAATCACTGGGTATTGGCGACGTTGTTTGTTGTGTTGTCATCAATACTTATGTCTGATTCTCTCAATCAAAGAATATCAGGCATGACGCCAATCACTACCGCACAGGCGGTTCAATTGGTTAATCAACAAAAAGGCCTATTCTTAGATATAAGAGAAAAAGATGAGTTCAGCAAAGCACATATTGCGGAGTCAACAAGTATGCCGTTATCAACACTATCAGATAATTTAGGCTCACTAAAAAATAAAACTCAACCCATAATAATAATTTGTGCCAGCGGTCAGCGTTCACGCGCGGCGGCAAAACAATTAAGCAAGAATGAGTTCACCGAAGTATATGTATTAACAGGCGGCTTAAATTCTTGGAAAGAAGCCAAGCTACCATTATTTAGTTAGCTAAACGGATTAATCAAAATGGCTAAAGTTGAAATTTATTCTACGGGAATATGCCCGTATTGCACGATGGCAAAACAATTGTTTGATCGCAAAGGTGTTGAATACACGGAGGTTCGAGTCGATCTAGAGCCGGCTAGGCGTCAGGAAATGATGCAAAAAAGTCGGCAAAGAACAGTGCCGCAAATTTTTATAAATAACGAAGCCATCGGTGGATATACCGATCTGGTGGCTATTGATAGAGAAAAGAAATTAGATAATTTATTATCTGCATCGTAATTACAATTTTAAGGAACCATCATGGCCGAAGAAAAAGCAGCAGAACAACAACAAGCACAATTTGTTATTCAAAAAATTTACACAAAAGACATTTCTTTTGAAACACCCAACAGCCCAGAAATCTTTCGGGACGAATGGAAGCCGCAATTAGATCTTCAGTTAGGCAATGAATATAAACGTATCGATGATGATAATCATGAAATCACATTAACCGTTACCGTTACTGCGAAAGTAGAAGATAAAGTGGCTTTTTTAGCAGAAGTTAAACAAGCAGGTATTTTTTCATTAACGGGCTATAGCGATCAAGAAATGGGTCCATTAGTAGGCAGTTACTGCCCAAATACCTTGTTCCCTTTTGCGCGTGAAGTGATTTCAGATATTGTATTGAAAGGTGGTTTCCCACAATTAGTGCTTGCGCCAGTGAATTTTGATGCCTTATATATGAATCAAATTGAACAGGCGAAAAAACAAGCTGCAGATAAAGCAAAACACTAAGATACCAATCAGGTATTTGTAATCAGTCAAATGAACACATTGTTTCCAACCTTAGTCATCGGTGCAGGCGCTTGGGGCACGGCGCTAGCCATTGCTATTGCTAGAAATGGCAATGATGTGTTGTTGTGGGGAAGAGATGCTGAGCATGTAAGTGAAATGCAAGCATCATCAAGCAATGAACGTTATTTGCCGGGTTTAGATTTCCCGACAAGTTTAAATGTGATAGCCGATTTTGGGCAGGCATTAACATTGACAAAGCATGTTCTGATTTCCGTACCAAGCACTGCGTTTTCAGCCATGTTAAATGACATGAAGCCTTTAATTGACGATGATCTCCCAGTGAGTTGGGCGACAAAAGGCTTAACACCAGAAACGGGGCAGTTTCTCTACGACACGGCGATTGAAATATTGGGCGACACACATCCTTTAGCGGTTATATCAGGGCCATCTTTTGCTGCTGAAGTTGCAAAAAACTTGCCTACAGCAATAACCATTGCGGCCCGAGATGAAACTTTTTCAGCTGCTTTGGCGTCTGCAATGCATAGCCCTACGTTGCGGGCTTATACTACGACCGATGTTTTAGGTGTGCAACTGGGTGGAACCGTTAAAAATGTAATGGCTATTGGCGCAGGCATTGCCGACGGCTTGGGGTATGGTGCAAATACGCGAGCAGCATTAATTACACGTGGCATGTCAGAAATTTTGCGTTTAGCGACAAGCTTAGGCGCACAAACAGAAACATTATTTGGATTATCAGGAATAGGTGACTTAATTTTAACCTGTACAGATGACCAAAGCCGAAATCGTCGGCTGGGTTTGGCGATAGGGCGAGGCTTAACCGTTGAGCAGGCTGTTGCTGAAGTAGGAAAAACAGTTGAAGGAATGCATGCTGCTCGTGAAGTAATGATGCGAGCACAACAAGCAGGCATTGAAATGCCTATTGTAGAACAGGTTTGCAAAATATTATTTGAAGGATACGATCCACGTAAAGCGGTACAAGAATTACTGAGTAGAGACCAAAAATCTGAAACTCATACGATAGAAGTTTCGAAAAATTAAAGAGGAAAGTTTTATGCGACAGATTGTTAAATATAGCGGTATTTTAGCTATGAGTGTGTTGTTATCAGCAGGTTTGACAGGCTGCGGTGGTGGCTTATTTACCGCAGATGGGCCCGAAACAGAAGCTGAAATACTGCAAGGCCAAGAAGGGGGTACATTGTGGGAAGCGCAGGCACACCTGCAATATGTAGAGATTGCTCGCCGTGACACACCAGGTCTTCCGAATGAGCATCCTACAGTAATAGCGGCAGAGGAGTTGCGTGCTGTTCTTGGCTCGATATATGTAAATGAGCTTTTTGGAATAACTAGGAGGGATGTGCCTCTATTTTCTCCTGGAGAATTACAAATATTAGGTGTTGCACTAGCGAATGGTTTAAGCCAAGCTGAAGAAAATGAAGATATTAATTATGTACTCAACGGCAAACATAGAGGTTTGATTGCCAGCGAAACGAAAACCAACACAGGCCGAGTATTTATTGGTAATGATGGGCGTTTAAATATTATCTTTGGTTTAATTCATGAAGAATTTAGAACGCATGAAAAGTCAACAGGACAACCTATTGACCGTCGACTTCATCCGATGAACCCCGGTAAACGTGGCTTTGATTCTAAGCCAGGTGTGCGTGTGGCGATAGATAAGGGACAGGCATATTATCTTGATCCTAAAACAGGTAAAGAGCGTACGGATTGGATCGTTATTGATATTGCAACCGTGTTGGCTAACGTGAAAAACCGCAAGAGTGATGGTGATGGTACGGTGAGCCCTGAATTATTAGAAGATGTTGCGCGTAATAAGCAAGAAACAGGTAATTTACGTGACGATGTTAGCGGCATGAAAGAGATAATATTTGAAATGAGCGATGAAATCGAACGCTTGAAAAGACAAATTGAAGACATGAAGGTGGTTACGCCTACACCATAAGTTAAAATTGTTGGAAATTAGAAGGGGGGCAAATGCTCCCCTTTTTTATGCCTGTCTATAGGGTGTAACGTCGGTCAGCTAGTTGGCAGCGAGAAAGTAATTGCTCAAGGTTTTTGCTCAAGGTGAGCACTTTAAAGCTTTCCCCCATTGCAGAAGGCAGTGTAAGTTGTTTAATTTCAGTTGCCTGTTGCAGCATTGTGAGCTCATCACGTTTTCCCGCGTCATACAGCTCTGCTATACCGCCGGCAAGTAAGAAGTCAGCCTGTGATTGAAAGCCTGTAACTTCAAGGTTATTGTCAATGGCTGCTTGTGCTAATAGTGTGAAATCTACATGAGAGGTGATGTCTTGCAAGCCTTGCAAAATAAGCGGATCAGCATGACCTTGATGTTGGAAATAACACATTAATGTGCCTTCACTACGCTGTGGGTGATAGTAGTCTGCTTTTGGATAGCCATAATCACAAATAAATATAGCGCCCTGTTGCAGGCCATCAGCAATACTACACAACCATGACTCAGCTGCTAAATTTACTTCAGTAATATAATCGTCATCATTGATTAGCGTTTGAATTTCAGTTGCATGAGAAGTTAGAGCAGCTTGAGACAATTCATCGTCACACCATTGTAAGCTAGCCTCATTGTGCTCAACATAGCGCTCAAAAACTCCACCCTGTTTGAAATGTAGCAAATGTATCGGCATGGCAACACATACTTCATTTGCCAGCACAACGCCGGAAAAGTTAGCGGGGAAAGACGCTAGCCAGACTACTTTATCTGCAAGGTCGGGAATAAGTCTAGATATAGTGTTACACTGCCTTTCACGTAAGTCAGCACTTACTTCAATAATGTAATACTTCTCTGGAAGAAGGTTGAGGGAGGCAAGCTCTAATAAAATATCGGCTGCCATTTTACCACTGCCAGCGCCAAACTCTATGATAGAGGGCTGTTCCAGCTGAACTAATACATCTTTAATATGATGCGCAAAGGTGCGAGAAAATAAAGATGAAATTTCGGGTGCGGTAGTGAAATCACCATGCCGTCCTAGTTTTTGACTGCCCGCACTGTAATACCCTAAGCCGGGAGCATAAAGGCATAGGTGCATATATTCGGCGAAAGTAATCTTGCCGCCAGCACGATCTATTTCGTCATAGATTAACGATAACAATTGCTTGCTATGCTGTTGTGCAATACTATCTGGCTTAGGTAATGTCACTTATTTATTGGCCTGAATGCTGGATAAGAGAATTTAGTTTATTTTTCGTCATCCTCGCGCATGCGGGGATCCATGGGCTGTTCAAATACCCACTATCGTTGGATTCTCGCGTTCGCGGGAATGACCGGCTTTTTGTATAATCATGGTTATTTTAATGATAATGGGTGTATCGAGTGTTAAAAAATGCAATTTTAGTTACAGGAGCCGGTCGTCGCATTGGCTATCATATCGCAAAACGACTGCATGAAGATGGTCGAAGCGTTATTGCACATTATCGTACGTACACTGCTCAAATCCAAGAATTAGCTGATCTTGGGGTAAAAACAATTCAGGCAGATCTGGCTAATTCCCCCGCTATTTTAGAATTTGTACAGGCATTAAAGTCACAATGTACCAATTTAAGAGGCGTTATTCATAATGCCTCATCTTTTGAGCCGACTTCGATAGATTTAGAGGAGGCGGCACAACAGTATGAACAGTTTTTCTATATCCATATGATGGCACCGTTCTTGATTAACCAAGGCTTGCAGTCGATATTGAAGGGTGAGGGTGGTGATCCCGCGGACATCATTCATATTACTGACATCAATGCTGAAAATCCGACACCAGATTTTGATGTGTATGGTACAACAAAAGCGGGCCTGCATAATATGACCTTAGCGCTGGCAAAAAAATATGCGCCAACTATAAAGGTGAATGCGGTTGCGCCGGGGCCAGTGCTTTTTACCGATCTTCATTCGGAAGAGACAAAAAACAAGATGCTGGCAGAAACTCCTTTGGCACGAGAAGGTGGAGCAGAACCTGTTTATTTGGCGGTAAAAAGTTTGTTAGATAATCCGTTTATTACGGGTGTCAGTTTGCCGGTGGATGGTGGTCGCCGTTTGTCCAAACGCTAGGTTCACGTTCATTAAGGCAACACCTTCTTGTTCAACAGAAATATGTTTGCCAGAAACATAGGCTGCAATTTCATCTAATAATGGGTAAAGAAAATATTCATCGGTAATTGTGTGGCTAGCGCGTTCACCATCTTTAGGGAATTGTGCAGGGCTAAGAATATCTAAGTCAGCAGGGCGGTCTTTAGTTTTTCGGGTTGGATCTGTTCGATCGCGCCCTTGGCTAGTTTCGATAGCATTACAAATTTCTTTGAGCTCTTCTTCGGCCATTGCGGTTTCAATAAACACCACCACATTTAGAAAATCATACTGACTATTCATGCCTATAGGTGGCAGCAGCAGAACACGACTTAATGTGATCTTAGAGAAGTATTCGAGTAGCTGATCAATAATGGCGACCAGGTTATCGTGTGGCTCGATATTACTTCCAATGCCGATTAAAAAGCCAGATTGTGAATTCATTTTTTGCTTCGTTCAATCACAATTTTAGCGAGATTATTGCCATGCAATGCCACCGGCTTGCTCAATGTTAATTTAAGCTTAGGAATAGGAAATTTATTAAGTAATAAAGTGCATAAATCTTCAGCGAGCGTTTCGATTAATTGATAACGGCTAGCCTCAACAAATTTCACAATTGTTTCGGCAACCGCACCATAATCAAGCGTATCGGCAATATCATCGCTGGTGGCCGCTTTGCGGATATCCCAATCCATTTCTAAATCGAAACCTAGTGTTTGTAGGGTTTCTCGTTCCCAATCATAAATACCGATGATGGTTTCAACTTTTAGATCATTAAGAAAAATCTTGTCCATAGTACGCGCGCTCAAAGGTGAAAAATAGTTTATTATCCCTCATAATAGGATGAATAATAACAAGGTGGCATCATATCATGCTTGAAACACTTACTTTATCAATACTAGTGCTCATTGGCGCTTATTTAATCGGCTCATTATCCAGTGCGATTATTCTCTGTAAATTAGCGGGGTTGCCCGATCCGCGCAGCGAGGGCTCAGGCAACCCCGGTGCGACAAATGTACTTCGAATTGCGGGTAAAAAGCTGGCGGCTACGGTATTAATACTTGATGTGGTTAAAGGCATCATTCCTGTAGTCATTGCAACGTTATTAGGTTTTAGTACTACTTGGATTGCAGCCACAGCATTTGCTGCGTTCTTAGGTCATCTGTACCCCGTATTTTTCCAATTTAAAGGTGGTAAAGGTGTTGCCACAGCATTAGGTGGTTTTCTGGCCTTATCATTACCGTTAGCGGGCGCAATATTATTAAGCTGGCTAGTCATGTTTGCAGTTAGTCGAGTTTCATCATTGTCGGCGATTACGGCTGCGGCGTTAGGCCCAGTTTATAGTTTATGGCTAATTGATAGCATCAACGCTCGTTGGATAATTTTAGTAATGGCGGTGATGCTTTTATATCGTCATCGTAGCAACATCCAGCGATTAATTTCTGGTGAAGAAGGAAAATCGTAATAGAACATCGTAGCCCCGGCACTTCATAAAACCACAGCGTCATTCCGGTAGCTTACCCGGAATCTAGCGTTAAAACTTAGCTTAAAGAGGCAACAATGGCAGGTTCACTACAAGATCAGCTACTCGGCATTGGCGTGATTGATAAGAAAAAAGCCAAAAAATCGCAGCATCAAAAACATCAGGCGAAAAACAAAGCGATAAAAGCTACAAAATCAGGCAAAAAAGTTGAATCGCAGCAAGATACGCAGAAAATAGAGCAAGCTAACCGAGAAAAACAGCAAAGAGATTTAGCGCTAAATAGACAACGTGATGCAGAACGAGCAGAAAAAGCCTTGCTTGCTGAAGTGCGCGATATTGTTCAACAACATTCAGTGGCTATTCCCGAAGATGCTGATACTGCATATAACTTCAGCCACAATAATAAAATCAAAAAATTCTATGTAACAACTGAACAACAGCAACAGCTAACACTAGGCCAATTGGCAATCGTGGTGTTGGGTGAAAAACACACACTTGTCCCCGATAAAATTGCTGAAAAAATCGAGAACCGCCTACCTGAGAAAGTGGTGCGAGTTCAATCTGATGAAGCATCGGATAAAGATGATCCTTATGCCGACTATCAGATTCCTGATGATTTGATGTGGTGAAGAATTGCTTTTATTGCGATTGTTGGAGTACAATATCTTGTACGTTTAATGTGGTAAGGATAATAATCGTGGAAGCAATAACATACTCAGTCTTTCGTCAGTCATTAGCCAGTGTGCTTGATAAAGTGAATGATGACTCCGTTCCTGTACAGATCACTCGCAAAGGAAATAAAGGCGCAATCGTAATGAGTATTGAAGACTATGATCAGCTCACAGAAACGCTTTATGTATTGCAAAACAAATCGCTTTCAGCTCAAATAGAGCAATCTATAAAAACGCATGAAGCTCGTACAGGTCATCAAGCAAGCCAGCATACGCTAAATGAAATCACTAGTCTTTGAAGGCAGCACGTGGGAACAATACGAAAACCTTCGCAGAGATAATAAAGCGTTGCACACGAAGTTATGCAAACTTATAAAAGAAATGTTGCGCGGCAATCCTGCCGTTGGCATAGGAAAGCCTGAGCCCTTAAAGCACCAATATCAATGCTTATGGTCACGCCGGTTTTCAGCAGGAGATAGGGTTATTTATCGTTTTGATGACGATGCTGTTTATTTGTTTGCGATTGGTGGTCATTATGACCAGATCCAGAAATAGTTAAGGTGGGCTAAGCTCATCCAAAGGCCAACGAGGTCTAGCTGAAAAAGTAGGTTGATCTTGCATCACCATAGCTGAATGTCGCATCGCGCCAGTAAACGCAATCATCGCACCATTATCACTACAAAATTCAGGTCGTGGGTAGTACACATTAAGTTGTGAAATCGAATCTAATCGTGCTCGCAAGGCTTTATTGGCACTCACGCCACCGGCCACTACCAATGTTTTATGCCCCGTCTTTTTTAATGCGCGTTTGCACTTAATCGCTAAAGTTTCAACAGCGGCCGTTTGAAAAGCTAAGGCGATATCAGCTTGATCTTGCTTGGTTTGATCGCTGGCTTTCCAGGTATTCATTGCAAATGTTTTTAGGCCGCTAAAGCTAAAATCTAAACCGGGTCGATTGGTCATGGGGCGAGGGAACAGATATTTATCAGGAGTTCCTTTTTCAGCCAATGCCGCTAATATAGGCCCGCCGGGATAATCTAGCCCCAGCATTTTCGCTGTTTTATCAAATGCCTCACCTACTGCATCATCAATTGATTCCCCCAACAATTTATATTCGCCAACACCTTGCACATCAACCAATAAGGTATGACCGCCCGAAACGAGTAGCGATACAAACGGGAAGCTAGGCGGATTTTCTTCTAATAAAGGTGACAGCAGATGGCCCTCCATATGATTAATAGCTAGCGCGGGAATATCGAGTGCCCAAGCAAAGCTACGTCCAATGGCGCAGCCGACTAATAATGCTCCTACCAAGCCGGGGCCGGCTGTGTAGGCAACGGCATCAATATCGGTGCGGTTTAGGTTTGCCTTGTTTAATACTTCATCAATTAGCGGTAGGGTTTTACGAATATGATCACGAGAAGCCAACTCAGGCACCACGCCACCATATTCTGCATGCAGTGCAACTTGGCTATAAAGTGCGTGTGCTAACAAGCCTTTTTCGCTATCATAGAGCGCAATTCCTGTTTCATCACATGATGATTCGATACCCAAAACTCGCATATTTATTAACCTAAAGCTGTAAAGTTAGGGATATTTTATGCTATTTATGAAAGAAATGTGATCTAACTCTTTGCTTTTCTATCAATATTTCGTACAATTACCGGCTCTTTTAAGAAAAGTTTTAGGAATATATTAATGCCATCAGTTCGCATAAAAGAAAACGAACCATTTGATATTGCGCTACGTCGCTTTAAACGTGCTTGTGAAAAAGCAGGTACAGTTGCAGAAGCACGTGCTCGTGAGCAATATGAAAAACCAACTACAGTGCGCAAACGCGCGGCAGCAGCAGCTGTTAAACGTCATCAAAAGAAAGTATCTCGTGAAAGCGCTCGTCGCGTTCGCATGTACTAAGATAGACGATTAATCATGCCCCAAGCATCTAGTCCTCTCAAGGATCTAATTCAAGACAACGTCAAAGCCGCTATGCGCGCTAAAGAAAAAGACCGTCTTTTAACACTGCGCCAAATTACCGCATCAATTAAACAAATTGAAGTAGATAAGCGTATTGATCTGGGTGATGAAGAAATCATCGCAGTGATGACTAAGATGTGTAAACAACGCCGTGATTCATTAAGCCAATTTGAAGATGCAGGGCGTGATGATTTAGCTGCGATTGAAATTGCTGAATTAGCCATCATCGAAGAGTTTATGCCAACGGCTATGACCGACGATGAGATTGCAGAGGCGATTAAAGCCGCCATTGCCGAATCGGGCGCATCTAGCCCGCGCGATATGGGAGCAGTAATGAATGCATTACGCCCAGTATTGCAAGGACGAGCAGATATGGGCCCAGTAAGTGGTCTTGTTAAGGCGGCGCTAACTGCTTAGTTAAACCGGATATGGTTCTTATATCCGTAATAATTGATTCCTAGTTTTTAGACTATAAACTCCGTTCGCCCTGAGTCCTGAGCTTGTCGAAGGATCGAAGGATGGCTGGATCGTCATGGTTCAGCTCAGGACAATCGGGGCTCACCACGAACGGTATAAATAGAAAATGTAGTTTAGCGTTCCCAACAATTTGAAGTATCATGGGCACTATGGCCGGTCAAATTCCCCCCCAATTTATTGATGATCTATTAACGCGTGTCGATATCGTTGATGTAGTGGATGTGCGCGTACCATTAAAAAAAGCGGGTAAAAACCTGCAAGCTTGCTGCCCTTTCCATAATGAAAAAACACCGTCATTTACGGTGAGTCCCGATAAACAGTTTTATCACTGTTTTGGTTGTGGCGCACATGGCACGGCGATTGGCTTTTTGATGGAATATGATCAGATGAGTTTTCCTGAGTCCATTCAGGAGCTGGCGGATTTGGTTGGCATGACCGTTCCAACCACCAGTTTTGCACCAGCACAGCCTTCAAAACAAAACTTGTATGACTTAATGGATAAAGTCAGCCAGTATTATAGTCATCAATTACAAAATCATCCGCAAAAAACTGCATTTGAAAATTATTTGCAGCAGCGAGGCTTATCTCCACAGATTATTGAACATTTCAATATTGGTATGGCGCCAGATGGTTGGGATAATATTTTAAAGACATTTGGTGGTAATGATGAAGCTCGCAAGCAATTAGATGAAGCCGGCTTATTAAGTAGCAATGATAAAGGCCGACAATATGATAGGTTCCGAAATCGCGTTATGTTTCCAATCCGAGATCGCCGCGGTCGCGTTGTAGGATTTGGCGGTCGAGTACTGGATGACAGTACACCAAAATATCTTAATTCACCTGAAACGCCGCTTTTTCACAAAGGTAGTGAGTTATACGGCTTATTCCAAGCGCGCAAAGCTAATCGAAAATTAGAGCGAGTTATCATTGTTGAAGGTTATATGGACGTGATTGCTTTAGCTGAATATGGAATCACCAATAGCGTAGCAACACTAGGCACCGCAACGACGCCAGATCATTTACGCCAATTATTACGCAGCTCACCAGAGTTAGTCTTTTGTTTTGATGGTGACAGGGCAGGGCGAGAAGCGGCATGGCGAGCAGCAGAAAATGCGATGCCATTATTAGGCGGAAATCATCAGTTAAAATTTATGTTTTTGCCTGACGGAGAAGACCCCGATAGTGTGGTGAGACAACAAGGTGCAGATCAATTTAATGCCTTAGTTGATCAGGCACAAAATTATTCAGACTTCTTTCTTGCCACGCTTGAGGCACAAGTTGATATTAGCTCAATGGATGGTCGAGCACGATTAATTGAAATTGCTAAACCCTATCTTAGACAGATCCCCACAGGCATTTATCGTGACATGTTAGAAAAAAGATTAGCTGAAAAAGCAGAGGCCAGCTCTACCATGTTGCACAAACATCTAGGAAAAGCAGCTGAAAACATCACTAAAAGACACAAAAAGTCGATAAAGTCAGCATCGGGTATTTCTCCGGTTAGAATGGCAATCACTATTTTACTGCAATATCCAGCGCTACATGCTGAGGTCGGAGCTTTCGATAAACTGGCATCATTAGAGCGCCCAGGCCTAACTATTTTAGTGCAAATACTTGAAACTTTAACTGAGAATCCTCATCTAACTACTGCAATGTTACTAGAGCGCGCTAGAGGTGCTAAGCATGAAGGGCATTTACAGCAATTAGCGCAACAATCATTAACGCTAAGCGCTGATGAGTTGCAACATGAGCTAAGTGGAATTGTTCAGCAACTGCAGCAACAAGCCGTTGAGCAACGTCATACATATCTAGTAGCAAAGGGTTTAAGCAACTTAACAGCCGAAGAGCGGATAGAAATTAACAACCTAAATAGTTAAAATTTGCGCAAACAAAAACGTGCATTATTATGGGCTTATAGTTATAATGTTCGGCTAGGTAAAATACATATGACGAATAAAGAGGTCCAATGAAAGATCAACAATCACGCATTAAAGAGCTCATCACCCTAGGAAAGGAACGTGGTTATCTTACTTACGGTGAGATCAATGATCACCTGCCTGAAGATCTGATTGACGCGGATCAAATCGAAGATATCATCAGCATGTTCAGCGATCTAGGCATCATGGTTCATGAAGATGGGATGGATACTGATGAAATGGAGCGTTTGGCAGAAGCAGCATCTTCTAATGATGATGTTTCAGCAGATGAAGCCGCTGCCGTATTAGCTAGTTCAGATGGCGAGTTTGGCCGCACAACGGATCCTGTTCGTATGTATATGCGAGAAATGGGTTCAGTCGAGCTGCTAACACGTGAAGGCGAAATTGTTATCGCAAAACGTATCGAAGCGGGTCTGCGTGAAAGCTTACGTATATTATCGACTTACGAGCCTTGCATCATTACTTTCTTGGCGCAATGTGATGCCGTAGAAGCAGGTGATATGCGTCTAACTGATTTAATCAAGGGCTTTATTCTTCCTGAAGATATCAATGCTGAGATTGTTATTCCTACGCCAGTAATAAAAACAGACAGTGACTCTTCTGATGAAGAGGAAGATACTGGACCTGTAGGGCCGGATCCAGAAGAATCGAAAGAACGATTTGATGCTTTACGCAAAGCTTATATGGATGGAAAAAATGCGTCAGAAGAAAACTTTGTTGCTGCACAAGAGCAAGTTACCAGTTTGTTTTTGGAGTTTAAATTAACACCAAAAACATTGATACTTCTTAATAGTTTAATGCGTGATACCGTTTCAGTTATTCGCCAGCAAGAACGTACAATTTCAAAAATTGTTGTTGATACTGCCCGCATGAATCGTCGTGATTTTATCGACTCATTCACCGGCAATGAAGTGAACCTTCAATGGACCGATAAACATATCCGTGCGAAAAAACACTACTCATCAACAATTAAGAAAAATCTTGATACCATTCTAGCGGCCCAAACTACTCTGGCTGATCTTGCAGAAGAACGTGGGATCAACATTACTGCAATTAAAGAAATTAACCGTCAAATGTCGATTTCTGAAGCTAAAGCACGTCGTGCCAAGAAAGAAATGGTCGAAGCAAACTTACGACTGGTTATTTCGATTGCCAAAAAATACACAAACCGAGGTTTACAATTCTTAGATTTAATTCAAGAAGGTAATATCGGCTTAATGAAAGCAGTTGATAAATTTGAATATCAGCGTGGTTATAAATTTTCAACGTATGCGACATGGTGGATCCGCCAAGCAATCACACGTTCGATTGCTGACCAAGCGCGTACAATTCGTATTCCAGTTCACATGATTGAAACAATCAACAAACTGAACCGAATTGCACGTCAAATGCTACAAGAAATGGGTCGTGAGCCAACACCGCAAGAATTGGCAGAACGTGTTGAGATGCCAGAAGATAAAGTGCGTAAAGTACTTAAGATTTCTAAAGAACCTATTTCAATGGAAACACCGATTGGTGATGATGAAGACTCGCATCTAGGTGATTTTGTAGAAGATGTAAACGTAATATCGCCACAAGATTCAGCGATGAACGAAGGCCTGAGAGAAGCAACACAAGGTATTCTAGGTGGATTGACAGAGCGTGAAGCAAAAGTATTGCGTATGCGTTTTGGTATCGACATGAACACCGATCACACACTAGAAGAAGTGGGCAAACAATTTGACGTAACACGTGAACGTATTCGTCAAATTGAAGCGAAAGCATTACGTAAATTACGTCACCCAACACGATCTGACCAATTAAGAAGCTTCTTAGATTTAGACAATTAAAATATGGGCCTGTAGCTCAGCTGGTTAGAGCAGGGGACTCATAATCCCTTTGTCCGGGGTTCAAGTCCCTGCAGGCCCACCATATAAAACAATAGGTTAGCATGTTTCATGCTAGCCTATTTTGTTTTTGATTGCCAAGTCAGTACAATTTCAGTACAGTCAACAATAATACGCACTGTACGGAGACATTATGGCAACATTAGTTAAGACACCATCAGGGACATGGAAAGCAGTCATACGAAAGACAGGTTTTCCAACATCAGCAAAAACATTTAGAACCAAGCGAGACGCAGAAGACTGGTCTAGGCGTACCGAAGATGAAATGGTTAGAGGTGTTTATATCCAACGAGGCTCCGCAGAGCGAATGACTGTTGCTGTAGCGCTTAAACGCTATTTAGCTGAAGTATCCCCAACTAAACGACCATCATCGGCTGCAAGTGATATTCGCCGCTCAAAATCATTAATACAGTCTCTAGGTAAATATTCTCTGGCAGCATTAACTCCAGAAATTATTGCTAAATATCGTGATGAGCGTCTAGCCGGTCTGGATAGAAAAGACTTTAATGGTAAGTCGTCTCCTAAGCCTCGTTCAGCTAATACTGTACGGCTTGATTTAGCATTGCTAGGACATCTGTTCAATGTAGCGATTAAAGAGTGGGGAATAGGTCTGGCAATCAATCCTGTTCAAAGTATACGCCGACCAGCTCCTGGTGCTGGGCGTGAACGGCGACTTAGCCTAGAGGAAGAAAGGCGCTTATTTGTTGCTGTTGATAGTCATTCGAATCCCATGCTTGGCTGGATTGTCCGTATCGCATTACAAACAGGTATGAGATCGTCTGAAATAACAACATTACGCATAGGCCAAGTTGATCTTGAACGTAGAGTTGTAAGGCTTGTTGATACAAAAAATACCCAGCCTCGCACGGTACCCTTAACTAATATTGCGACAGAAATTTTCAATCAAGCAATTGATAACCCGACCCGGCCAACGGAAACAAACCTTATTTTCTTTGGTGAACCAGGAAAAGACGGTCAACGTCGAGCCTATAATTTCAATAAGATATGGATAAAAAGTAAGGAAAAAATTGGATTAAAAGATCTGCGTTTTCATGATCTTCGTCATGAAGCGGTAAGCCGCCTTGTTGAGGCTGGATTAAGCGATCAAAAAGTAGCCGCCATCAGTGGGCATAAATCTATGCAAATGTTGCAACGATATACTCACCTTAGGGCTGAAGATCTAGTTGAAGAATTGGATGCGATTTCAGCACGAAGAGAAGATTAGTAGATACAACTTGATAGGCTTGACGAAGCGGTGCCTTTATTAGCTTCTAAACCTTGTGTTTGAGGGTGTAGCTCTGTTTCTATATTACTGTTTAAAAGGAAATTTCTTCGTAAGATATTTTACCTGAAGGGTAAAGAGTAATATAGCTTTCATCTTCTGCACCGTAGCTTCTAAAATTTTTCAGTAAGCTATCCATTACTTCTTTTTCTGTGAGGTCAGATATTTTATATAAGCTAATATAAAACTCTCGTAGCTCTTTTAATAATTGTGGAATATCTATCCTTAAGTGTTGAAGCTCATTTTCGTCTGCAAACCCATATGATGAACTGTTAATTATATTTTCAAACAACTCGGTTAAAACATATGGTGGATTGTTAATAAAATAAGCACCAGGGATAGGATCAAACTTTATACCAAGCGCCTTTTTCTTAGCTACAATGTTTTGTTTATGTTTCTGACGTTTTATCCGATTTTCATACGACCAACAGTCGTTATAATAATATTCATCCACGAGGAAAAACAGCTTCAATATGCTTGTCCCAACATCATCATTTTGAATGAAAGTCACCCTTCCAGCTTGCTTAGAGACAAGAAAATGAGCACAGTTTAATACGGACAAAAAATCTAAAAAAAGATCATGCTTATAGTTTGAGTCATCATCAGCACCTAAACACAGGAGACAAAACATATAAGGTACTATTGATAACGGGTTCCCCTCTTGGTACATATTGGAAATGCCTTCAGGAATAAGGCTGTCTACATAAGAGGCGGGACCAAGGCTAAGATCGTATTTTATCTTAGCTTTAATCTTACATTCAGCCAAAAAAGCTGCATTAGACTCTGGCATGAACATTTCGGCTGTTACGTGTTGCTCTATATCGTATCCATTACGTTTTTTAGGACCACTAATTTTTAAACGATTAGATCTTTTAGGTTTCCAGTCCTCTATAATTTTATCAATAATAGAAGATGCTTCATTATGGGCATAATTACTGTCCTTGCTATCGATATAATGTAAGTCTAAGGTCGCAAGATGTAGCTGAAAACGATTAGAAAAATTGCAGCGGTCAAACCATTTAGCAGCAAGGTTAGGGAAAGCTTTTTCAATATCAACTTGTTTTTTTGGCTCAGGAATTGATTTTCCGTGCCACCAATCACTGAGCCTAGATTTCGATATAAATTCATCAGAGGTTTTAGACTTACCGTTAATTTTATATGAAAAGTCTACTTCCGCCTTGAACATCGCCTCATTTAATGCATCAATATATTTACGATATTCCTGCTTTTTAAGGTTTACTCGGTCTTCGTCAGGAAATAATAGAACCTTTAATTCGCGGGCGAATGATTTCGCTCTGAACTCTTGTGTCGGGAAAGGTTTATTTCGCTTTTTTTTTGCAATAATTCTATTGTACATCATTGAAGTTTAACAAAGTTCCGTTTTATTTTGAAATTAATATAAAAACCTATCTCGCTTTGATCTTGAAATATGAACAATACTTCCTAAGTAGTAAGTAGCCAAAAGGAAGAGCAAATAATGAAAACCACGATTAATTTATTGCAAGAAAAATATGGTCCATTAATGACGCTAGAGGCATTAGCAGAGACGCTAAACCGATCAAGCGAAGGGTTGAGGGTATCACTGCGTATCCGGTCAGACTTATCAACAGTTATTAACTTAACTAAACGAAAACTAGGCCGACGTATTTATTTCAAAACGGAGGGTATCGCCAAGATAATTGATGGTGAGGTGACAAGCAATGAATAGGAATAAATCGACCACTATTTTCAGAATTGAAAAATCAAATAATTACACTCAAATTCATCGCTTCATTGCTGAGGATGATCGCCTTAGCTGGGAAGCAAGAGGCCTCCTCATATTTTTGCTGGTTAAGCCTGATGATTGGATCGTAATTTTTACCCACTTAATAAATAGTAGCCCAGCTGGAAAAGATAAAGTGCGGCGGATAATACAAGAGTTAATTAAGTATAACTATATTGTTAAAAATCAGGTCAGATCTGAACATGGGCGATTTTCCTCTCCTGAATATATCGTATATGAATTACCCTATGATGGGTATTTTGATTCCTTAATAAATGAAGCAATAAAAATAAAGGCTGAAAAGACCGTGTCGGTAAAACCGACACGTGATTTACCGGCACGTGTAAATCCTCCACTACTAAATATACAAACAATACCAAGTAAACAAATAACTAATAAAACAACTACAACAACAGAAAAGTTTATTTGGTCGCACAAGCTCAGCAGTAAACACCAAGCATCCATAACATCTTTGATATCTCAGATTGATCATGAGCCTGCCCAGCTATTGCTCGATGAGCTTTCAGGTCAAATTGACAATATCAATAATCCCGTTGGCTATTTTCGAACCCTGCTTAAAAGCTATCTTGCTGGTGACTTCATTCCCGCTAAAGCAATCCAAATGCAAACTGAGCGTGAAGCTAGGCATAAAAATGAGCTTGCAGTAGCACGATCAAACCAATTAGCCGAAGAAAGAATTCAACGTCAAATCGAAGAGCAAAGGAGAGCTAACCATGAAAATTAATCAATTACTGAGCTTTCTGGAATATTACATCGATCTAGGATTTTACCATTGGGTAACAACCGTCTTTAGTTTCTGGTGGATATTTGGAATAATCGGTGGATGGTTTTTTATTTTGTCAGTATTCACAAAGAATAAGAATAGAGGTCTAGCTACGCTCTTTTTTGTGATTGCCGTACTCACCATTATTGCCCAACCAATACTGTATATATTCTTACCTGAATGGTCACAAGCACTCTGGCAAAAAACGTATGCCTTACCTATCAAGCATCTCTATGCCTATGCCAGTGGATTTGTTATTTCAGGCATTTCTGCCTTCTTCTTTTACAGAAAAGCAGCATCATGGTTTGATGGTGTGAAAGATAAATTTCATAAAACCACATCGTTAAAACGTGATACCAATACCGATATCAGAAACCTTGAAGATATCCTACCCAAACAAAGAGCAGCTTATAAGGTTGAAAAATATTTCAAACAAAACCAAATGTTTATTGGAAAATCTGCAAATAAGGAACCTATATTTATTCCACGTGATAAATGGCTATCAAGCCATATCGATTTAGTAGGCACCACAGGTTCAGGAAAAGGCGTTGCCGCAGGTGTGATGCTTACACAAGCAGCATTGCTAGGTGAAGCTGTTATCGTAATTGATCCCAAAGAAGATGAATACTTGCCTCATGTATTAGGACAAGCAGCCAATGATGCACAAGTACCGTTTTATCATATCGACCTAACAGGTGAATCTGGACAATGGAACCCTATACTAAACAAATCACCTATGCAGATAGAAGAAGTACTCGGTGCAGCTTTTGGCCTATCTGAAAAAGGCACAGATGCAGACTTCTACCGATTGAATGACAGAAAAGCAGCTCGTTTATTTTCAACCACTAAGACAGAAAGCAATAGCTTTCCCGAACAAGCAGTTCAGTTCTTTAGTGAAAATAACGAAGCTTTAGAAAATGCCCCCAAGTTTAAAGATGATCTTGAAGAAGTTGCTTCACTACCCGTAGTGAATATCAATGGTGGATTAGATCTTGATAAAGCCATCAAAGATGGTGCAGTGATTTACGTACGTGGATCAATGCGTAATCCTCGTATACTAAAACTACAAAGAATGTTTGTATTAGCCGTTATCCAATCTTGTGAAAGCAGAAACAGGGAAGGAGCCCGACATGTCTGTATTTTCCTAGATGAGTTTAAATACCTGATTAGCCGACCTACTTTAGAAGCATTAGGTGCTATTAGAGATAAGCATGCACATGTCATCTTAGCGCATCAAAGCTTAGGCGATCTAAAAGACTGCCCCAATGATATTAATCCTGATTCAGTCGTATCATCAATCAATGAAAACTGTTCAATCAAACTCACCTATAAAGTAAACGATCCTGACACGGCTGATTGGCTAGCTAGAATGAGTGGCAAAATACAAGTTGATCAGGAATCTCGACGCTTTGACACCAATACCGCACTAACCGAATTAAAAACATCAGAAAGAACATTAAGGCAAGCTGAGCGCTGTTTAATTGATACCAATATGCTGCAATCCTTACCTTCAGGCTGTGCAGTATTGTTTGGCAATGGACTAGCTGACTTTGTATTTACATCACCTATCAGCGTAACCAAGCAATCAAAATGGCTACAACCGACTCAATTTACTTCAGATAGCGTAGAAAAACATCAAGACAGTTCAACACCCACAAACTCAAAAACCTTCAGTGAAGGATTACTGGATGTTGATTAGTAACTATCAAGAAAGGCAACAGCGAACGGCAGACAAACAACAACGCCTACTCACGCTGTTAAGAGATGAAACATGGAGTGCAGCACCCATGATGGCACAATGGCTTAACCTGTCCATCTCAGCGACATACAAAACCTTATCAAGGCTTGAACAACAGCACTTAATAAAGGTTTACTATGTAGAAGACCTAAAATACAAAATATGGGGCATTACCCCAGATGGATTATTAATGGCATGGCAACAAGATGAAGTCATGCAGAACAGGCCTTATTTTCAACCATCAAAAATAAAGCCAGTGATGATGCAACATCATCTTGATTTACAACAAGCCAGACTCAATGCAGAACAAGCAGGCTGGCAAAACTGGTATTTGGGAAGTCTATTACCCAGACAAATTGGCAAACGACCTGATGCCATTGTCACCAGTTTAAATGAACAAATAATTGCAGTAGAACTAGAAAGAACCGTTAAAACTAAAAAGCGTTATGAAGCGATTTTTTCTTATTACTTACAAGCTATCAAACAAGGGCAATATCAGAGTGTGCATTATGTTTGCCCATCCCCAGAATTTGCCACTCGCCTTAAACGACTTTTTAACTTAATTGAATCCGTTCCCGTGGCAGGCGAACGTGTAAAAATACAAGACAAGCATCGACAAAAACTGCCTGTTTTTAGCTTAAATAATTGGCCACCAAAGCCTGAAAAACATTTGATCCGATGAAAACGTCGATGAACACAATGGAAAATACAGATCTTCCAGTGCGTTCCCCCATGTTATTCATCTATTGGGGGATAAGGAAGAAGCTCGCCAATGATAAATAAACTCATATTATTGCTAGGGCACTAATATGAAAAAGGAGCCATCCTCTTGTCTTTATAATCGTGCTGAACGCCCGATGAAAAGCCAATTCACCTCACAGCACTTCCCTGAACGTCCAGTACTTGGTTAAGGCTAACGCCCTCTTTTATAAACTGCAGCACTGAACATGCTGCACATTATAAAATTCACCCGTTCGTCGTCTCCGCTGGCGCTCGACTCCCGATGTTACTGGTTGCAAAAGCACTTATCTAGCGATAAATTCTTTTTTACCCCTGCGGGTTTCGCTGAACGCTTCACATCAACCTCGGGAGTCGAGCGCCAGCTAGGGCTGCCTTCGACGACGAACACAAGCAACGCATCAAATGTTCTAGGGAACATTCAATACTTGTCAGCGCTTGGGCGCTGCCATGCTTGTAGGTTGCCCTCTGAACGAGGACAATTCTGCACGCTAAGGCGCACAGAACAGAGCCGATAATTTTTACGCTGGGGCGTAAATTTATCTTCCCTGACTGGAGTCAGGGATTCTGCGAAAACTCAGGCTCTTTTCGCTTCGCTCAGTTTGGCCCACAATTTTTAGCCTGTTAATTGGGCGTTATGTTTAAAAAATTAAGTTAAGCGAGACAGAATATTATTACAAACACTTATTAGTTGTTTCTGTTCATTGGAGCTTAGTTTAATTCTACATTCCATATCTTCAAATATATGTGATGTTTTATCCCTCAAGCTCTTACCCAGTTTAGTTAGTTTAATTACTTTAGCTCTTTTATCTAAATGTGACAGATTAATTTGGATATACTTCTTATTTTTTAGCCTTTTCAAAATTGCAGTCAATGTGGCTGCATCAAGAAGAATTTTCTTGGTTAGTTCCTTGATAGAAACAGAGTCCTTATTCCACAAGCTCATCATCACTAAGAACTGAGGATATGTAAGTTTAAATTCATCTAGTTGAGGTCTGTACTCACGGATCATTGCATTGGATGTTGAATACAGAGAAAAGCAAACCATTTTTGTAAAATTAAAAGATTGTGTTGTCAAAATAGACTCCTAAATAGTGGCAATAAATATATTATGCACACAAAGTAGTTGACGCGCCAGGTCTGGTCTTGTATGTTTGATTTGCGCGCAAACTAAATATAGGGGCTTTATATGAAAGAAGAACTAAATTTTAAAGGGATTACCTCAAAAAATTGGAAAAAAATACAAGGTAATAAATTCGCAGAAGGTATATCAGAACGTACTGTTTGGGAAGGTGGAAATGGGAAAAAAGCAATTATTTTTGAGTTCAGCCCTGGTTCAAAATTTCCAGGAATTGATAAACACGAAACAGGTCCAGAGCAAATATACGTGATTTCAGGTATATTCAACGATGGTAGAGATGATCATCGTGAAGGAACCTTCATCAATAATCCCATTGGTACTTCACACATACCACAATCATCACATGGTTGTGTGGTTATGCTTTATAATTCGTGAATGGCAAACAACATAAAGCAAATTCTCGTGTATTCGGATTCCCTTACTTGGGGAATTATCCCCAATACAAGAAAACGGCTACCTTTTGAAAAAAGATGGACTGGAGTTTTTGAAAGTGCTCTAAATACAAGAGGCAATAATGTTCGTGTTATCGAGAATTGTCTCAATGGCAGGAGGACAGTATGGAGCGATCCATATAAAGAAGGTCGGGATGGCTCGCAAAGTTTAGCGCAAGTTATTGAAATGAACTCACCGTTAAAACTAGTCATTTTGATGCTAGGTACAAATGATTTTCAGTGTACACATGAAAATAATGCATGGCTATCAGCTCAAGGTACAGTAAAATTGATTAATATTATTCGTCAAGCACCCATTGAACCTGGGATGTTAGTGCCGGAAATAATGATTATAGCGCCACCAAAAATTATTAAGCCAAAGGGTGTTATTTCCAATAAATTTAAAGATTCTGAAAACAGGTCAAAAGGTTTAGCGGAAGAGCTTGAAAAAATTGCTAAAGAAAATTCGGTTTATTATTTTGATGCAGGAAGTGTTACTGAAGCAAGTAAAGTAGATGGTATTCATTTAGATGACGAACAACACAAAAAGCTTGGTGAGGCTATATCTAATGCAGTATCAAATAGCACACCCTTTTAACAAATTACTTTCAGTTGACCGTAAAAAATGACAAGTATTAGAAATACCCATTTCAAAGAATTAAAAAACATATATGAAATGGGTTACCAAAGTCATATCGGTGAGTTTCTAAGTATTAAATCACTTGAAACACACGAGATTGATTTTAAAAAGGACAGTGTTATTTATCTAAGCATAATAAGCACATCTGGCCTACTTGCAGGTTACATTATTCTTTGTAAAGAAAAACAATCAAAAACAGTGCAGTTGAAGAGAATACTAATTGATGAAAAATATCTAGGGAAAGGTCAAGAAGCAATGATTTCTTTAGAAAGTCACTGTATTAGAGAATTAAAGAGCAATCATATATGGCTAGATGTATATAAAACAAATTCAAAAGCAATATATGTTTATGAGAAGCTAGGCTATAAAAAGTTTAAACAAAATATACAAAACTCAAAATTAGTACTGTTTTATGAAAAAAAGCTATAACAATTGCTTGCACGCTGACTGCCGGTGAAGCAGGCGTTATACGCTACAAGGATTAAGCATCATATGAAATACAAGATCATCGATAATTCACAATCTGAAGAAATAGCTAAACTTGCGGTGTGTCTTACTAATGAAATTATTGAGCGTACTGGAATAAAGCACTTTGATGTTGATGTGCCATTAGCCTTAAGTTTATGCCAAACTTATGTTTCTAATGGTCTATATAATGTAATTGCGGCTTTTGACGAAAATAAAATAATTGGGTTTGGTGCTTTATGTGAAAGTCATTCACTATACGCTGAAGGTTCATTTGGTATTATCCAAGAGTTTTATGTTATGCCTAATTATAGATCTCAAGATATAGGCAGAGAGCTTATTAATGAAATCGTTAATTTTGCTAAAAATAAGCAATGGAAAAGGCTAGAATTGTGTACGCCACCTCTACCTGAATTTGATCGAACAGTGAAATTTTATCAAGCGAATGGTTTTGAGATCACAGGTGGTTATAAAATGAAGTATGCAATCGTATAACAATCAAATCCACTTGACCGTGATCATCCCCCGTTAAAGTAGACACCAAAATCTAACAACAAAGATGAGGTGTAATATGCCAAGGTATAATAATTCACGAAAAACATGGCGCTATTCGGATGAGTGCGTATTCTTACGAACGTGAACACCCAATCTTATGATCGTGAACACCTAACAAACCAGACATTGGGCTTGGCGTATTTTTACACTAAGTGTTCACGATCAGTCAAGTTATCGCTTGTAATTTCCGCA
>NVWQ02000010.1 GCA_002733715.2 Methylophaga sp.
TAAACTCTTGGGTATAACGTTTTCCTTTGCTCATAAACACCTCTGTTTGAAGTTACATTGTAACTGTTAAAAGTGTCTAGCAAAATCTGGGAAGTCCACTACATCCAGTGAGAACTTTAGCAATGATTCGCTTATTTCTAAGAAACTGTTTTCGTTTAGAAAGTGGGAGTAGATCTATTTCTATATAAGGCCATGACTCAAATGACATTAAGTTTGGTTGAGTTTCAAGACGTTGTTTCCATGTCATTTGCATAGAGATACCTCTGTATCTAGTCCAATTTCACGATCATTAAAATCAATTTTCAACTTTCCTCTGTGAACTAATCTAAACAGTGAAATTTCCCGAGCTCGTCCATTAATTCTGTTACCGATTGAAATAATGTCACCTATTGTTTTCTTCTGTTCCAGAAGAAACTCTTCCCACAATCCAATTTCTTCTGTTTCGGTATTTTCCAATACAGCGCTAATTAAAGTCCTAATAATATGCAGCCAGTTGAGTGCAATCATTTCATTTTCAAGAATAGATTCATTTGATATAACCTCAAACTTTATGTTGTGGTAATCAAAAAATAATTCCAGAGGAACTTTTAATTCTTCATTAAAATCACCTGAAGGTTTAAGCTCTACGACATACCTCTTACCTGACTTTACGTAATAACAGTCAGGGACATATCTTCTCTTTCCTTTGATAAGCAGAGATAATGGCTGCGGCGTAAAGCTTGAGACATTTGGATCCGCTTCCAATAAAGATGCATGAAGAAGCTCCGAATAACTATGAAAAATACCTATGTCGGTAAACTTGATAAACCGTTGCTGATAGCAGTCCGCACTGCGTAATATTTTTGAAGCAGATCTGACTTGTTGTACGGGGAGCAAAGTATTCGAAGTAACGCTTTGAACCCGTTTAATATTTTTTAACTCATACATTTTTAGACTTTCCAACATAGAGATAAATCAAAAGGTTAATGACTACTTAGACTACTTATATACAATCACAGTAAATAAGGGAATAGATAACATTAAAGTGTGTTGTTTATTACACCTTTTGATATGATTAGGATAAGTGAGGTGATTATGAAGACTGAAACAAGAGGTTATAAACCCCATCTAGTCAGAGATATACTCGGCTTGAGTAAAGAGCGATTTCGTTATTGGCGAAATAAACTTGATCCCAAACCACATCGCTCGTACTTTACTTATTCCGATATTCTTGCTTATAGAATCATGAAAACACTTATTGAAGATAAGCGG
Organism: Methylophaga sp.; assembly: GCA_002733715.2. Lineage (GTDB taxonomy): Bacteria > Pseudomonadota > Gammaproteobacteria > Nitrosococcales > Methylophagaceae. The sequence continues at coordinate 1,252 of NVWQ02000010.1, forward strand.
GAGCCAGTAGAGTTTCTATCTAGATTTGATTGGTCTGAACTTTTTAAGTTTCTCACGGTAACAAGCACTCAAGATTTGAGAATAATGGTAGTAGCTCTTCATGTAGAATCGAATAGCATGACTATTCATTCTCTTGAAGATATTGCTAACAATAAGAGTAATAAGGTTATCTTTGTATACTTTGAAGAGCTCATTGAAGAACAGTTTAGCGCATTTGTTCAACTAGGCAGTCCGCACAACATCGTTCCAATTACTCAAACACTTAAAGCCTGATCATTCCTTTTTCATTTTATGAATCTACTCAGATTAGCAAGTAATGAACCAAAGAATATAGAGGTTTACATATAGGTTGGGCTTGATCAATGTAACGGCACTTTATCAATGAACTCGGCAAGTCTGCCAGTATATGTAGTCAACTTTACTTAGCCATTACACAAATAACAATATATATTGTTACAATATATGTTGTTTTGATATATGATATATACTACATTAAAATAAACCATAAACGAATGAGGTGTTTCATGGGGGCCATCAACTCTGGGCTAACTAGAATTATACTTATAGATAGCTACCTTCCTGGAAAGCGCTACATTATCGATCTTCATGGTCAAACCAACATTACTGGAGACAATGGGCTAGGAAAAACAAGTCTTATTAAGCTTCCTGTCATATTTTATGGTGAGAGGCCAACAAAACTAGGGATTCAACATAATATAGATATGAATCACAAAGGATTTAGTGGGAGATATTTACCTAGAGATGGTTCTTATGTGATTTTTGAGTATAAAGCTCAAGGTAATTTAAAGTGTGCTGTTTTTCTCCCTGATAAAAATACAGAAGAAGGATTGTGTCGATACTTCATTGACACCAATTACAATGATGAGCTGTTTTTTGATGACGATAATAATACTCCTATATCGCGCGACACATTTATTCAACGGTTAACACAGAAAAACATCCGTAACTACTCACCTCGAACTTATGAGCTTTATCGAAGTGTTCTTCTTGATGGGACCGTTAAGGGCCAGACTCATTTTTCAATGGTGCCAGCAGGTGCGAGAATGTCACGTTTACATGACTTATTTAGCGGTATGTTGAATCGATCTGCCGACTTCACTGTTTTATGTAAGATAATTGAGGGATGGGCACACAATGATATTCCTAATGACGCTGCAGAAAGTTTAAAAAACTTCAAGGTCGATAAAGGCCAGTTACAAAGTTGGGTTAAGGAGTATCAAGCACAAAACCGACTAAACTCAAGCGTTAAGCCTGAGCTTATAAAGCAAATTAAAGACTCGTATGAAGAGTATAAGTTTAATAGTGGGTTAATCCCCCTTGTTGCAGAAAAAGCGGCTTCACTTAAAGCTAAAATTAAACAACAAATAATAGATGATCAATCTGAGTATGACGCATCGGTAGCCGAAATTAACACTGGAAAAAAAAGAGCACAGGAATCAGAGGGAAAATATAGTGCTGAGAAAGAAGTTTTAAAAACTAAACTTAATTCCGTTCAAGCAAAACTAGACACGCTAGAGTCTTGTAAAAAAGAATATGAAACAACCATTGGCTCTAACTATCAAAGTAGGATAAATAAACTTGGCCAACATAAAAGCTCATTTAAGCTTGCAGAAAATAGCTTAAAGCAACTGAATGCTGAATCTGAAAATATAGAATCGTGGCACACCAACAAAAAAAATGAAGTAATCGCACAATTTGAGAGTGAATGGATGAACTATAAAGTGCAGTTAGCTGAACTTAGTTCTAAGCAGCAATCTGAAATTCACGGTATGCAGCAACAGCACGTTGATCAGCTTTCGATTATGGATAACAATCATCAGCAAGACATATTGCCAATTACCACTAAAATAAGCGATTTAGAACTGGATTCACAGCGTATTACTACTAGGATTGATAATCCAGTTGTACCTAAAGAATTGAGCGATCTTCAAGATCAAGTGAATGATAGTATAGAAACACTGACCAATAAAAGAAGTGAGTATTTAGAAATAATAGAAGAACAAAATCAAACTGTTGATGTTAATAAACAAGACCATCAAAAACAGGATGGCAAATTCGATGATATCGAGCAAAAACGGAATGATGTATTGGATGAATTAGGAGAAATAGATAAAAAATTAAATAGCCATCAAAATAGCCTATTAAATTTTCTTAAAACAAATGTGAAAGGTTGGGAGGATACGTTCGGCAAGGTTGTTAAAGAAGAGGTGCTAACCAACTATAAGCTTGATCCACATATCATCAATGATGATGATAATTTGTTATTCGGAATATCCATTGATACTAGTGCGTTGCCTGAACCATCTACATTCGACATTGTTCTTCTGGAGTCTGAAAAAGACAAACAAGTGCAAGAACTGGAAAGTATTGAATCATTACTAACAAAACATGAAAATATTCTGAATTCATCCTATACAAAATGGAAGAAGTCTAAAGATGTTCTTGCCAATACTAATTCGTTATTGCGTAAATTAAAGCCGCAACGAGAAGCGCTGGATAAACAATCTGAATATATTCAAAAAGACATCGAGAATTGGATAAAAAATGTTAGAAAAGATGGTGATACTGAACTTAAAGAAATAGAAATCAAGATAGAGACTGCGACATTAAACTTAAGTGATGTAGGTGAAAAACATAGATTAGAACGGCAGTCATTGATAGATGATTACAACTTGACACTAACGAATATTAAATCAAGGAATGAAGAGGCCAAAAGATCTATTCAATCTGATATGGACACATTAGGTGATAGAAAAGAAAAAGCTATTAATGAACTGCAAGAGATTCGTGATACCAATCTCTCTAAAAAAGGCATAGACCCTGCTAAATTAACATTACTCGAACAACGGATTGACTCGCTAAAAAAATCTGTGGAAGATCTAGAGTCGCTTAGTATCACGGTAGCAGCATACAATAAATTCATGAATAGTGAATATCCAAAAACCAAGGCATTTAAGCGAGATAAGAAGGAGTTGTCTGGTAGATTAACACAATCTAAAGTTGCTTATTCTAATGCGAGGAACGATTTATTCAACGCAGATAAAGCCTTATTGAGTTTAGAGAAAGAATTCAATGTTAGAAAAGAAAAAACAAGAAACCAACATTCGATGTTAATTGAGCTACAGCGTAAAACACAATCTGTTATTTCATTAAATGAAGAAGGAATGGACTACTCTCTGGGGGAAAACATATCACCTGAACAGCTTAGCAGCATTCATCAAGATGCTGTTGAAAAGCAGGAAATATCATTTTCACAGCTTAGTAGCTTACTTATCCCTTTAAAAAGCATATTTTTAAGTGATGAAAGCAAAGGCACATCCTTGCATAATTACTGGATCAACAATTCACGTAATGAAAACAATCTTATAGAAGTGGCCACACTTATTCTTGATTATCTTGAAAATAGCCATGGAAACAGCCCACAAGATAACGATGTCCGTATCTTACGAAATAGTCTTAACGACCTTGATAAGCTGAATAACTATGTAGATTACATCAGTAACTTCAGCAAAAAAATAACCAAGTTTAGCAAACAGCTAGATACACACATGGAACAAGTGTCTAGCTTTGAATCGTTACAATCTCTTACTGCGGTCGTGTATTTTAGTTTGACAGATACGCAAACCTGGAAGGATATGAAAAAGCTAAGTGACGCATATTCGTCATGGAAAGAATTCGAGCTAAAGAATTACAAGCTAGAACATAGAAAGCCTCAATTACCGAGTGCTGAATTGTTTGAGATGATAGAAGATTATGTCGAAAATTCTAATGATGAACAATTGAGCATAAATGATCTGGCAGATCATATTGATTTTAGAATCCGCTTTTACGACAAAGGAGTGGAGAGGCGTGTTAAATCTAAAAAACAACTTTCACAGGCATCATCTAATGCTTTGTCTTATTTGATCCTCGTCGTTCTTTTTATTGGTTTTGTAAATATGGTAAGAAGAAATCATGATGTTCAGTTTGTGTGGGCATTAGATGAGCTTACTGAGATCAGTAAAAAGAATATCGAAATACTATTGTCGTTGCTGAATGATAACAACATACATTTGATTTCTGCATGTCCCAATGTGGATGAGCATATCTACGAGCTTTTCGACAAAACTTACGAATTGTACGAAACTGAAAATAAACAAATTGAGTTAGGTGAAATCATCACTGAAGATGATCTTAATTCCGTTTCATTTATGAATAATTAACGGACCTTGAAATGAATTACAATAGTCAAATATCTCAACTTTTACTTAGTGGTGAAGTGATTTGTGCTTATTCACACCCTTCATTTTTTCAACGGTTGGTCCAAAATGACGAGCTGTTGGTACAAATTGAAACCACACTATTGTCACTCGAAAGACGCCTGATTCAGTCTGAGAGCGGCAATACCTTTTACGCTGTAAATGCGACTTTAGATGATAAAGAAAAGTCGGAAGCAAAAATATATTTTAAATATATCGTACACGATGCACGATACATCTTGTCGTGGCTAGATTTTTTTGCAGAAGTTAGTCAACAGGATATATACATTCAAGCGGGTGATAAGATTAACTTCTCAGATACTGTAAATGCACTCACATATAATCAATCATTGCAAGAAAAGTTAAGAGCAATACTGAAAGTTAGTTCTAATATTGATGTGGTGCAATTAGCAGAAAAACTTTTTGATAGGCTACAGAAAAAAGATAAAGTAATGATTTTGGTGGATCGGCATAAAAGACAATATCAATTCACAGGAAAGTTAGAGCTGATCCAACAATCCCTTCTTTTTATTGTTGAGCAGAACCTCCTCTATCAGGCTGAACCGGCAGAAGTGTCACAAGAGCAAAGAGGGATGCTCTAAATGGAACAGAAGCACCCCGTAGTAGCTTTAATCGAGAGCATGTACAACGCCCGAGATTTAATCGCTGCACTTTATGATAGCGAAGATGAAGTCATTATTGATGAGAATAAAAAAAGCGTTAGCAGTCAACTAGGACAACTGTTAAATCTACAACTATTAATTCCGGTTAGCGAAAATACATATTATCTTGATAGTGATTTCAGCAGATTAATAGATAAAGGCTTACGCCAAGATACGATTTCTTATCTAAACTCTGATATTGGGGCTGAAATAAATAAAATACAGCATATATTTGAAGCATACAAGGAGGCGGTCATTAATGTTAAAACTGCTTCCATACCAAGATATAGGAAGGAATTAAATAAACTATTTATTGCTATCACTCAACGGTTCAACAATACAGCAGATGAACTGTTTAACCGTGCTCAATTAAGCTACGGAAAACAAGAATATGGTAATGAACGGATATTGGAAAACCAGTATTACCAAGATGAGTTGGAGCGGCTTAAAAAAAGCTATTATGAGGTGGTACTATTTTTAGAATCCGAACAGTTTCGTGCTGACGCCATGATGTCTGATCTAATCATCATTCTAAAAGGCAGAACAATGGGATTCTTTGATAAAGCAACCCGAACCTTAAAACTATTAAAAGAATTTGCATACCGGGTTAGAGAGCAGGAAATAAGAACTGAAAAGTTACGAACCCTAAATAGTTATTTAAAATCAAACCCAACAGAACACTTTGATAATACCATGCAGAAAGCATATGAATGTGATTCACTATGTATGAGCTCACCGTTAAAAATAACCACAAATATTGACTATGATAATTCAGAGTTTTTTGATGCCTATGCACATATATTAAGTCAACTAAAAGTAAAGCCTAATAGTGAAGGGCGGTATCAAAGACAAAGGAGTAGCTGTTCTGACGGTGATTTAGATAAAGTTAAACGTCAAACAGCTTTGTCTGAAAAACTTTTTTTAACATTTATTGAACAGACTCTTACTTCTCAAAAAGCACAATTTGCAAGTAATGCTCTAAATCGTTTTTCTGATCCTGGCGAGATTGATCCTCAATTTTGGATATACAAGTTATTGAATGCACTTCAAACTAACAGGCGTATAGGTGGAATTAGATTGCGAGCAAAATTCCAGTACAAAATAATAACCAAAAAGGATAAGGACTACTCAGGAAACGTCATTATCCAGGATATTATTTTGGCTCCAAAATCAATTGACAGTGAAATGATAAATACTCTTTATCTGGGAGGAGCTAATGCTTAGTAAGCCGGCAATCAAAATAGCAATGGATATTATCCAAAATGGGGTTAGGCAAAAAAACAAGACAGTGGCAGCTAAGTATTTATCGAGTAAATTTGGTATTGGAAAATATAATCAGGCTCAAAAATGTTATTTATATAATTCCGGGGATGTGGACACTTTAAAAATAATTCTATCTGCGGAGGGTATTGATTACGCTAATATACTTTCTTTTAGTGGTTCAAGGAATGATGTAGCAATTGACCATGTTGATGAAAAGCACAGCAGAGAAGCTGTATTTGCATCACCCGTATGTATCAAAGTATTAACAGAAGGGTGTGAAATTAATAATATAAAGCTCACCCCATTTGGCTTGGGACATATTCAAATTAATATACCAGATGTAAATTTGATTGATGCTGATCACCTGATTCTTGTTGAAAACTTAGAGACATTTAAAAGGTTAAATGACGTTATATTACCCAGTATGCCCGAAAAAACTTTGTACTTATGGCGTGGTGGACCAACACAAAAAAATGGGGCTAAGCTCTCTATAGCTAACACTGAAAAGCTAGCAAAAAAATGGAAAACACAATTTCAGCTAAAAACAGGTTATTTTGGTGATTATGATTTGAAAGGAATTTCAATTGGTGTTGAAGCAAAAAGTGATTTTTTGTTATTACCTGATATTTCAGAGGTACAGAGCAAGAAGATCAAAGGCAATACGACACTTTATAACAAACAAATAGAGGAGTTTACTTTGAAGCGTAATCAGATCGTAAAGTATAAATCGTTAGAAGAGCATGTTTGTTTTATAGAAAATATGGAAGTTGGCTTCACTCAAGAAAGAATGAGCGCCCATCATATTCCCCATTCTTGGATCACATTAAAATGATGATTAAAAAAATAACCCAAAAACAAAGAAGACGTTTTGAAATAATTGAAACAGTAGCCTATTGGGAAGGTATTATAAACGCGACTATTTTAGTGAAGTTATTTGGTGTGAGTTGGAGTAATGCTTTAAAAGAGTTTAATGCATACAAAGAACATTGCCCCGAACAGTTTGAATATAATGCATCACTGAAGCTGTTCATCGTAAAAGATGGGTTCAAGCCACGATATATATCAACTGATTGGGATGTATATCATGCTCATATAATAACATTTAGGACAATATACAATGCGGAACTTTGGAATAGCAGTGCTATTGAGATTCTTCCATTGACCTATAATTCTGTTAATAATGATGTTATAAGAAAAGTATCAATAGCCATAAAAAATGGTGACAGCTTAACGGTAAAGTATTGCTCGCTAAAACACCCAAGAGGACTGACAAGAACGCTTCACCCACATGCAATCGCTTTTAATGGAATCCGTTGGCACTTAAGAGCATTTTCCAAAGAACATGGAGAGTTTAGGGATTTTAATCTGTCACGGATTAAAAAGATAGTTATTAAAGGCAAAAGTGACATTAATTTATTAGATGATCATGACTGGCATTCAATTATGAGTTTAGATCTTAGCGCCCATCCTAAATTGGATACAAAGCAAAGAAAGTTGGTTTTGAGTGACTATGGATATAGTGAGGATTTCTCTGTAAACCTAAGAGCTTCTATGATTAAATATTTTGTGAAAATGCATTCTATTGCCACAGATACTCAACAAGATCCTTTTTCACACCCACTATTTTTAAAAAATGCAGAATCATTGGACAATTACATTTTGTAGTATTTTTATAAATATAGGGCACTTTTAAAATAATAGGAGCTTTTGAAATTAAAAATAAGGCCAATTTCCATGTATGTAGAACGACATTTACAATTTGATGATTATTCAATCCATGAGGAGGATTTACTATCCATTTCAGATTGTATCGTAGTCCTCGCAGAACCAGGTGCTGGGAAAACGCGGCTTCTTGAAAACCTTGCAATTAAGCTTGGAACACAAATTTGGCGAGCTGCAGTTTTCCGTCATCAAAATAATTTACCTTCTCAAGCTACATTGATCATCGATGGTATGGATGAAGTAGCAAGAATTGATTCTTCAGCGATTGAAATTATCCTTAGTAAAATTTCAGGGCTTCAGCCCAAACGGATTATTTTCGCAAGTCGTTCCAGTGAATGGGATGATTTACGTAACAAGAGACTTATTCAAGACTTTCTAGGGCAAGAGTCAAAATCTGTTCGTCTTTTGCCTTTTAGTATTTCTGAGCAGCAATCACTTTTTGAAAATATGCTTCCAAATGAGAGTTTCGATACTTTCCTATCACAAGTAGATGATTTTGATCTTGAACCATTATTAGGAAATCCCCTATTTCTAGAATTGTTTGCATCTGCCTATATTCAAAACAACAGAGAATTTGAATCCAAACAAGGTATATTTCGTGATGCTATACTAGGGTTAGCGAGAGAGAGTAATGAAAACTTGCCTAAAAATAGCAGGCCTCCTCTAAATGAAATTATATCTCTTACAGAGGAAGTTTTTGCCAAAATACTTTTGTCTGGAGCCGTTGGCGTCACAACTATGGAAGCAAGTGAAAACCGAAGCTTTCCTTATCTATATTCTATTAGTTCGGTAGAACAAGATAAATTAAAATTTATCTTGGATACTCAACTGGTTAAATTAGCTGGGACTTCTTTATTATTTGAGCCTGTACACAGAGTAGTTGCTGAATATTGTGCTGCAAATTATCTGGTTAGAAGAATCAGTGATACTCATGACCAACTTACATTGAAACGAAGCTTTTCGATCATCGCTCCTAATGGTGTAATTCGTGATGAACTGCGTGGCTTGTTAGGATGGATGGCATCATTAGGTAATATCGATATTGAAGAGATGGCTATTGCAGTAGATCCATATGCAGTTATAGCTAATGGAGATCCGTCCCAGCTTTCAGCTTCATCGAAAAAAAGATTATTATCAGCCCTGAGTGATCTAGCATCAGATGATCCCTTTTTTAGAAGAAGTGACGAATGGCGTAGCTTTACTATAAAAGGGTTCTTTACTCAAGATACGGTCGATGAAACAAAAAAATGTTATCGACGACATCTGAAACTAACCACCTACTAGGTTTAATTCTTGAACTTCTCCAAGGTTCCAGTGAAGTTATCAACTTTAAGACAGAATTGAATGAACTTTTATTAGACAAGGAACAGTATGCTCACATTCGTTTTTTAAGCTACCAAAGTCTTAGTGATATAAGTAGTTGGGACTATAAACAAGCTTTTAATCAGCTTCTTTCTCAAAAAGATAAAGTAGCTTTGGAGCTGGCTTCGAGAATGGTCGAGAAACAAGGAGTGACAGCCTTTGATAGAGTAACCATTCAGGCTCTTTTACAATATCTTAGTAAGCTTTATCCAAATTCAGAAACTGAAAGTAGTTCTCGTTCTAGAGTTATAGGTTCAAAATATTTTATCACCCAACTAATTACTTCATTTGGCATGACCGATATTAAGTGGTTTTTAAATAAATTGAGTAAAGATATCAAATGTATTTGTGAACCAGATCGCCATTATCACTGCTACTGTAAAAATGGTATCAGTAAAATAATAGGGCGATTGTTGGATAGGTTATTTGAATTAGATGAAAATTTCCAAGATGCAGAGCTCATATGGGCGTGGACAAAGGATCTAAAGTTTAGTGATACTATATCAAAAGAACAAAGCAATTCTGTAAGAATTCTTCATTATAATGATAGCCTGCGTCAAAAAATACAGTCCATGGCATTTAATAATGTTAATACACAAAAGGAAATACTAGATTTACGTAGATACTTCTCTGGATATTCTTACGGTCATTCTGGTTTACACCTATCACAAAAAGATATTCTAAAACTAAGTGATGAGTCTTTTTCTTTAAATAATCAAGCTCTATGGGGAGCATTTTTCCATATGCATGATATATACAATAAGGAAAAGGGAATTGATAAACTGAGGTCAAAAATGCGTGTTCAAGCATCTCAGAAACCAGAATTCATGCATGAGTGGGCAATGAAAGAAAGATCTTCAAGAGAACACTTAAAAAGGGAACGGAGACCCCGATTTCGTTTTGAGCGTACCCGAAAAAGTAAACAAAAAAAGATTGTTGCAAAGAACCTGGAGCATTTAAAGGAAAATAGATCGCTTATTGAGAGTGGCCAACACATGGGTTGGTTAAGGTTATTTGCAGATCATTACCTTACAGAACCAAATACAGTACTCGAGCATGTTGATGATATCGACTTGCCTGAAAGAGCATTAAGGAATTGTGTTCCATTTCTTGAGCCGAGCATACCAACTTTAAGTGAACTTTCTCAGTTAGCATCTCAAAGTAGGCGACCTGAGATTATTCGCATACTTCATGCAGCATGCTTAGCTATTTTTAGAGAAACAGGAACACTTCGCTCTTTATCTAAAATGATACTTCAAGCACTAAAAACTGATATTAACATGCACTATTCTGACATTTCTCAAGAAGAAAGTGATGCCTTTGAATCTGAAGTAAACCGCTATCTTTTCATTACAGAAAAAGATTTAGAAGAGTTTGTGCGAACTTATATTGAACCACAACTAAATGTAGAAGGGGGGCATTATTCAAACGTGGATTGGCTCCGATATAAACCCGAATTTACACAGCTTAAAAGCCATTTACCTATTGAATGGCTGATCAAATTTCCAAATTTGAGAATACATGATGTCAGTACCTTATTTAATCTTTGTGTAGAATTCGGTGACAAACATAAACTAAAAAAGCTCATAAATAAGCGATGCAATGAAATTTATAAGACACCACCAATTACAGAAGAAGATTTGAAGAAAAAAGAATTTTGGTTTATACGATCATTTTTTTTATTAGCGATGGTAATGAATATGTCTGGAAAGAACTTCGACAATGCTCTAACACACTTCTCATTATTGAAAATATTGCAGGTCGATTAAACCATAATGACATACAAGCATGGCCACAGCTAAAGTCTGAACAAATATTTAAAATTTTAGATGCCTTTATTGAGGTATGGCCAAAAGTAAATTTACCAACATCTTATGGAACAGGAGACCCTAAAAGTGAACAAGCTTATAGGTTTTTAACAGATATAGTTTGGAAAATTGATGATGATGATCCTAATTGTAGTATCCCTGTTCTCTCACGCTTGCTTTGTGACAAACGATTTGTAAACTTTTATAGCTCTTTAAAACACATTCAGTTTGAGGCGTCTCGAAAGAATGCGTTACGAGACTTTATAGCGCCAACCCCAGCAGCCATAGTAGATCTGTTTGATAGGAGTAGGGTAGCTTCTGTTGAAGACATGAGAATGTTAATGCTTGAAAAACTGGACGATTTTCAAAAGTGGGTTAGGGGAATAGAAACCGACCCTTTGGATACATTTTATGTCGATGATAATCATATCGATGAAAATACTGCTCGAAATAGAATAGTAGACCATTTACAGCCGCGATTGAGCCCTCTAAATGTTAATCTTCCAATTGAACGCTTTATGGCTAATAGCGAGAGATGTGATATAACGGCAGAATCATCAATAGATGGAAACCATAATGTTCTTGTCATTGAAGTTAAAGGACAGTGGCACCGTGAACTTTACACTGCGGCAACGAAGCAGCTTTATGATCGCTACTCACACCACCCGAATGCAGCAGAACAAGGAATATATTTAGTTTTATGGTTTGGACAAGATGTGTCAGTAGCAGGCAAAAAGAGACATGAAATAAAATCTGCATCTGAACTTAAGGAAAAAATATGCGAATCATTACGCCCCGAACTTCAGGGACTAATAGACGTGTGTGTTTTAGATTTATCGAGGTAAGTGATATTGAATAAAAAGCCTCCACTATTACTTATTAATACAGGAGTATAGAATTTTGCCAAAACTAGACCGATTTAAAGCAGAGCTGCATATTGATAAACAATTAGTTATGCTAGCCGCGTTATGTATAGCCGTAACTATATGGGTTGTTATAAATGCGACCGTCATGAGATGGTCGTTCGTCATTGGCGCAATACTTGTAATTGTAGCAAGCGTATTTTTTATTATTAAGAAGAGATGCACTATCCGTAAGTTATTGCAGGAAATTGAAGATTGCTGATGATAGTCAGGTGTGCTGAAACACAGTCTTTTCTTAATAGGATAAGTTCTTGAGAGCTGATGTAATATCAGATTCTGGTGGCTCCTCATATATTATCGTTGTGGACGGGTTAACGTGACCTGCAATTTTCTGAGCTACTTTTACTGATTTTTTTTGCTTATGTATGATGTTAGTAATTAACGATCTTCTACCACTATGTGAACTTGCTTTTTCAATTCCTGTCCACTCACGAAGCATGTGCGTATTCTTACGCAACATGAACACCCAATCTTATCCATCGTGAACACCTAATATTATTGATGGTGAACACTGAATCTTATCCATCGTGAACGATTTTTCGTTTGGATAAGATTAGGTGTTCACGATCAGGTAAGATTCAGACATTGATAACGTCCTGCTAACCTTTCTCGTTTTAAACGAGATGGGTTATGCCAACAAAGAGATTATCAATGCGACAATTAAGAGAAATATTAAGACTTCGGTTAACCGCTAAATTAAGTTTACGTCAGATCAAAGATAGCCTTAGGCTAAGCCTAGGTTCGGTTCAAAAAATAACCTGTAAAGCGACTGAATTAGGTTTAGATTGGCCTGCTATTGAGCAGTTAAATGATGTTCAATTAGCACAGGCTATTTACCCTAAAGCCGATACGCGGCCATCCTCTAAAATGGAATTGCCCGACTGGCGAGAGGTGTTTAAAGACCTAAAAGGTAAATACGTGACTCAGTATTTATTATGGGAAGAATACGCTCAGAAATATCCTAATCGCAATTATAGCTACTCACAGTATTCACGGCTGTATCGAACCTGGTTAAAAAAACAAAAACGTTCTATGCGCCAAGTGCATCATGCAGGCGACAAGTTATTTGTTGATTACGCGGGTCAAACGATGCCCATTGTTCAAGGCGACACCGGTGAAATCCGCTTTGCTCAAATCTTCGTAGCCGTACTCGGTGCGTCTAATTACACCTATGCCGAAGCCACTTGGTCACAAAAACTGTCTGACTGGTTAGCAAGTCATGTCCGTACGTTTGAATTTATCGGCGGCATTCCTCAGTTAGTCGTACCCGATAATTTAAAAAGTGGTGTGACTAAAGCGTGTCGTTATGATCCTGATCTTAATCCCAGTTATCAACAACTAGGTGCGCATTATGGCGTAGCCATCATGCCAGCACGACCTAGAAAACCTCAAGATAAAGCCAAGGCAGAAGTCGGCGTTCAAATTATAGAGCGTTGGATATTGGCGCGCCTGCGCCACCATACGTTCTTCTCATTAGCTGAGCTTAACCAATGCATATCCGCCTTGTTAATTGACGTCAATAATCGTCCCTTTAAACAACTTAACGGCACGCGACAAGAATGGTTCGACAGTATCGACAAACCAGCCTTATCACCACTGCCCACACATGCCTATGAATATACTGACATAAAGCAGGTTAAGGTAAACGTGGATTACCATGTGCAATACGATAAGCATCTGTACTCAGTGCCACATCAACTGGTCGGTGAGAAGCTTGAGGTCCATGCTAAAGACAAACTGATTGAGATTTACTTCCATCATAAGCGCGTCACCAGCCATGTACGAAAACACCGCCCCGGTATGACCACCGTTCCAGACCATATGCCCACACGCCATGAGAAGCATCATCAATGGTCAGCAGGACGATTAATGAACTGGGCGAAAGACTTAGGGGATGATGTTTTAGTGTGGGTGAAAAGCATACTGGCGCAAAAACAGCATGAGCAACAAGCCTATCGAGTGTGTCTTGGCTTACTTAATCTATCCAGACAATATGATGCTCAACGCTTAAACAATGCCTGCATTATCGCCAATAAAAATAAGCTGTATCGACTCAAACAGATTAAATCCATTTTACAGAGCAACCAAGATCAATTATTGCCTGAGTCAAAAAAACAGCTGATCTTACTACCACAATCACACGAAAACATCCGTGGCCCGAAAAGCTTCCACTAAATCAACCCCAAGGAATCCATTATGTTAGACAATACCATTACACAATTACGTCAACTCAAACTGAGCGGCATGGCCAATGCCTTAGTCACACAACAAGAGCAACCTGGCACTTATGAAGGGTTATCCTTTGCAGAGCGATTGCAGTTACTGGCGGATCATGAGCAAACGGATCGAGAAACCCGTAAACAACAACGTTTATTAAAAGCCGCGCAATTAAAAATAGCGGCTCATCCACAGGATATTGATTATCAACATCCCAGAGGGTTGCAACAATCACAAATGGCCACGTTACTACAGTGTGACTTTGTTAATAAACAGCAAAACCTCTTGCTCACAGGGCCTTGTGGCAGTGGTAAAACCTATTTGGCCTGTGCGTTGTCTCATGCCGCCTGTATGAAAGGGTATCGAGTGAAATATTATCGTCTATCACGCTTATTGATAGAGCTTGCTCAAACAAAAGCGGATGGCAGTTATAGCAAAGCATTACAAAACCTAGCAAAGCTGGATGTATTGATATTAGACGACTGGGGATTAGAGCCCCTTGATGGTGCACAGCGTAATGATTTAATGGAAATCATGGATGATCGTAACGGCAGCAGCTCAACCATTATCATTAGCCAACTACCAACAGATCAGTGGTATCAATCCATTGGTGATAATACATTAGCCGATGCGATTCTAGATCGTCTAATGCATAACGCTCATAGAATCAAGCTAAAAGGAGAATCTATGCGGAAATTACAAGCGATAACTTGACTGATCGTGAACACTTAGTGTAAAAATACGCCAAGCCCAATGTCTGGTTTGTTAGGTGTTCACGATCATAAGATTGGGTGTTCACGTTCGTAAGAATACGCAACTTCAGGGCAAGAGCTGATATTTATCGGCAAATCGAATTAATGACTTCGAGAAGGTTTACGTATACGAAAATAATGCTGATATTAGCACCGTTACGCTGATTAATACGTGTTCACATACGTAGAAAGTTTCGGGGTTTTCCGAAGTTTTAAAAGGCTAAATCCAAAGTGCTTGGAGTTCTGTCGATAACTATACTTTTTAATATTTGAACAAGTGGTATTTTGTTTCTGATGATGTTTGGTTAAATAGAAAAAGTTTAAAGAAAAGTAACCACTAAATCAGTGTTATGATTACATTTTATCAAAGTCATAGTGAGCCAGACCTTAATGGACTTAGATTTTTTATAATAGGCTTAATCGTCATTTATTATTCATAAATGATAGTTTTAGTTAGGATAATGGATGGAGCTTCAACAATATTATACTCAGAATAGGTATTCTGAGCATATGGTAAACAACTTGGCCATCGAGTCACCAGCTCATGCTTTTGATCTTGGGCTTGGTAACGGAGGATTACTGCTTGCAACGAAGCGGCGCTGGTCAAAAATTAATTTAATTGGCGTAGACTTAGATCAAGAAAATATCTATAAGGCTAAGTTAAACAGCCAAATTGATGCTTTTGAATTTGATGGGTTTAGACCTGATTTACCTGAAATAATTAATAAAAAATATGGCAACATTGACCTATTAGTGAGTAATCCTCCTTATTTTTCATGCAAACTAGACACTGATATTAT
Source organism: Methylophaga sp. (assembly GCA_002733715.2). Classification (GTDB taxonomy): domain Bacteria; phylum Pseudomonadota; class Gammaproteobacteria; order Nitrosococcales; family Methylophagaceae. Next base: position 17,020 of record NVWQ02000010.1, read on the forward strand.
TTCAATTCTTTCAGAAGTAGGAATGATGGATTGTATTTCAAAGAATTGTCAATCGATACCCGCTGAACTAGTCTTCTTGGCACAAAATTTAAGGTTGCTAACAGAAAAGGGTGAACTAGGAATAATTTTGCCTGCCGGATTAATTTCTGGGGAAAGGTGGAAAGGAATCAGAGAATTTTTATTTAGTGAATATAATGTTGTCAAAGTTATTCAGCTTCCAACAAGCAGTTTTAAGAGAACTGATGCTCAGGCATTTATTTTGATACTAACACCTAAAAGTACCAATTCAGATCTTGTACTTTCACATGTTGACTATAGTGGTGAATTTAAAATTAATTTGAATGATGCTATTCAACGTTCTGACTATATTTATTATCGACACTTTAGCGAATGTCGAGTAAATTCTAAGATTATTGATGATTTCTCAATATTTAGAGGCTCACTAACTCACGCTAAACTAAAAAATGATTCTTCACATTACATTCATACTTCGCATTTAGAAAATTACGCTTCAGAATTAAACCTGCCAAAATCTCCTAGTTCTGATGGGGTAAATACAATGCCAGGAGATATTGTTATTGGAAGAGTTGGACGAAGGTGTCTTGGACGGGTGGCACTAATTAAATCAGGTCATGTGCCTGTCAGTGATTGTATTATCATTGTAAGAGCTAACTCGCCATCAGTAAGGAAACAAATATGGAACAAATTAAAAGCTGAAAATGCAAAAAATACTTTTTATGATTTATCTCTAGGTGTTGGAGCTAAGTATTTAACTCATAATATTGTTAGGAACTATATCCAATTTGGATCATGATTAATAAATTTAAGGCTCTACATAGTGCAGATTACACAAGGAAAGTCAGATCTTTTATTACATAATGTTTTTAAAAGGTACCAAACGCTTATTGATTTGAGCATATATCATCCAATGTCAATGACTGATATTAAGGCTTGGGTTAATAACTTTCGCAAACCATTACATAGGTTTGTTGCAGGTTATATCTTAGATAGGTTGATATATCGCTCATCTGATATGGCCAGATCATCATATAGAAGCTTTTTGATATCTGTAATGCGTGATATTTATTTTGACTATAAAGATTTTGGCCATATTGATTCAGTAGAAACATGGCAAGAACGTTTGAACTCAGCCGATCCTGCAATACAAATAGATGATTTTTTTATCGTACCTGTAAGACTTCTTACTGATAGTGGGGCATCTGGAGATACCGTTTGCCGCCTGGTTGATGTTGATTCGTCATATACTAAACATATAACTGGTGAGGGGTTCGAGCAGCTCAATATTGGTGTGGATAATGAGATACCTACAAATACTGTTATTTTACTTGTTGATGATCTTTTAGGAAGTGGAGATCAGGTTAAAACGCTTATCAAGGAGAAAAAACTTGAAAAATGGTGCGAAAAAAATAAGGTTATATACGCACCATTAATGGCAACGGAAAAAGGCCTCAAGAAAGTAACTAGAAAATTTCCATTTCTAGAAGTTCACCCGATCGAAATTCTTGAAAAAGAGCAACGTATATTTTCTTTTCAACAGAATGAAGAAATTATTATTGATGGTGAATCTTATCCAGAAAGTGAGATAATCTCTGCCTATAATGAAATGCTTGATTTATTTGGCATGCTTAAGCGAAATGAAAAAGGAAAGATTCAGCGTATTTGTTATGGACGAGATAAGTTTGCATTACCATTAGCTTTTGAGTGGGGCTGTCCCAATCAAACACTAGCACTGCTTTGGTGGGGAAAAGCTGAAGTAAGTCGTGATAATGCTCCGTCATTGACGCAACTATTTCGTCGAAGAGGAATGAATTAGATATGAAGCTTACTAAATTATTAAATTCTTTAGGTACCGCACGGACTGAACAGCAAAATTTTTCATACAGTGTATACCAAAAGTTTGTTGTTCCACCTGCATTGGCTCAATATGATCTAAGAGAAATGGGACATTCCATCATACTGCAAGGGAGTCGTGGGTGTGGAAAAACAACATTTATTAGGTATTTCTCTCACTGGACTCAGTTTGATAAAAAAAGAAGTTCACTTGAGTCAGATTCCGTCAGATCGGTAATTTTATATTGGAAGCCGGACACTGCTTTTTTCCGATCAATAAGCTATGGTTGGCTTCAAGAGGATAAGGCGTTTCAATTTTTTATGGTCATAGCTGGCTTAGAGATATTTGAAGAGTTAATCTCAGCTATTGATAATATGAGTTATCACTGGCCAGAAATAATTAATGAACTGGATAACTCTACAGATTTTTGGCCTAGCATTGAATTAATAACAGGCCATAGTAATAGAAATATTTCTTCTCAATTACAGTGGGTGAAAAAGCAACTATATATTACCGAAACTGCAATTCAGGGGCCTGATACGAGTAAGTTAACAAGTATCTCTCCATCGGCAGTATTAAAATTATTGGTTCCCATTTTACAGAAAGAGTGTAGCCGATTAAATAACGTAAGGTTTTCAATCTATGTAGATGAGTTTGAAAACCTATCAGAGCAGCAACAAAAAATCATCAATGGTTACCGCAAAGGATCTGATGCAACTTTAACATGGAATGTTGCTCATAAACGCTTTGCCAAAATAGTTAATAAAACTGATGGTATTGAACAGATTACTGAAACGGATGATTTCCGAAATTTATATATGGAAGAGATTTATGGCGCTGAAAAGAAAAGTGAATCACACGAAGGAATTTATGACTACGATGTAAATTCTAAAGTGTTTACATCTGAAGTATTTTTACATGGTCTGTTGAGTGAGAAAATTGTATCAGATATTGACGGCCTTTCATGTGAAATGTTAACAGATCTGGCGCATATTGAATATCGACAACAAAAAAAGTACCAAGATCGTATTTTAAAATTAATGAGAAATATTTTTCCTGAACCTCAAGTTCCTGAGCTTCTTAAAACTGCTATGCAACAAAAAGGTGTAAAAAACTTAGTTGAAAAACAATTATTAAAAAACAAAATTATTCCAACAGAAACCATTAAAGAATTCATTAAGGAAAGGCCAAGCGATGCCTTTGTATCATGGTGTATTAGCCAACAAAAAACTTTTAAACCTGAACAGTTGTTAGCTTTTATCAATAATGACGATGCTGCTTTTAAAGAGAGAGTCAGAACTTATAGTATGGCAGCCTTACTTAGCATGAATATAAGGTTTGATTATGTTGAAATTCCTATCTATTCTGGATTTGATCGATTCATTATTCTTTCACAATCTAACATACGACATTTTATAGAATTGTGTTATCAATCCCTTAGTCAACTTGATGCTGATATTGAGGTAGAGTCTCTGAATAATATTCCTTCAGTTTCATATCAACAAATGTATCAAGGAGCTATTGAAACCAGCAAAAGTTTTCTTGGAAAAATTAATAGTTTTGAACCCTTAGGGCAGAAGTTGTCTCTCTTAGTGAGTAGGTTAGGAATTTTATTTCAAAGTTATCAACGTCAAGATGTTCAATCAGAACCTGAGAAGGTTTCGATTGTAGTTAAAAGCGTTTATGGCGAGTTTCCTTATGAAATTGATGATTTATTGGAATCAGCAAAGTGTTGGAGGGTTCTAATTCAAGATAATATTACTAGAGACCGTTCTGCGAAGACGGTTGTATCTTCATCCAGCCAATTTGGATTAAGCCCAATTTGTTCGCCTGGATTGAAAATTTCATATCGAAAAGGTAGAACTATCCAGCTTACTCTTAAGGAATTCACAGATTTATGCTTTGCTGATAACGTGACTTTTCAGAAGTGGTTAGACGATCACATTAAGTCCGAACGAAAAAGTGTGGACCAGGGGGCTTTATTTTAATGTTGGATTTAGTTCATTATTCTACTTTCTCAAATAAAGAAAAATTTCTGGATAAAATTGATATAAGTAATCATCTGGCTATATATCGACGTAGCACTAATACGGAGATAGATGATAGAACAAAGTGGGTTAGGCAGGTACTATCAAATACTGCAAAAAGTGTTTGGGATATTGATTACGATGTCCGAGAGCAGAGCCTGAAAATTAATGATAAAAGTATTAGCATCAGAGATTTTGTTCAAGGCACAAAAAAAAAGCCTGCTATTACGGACCGGCCATTAATTGATGCCACCTCTTTAAATTTTCCTGAGTTACAATATTTATTCTATTGGTTTAATAAGATAGAGCAGCCTTTTGATCTTATCTATGTTGAGCCGGAATGTTATCCACCTAGCTCACCGGATAAATTCAATTTATCTGAGGATGGTTTAGGCTTAGCACAGTTGCCACCTTTCTTAGGTCGAGTTCAAAATAATCTCGTTTATGTAATTTCGATTGGCTTTGAAGGACACAGAATTCAGGGACTCTTGAATAATGATGAATATAGCAACCCAGGTTTTCAGGACATTAAGGTTATAATTGGAGTACCGGCATTTAAAGCTGGGTTCGATAGGGATTCATTGAAAGCTAATGCTTTAGCACTTGCCCAAATTAAAAAAATGCCATCACGAGAAGTTCACATTGCATCTGCAAATAACCCCTGCGTCATCATAAAGTATCTAAATAAAGTATCTAAATCACTAGATAGGAGAGATGAAAGTCGGCAAAAGTTAAGTCTAATTCCTTTTGGCACTAAGCCTACTGCAATAGGAATGGCATGGTTTGCAGTTAAAAACCAAAAGGATACTATAGTGACTTATGATCATGTAAAAAAAGTACCGGGACGTAGTAAAGGTATAGGTAAGGTGCATTTTGCCCAGTTTGACAATATCGACTAAAATAATTAATCTGATCAAGTTATATAAATAACTAATTTTGATTGATTTATTCACATTTAAGTTACTCGGTCTTAATACCGACAGTTGCAGGAGACGGGGCAACTATAGGGGCAACTGAAAATATTTAGCTTATTAAATGTAATATTAATGCGCATTACAATAGGTAATTCGATTGACGCCGTCCCACCAATACAAAGGCCACCCAATAGGGTGGCTTTTTTATTGGTGGATGCTGACAGGATGAGAACCCGCACTCCGGGTTCACAAAATTGTCAGGAACAATTTTGGTCATCCGATAGGATGAGCCGTAGGCCGAAGCTCATGGATGAGCTGAGCAATTCCCGCCAACAACCTTGGATATTTAGAACAGCTAAACATCCACCTTCGGGTGGTTTTTTTGTTTGGTGAATACGTCGTAGAACCGAAACCGCTGGGTTCACAAAATAGCAGGAGCTATTTTGAACGCCCGCTAGGGCGGCCCGAAGGGGAAAATACATGGATGTATTTTATAATTCCCGCCGTCATTAGACAATACACCCAACTTCACCATTAAAATAATGCAGAGGGTCGTAGTCACACTACGCAAAACGTATTTTATTTAAAGTGAAGGCCTATTTCCCATACACCCATGGGGAATCACCCTGTTTTTATGATAAAGTTATCGCTTAATTAACGCCTGCAACAGGGACGCTACACCACCATGTTCGAACAAACCTTCAAAAACATAGATGACATCCTCCACAAAGACGCAGGCTGTTCTAGCGAGCTGGATTACACCGAGCAAACTTCATGGATGTTATTTTTAAAATATCTGGATGATTTGGAATATAAAAAATCACTGGAAGCAGAATTAGAAGCTACTCCATACCACTATATCATTGACGAGCAACACCGCTGGAGCCAATGGGCTGCGCCTAAAGATGCCGATGGCAACTTTGACCATAACAACACTTTAACCGGTGATGACTTAATGAACTATGTGGATGGCGAATTATTCCCCTACCTCAAAGGCTTTAAACAACGTGCCGATAACGCCAACACCATTGAATATAAAATTGGTGAAATCTTTGGTGAAATTAAAAACAAAATCCAAAGTGGTTATTCACTGCGTGATGCCTTAGAAAAGATTGATGAACTCAGCTTTCGTAGCCAAGCAGAAAAGCATGAACTCTCGCATTTATACGAAAGCAAAATAAAAAACATGGGCAATGCTGGGCGCAATGGCGGCGAATATTACACCCCGCGACCCTTAATTCGCGCCATGATTGATGTCTTGCAACCACAAATTGGCGAAACGATTTACGATGGCGCGGCAGGTTCAGCCGGATTTTTATGCGAAGCCTTTGATTATTTGCGCCAACGCGAAGGCTTATCCACCAGTGATTTAACCACGCTGCAAGAAAACACCTTTTACGCCAAAGAGAAAAAGTCACTGGCCTATGTTATCGCGATTATGAATATGATATTACATGGCATAGAAGCGCCCAATGTCCTACACACCAACACCTTGGCAGAAAACTTAGCTGATATTCAACCCAGCCAGCAACATGATATTATTCTCGCCAACCCACCGTTTGGCGGCAAAGAACGTAAAGAAGTGCAACAAAACTTCGCCATTAAAACAGGGGAGACCGCTTTTCTGTTCTTGCAACACTTTATTAAAATGCTCAAACCCGGTGGCAGAGCCGCCATTGTCATTAAAAACACCTTTTTATCCAATACCGATAACGCTGCCATTGCCCTGCGAAAAGAACTACTGGAAAGCTGCAATCTACACACCGTATTAGATTGCCCCGGCGGTACATTCTTAGGTGCAGGGGTGAAAACTGTGGTGCTGTTTTTCACCAAAGGCGAACCCACGCAAAAGATCTGGTATTACCAGCTGGATGTAGGGCGTAATATGGGTAAAACTAATCCGCTGAATGATGGGGATTTGACAGAGTTTGTGGAATTGCAAAAGACCTTTGCTGATTCTGATAAGTCTTGGGTAGTCCGCCCTTCGGCAGGCTCAGGGACCGGTTCGGCAGGCTCAGCCACCGCTGGTTCCGTTGGTTCGGTCCCTGAGCTTGCCGAAGGGGTCGAAGCCAAATGGGACAAAGAGTATGACCTATCCGTAAAAACCCCCAACACACCCGAAGAAGCACCCTTGCGTGAGCCTTCGGTGATTATTGAAGAGATTATTGCTTTGGATAAAGAAAGTGAAGCGATTCTTGCAAATATAAGAGAGTTACTTTAATGCTTTGGGATGTAGTTAAATTAGGTGATATATCAGAGCTTATTACTAAAGGCACAACCCCAACTTCTGTAGGATTTAAGTTTCTTGAAGAAGGTGTTAACTTTATAAAAATTGAGTCAATTTCTTTAGATGGACAGTTCCTGAGCCAAAAATTTGCGAAAATTTCAAGTGACTGTAATGAAGCACTGAAAAGGTCTCAACTCAAAGAAGGAGATATTTTATTTTCAATAGCTGGTGCTCTAGGAAGGACTGCTCTTGTAACGACTGATATTCTACCTGCTAATACTAATCAAGCTTTAGCAATTATTCGGTTAAAAAAAGAAATAAAGATATCTAAGGAATATTTGTTATTAGCATTAATGACAGGAGTTACATTAGAACAAGTAGAAAAGCACCGAGGAGGAGTTGCTCAGCAGAATTTATCTTTGGGGCAAATGAAAGAGTTTAATATCCCTCTCCCGCCCATCAACGAACAAAAACGCATCGTCGCCATACTCGATCAAGCCTTTGCCGAGATTGAAAAAGCCCGCGCCAATGCCGAGCAAAACCTAAAAAATGCCCGTGAATTATTTGAAAGCTACTTACAGCAAGTTTTTAGCCAGCGTGGTGAGGGGTGGGTTGAATATCGCATGGAAGATAATACATTGCTTCAAATGATTGATGGAGATAGGGGAAAGAATTACCCCAAAAAATCTGACTTCTCCGATAAAGAGCACTGTTTATTTTTAAGTACTAAAAATGTACGACCAAATGGTTTTAAATTTGATGAAATGGTTTTTATAACGAAGGAGCGTGATAATTTACTTCGTAAAGGAAAGCTAGAAAAAAATGATGTGATTATTACTACAAGAGGTACGATTGGAAATTTAGCTATCTTTGATGAATCGGTTAATTATGAACATATAAGAATCAATTCAGGAATGTTAATTCTTCGGCCTAATATCAAGAAAATATTACCCTCGTATTTATTTGAGATAATGCGTTCTGGAATTGTAAAAAAGCAAATACAAGAAAAGACATCGGGAGCAGCTCAACCTCAGCTTCCAATCAATACATTGAATGCGTTTTGTTTTCCTGTCCCTAATTCATTAACAGAGCAAAATAAAATAGTAGCTGCGTTAAAAAACCTTGAACATCAAACTAACCAGTTAGGTGCAATATATACAAACAAATTGAATGCTCTAGACGAACTAAAAAAATCCATCCTACAAAAAGCCTTTACCGGTGAACTGACCCAAAACACAAGCAAAGGAGCAGCTGCATGAATAATGAAATTTTAATTTATCAAACCGAAGATAATGAAGTTGCGGTGCGGTTGGATGGTGAGCGCGATACCTTGTGGTTAAACCAAAAGCAGATGGCAACCTTGTTTGACAAGGATGTGCGTACCATTAGTGAACATTTAAAAAACATTTACAAGGAGCAGGAGCTTGATGAGAAGGCAACTGTCCAGAAATTCCGGATAGTTCAACTGGAAGGAAAGCGGGAGGTTAAGCGGGAGATAGAACATTACAGTTTAGATGCAATTATCTCGGTCGGCTATCGTGTGAATTCTAAAAAAGGCACACAGTTTCGCATTTGGGCAACCCAGCGTTTACGCGATTATCTGGTGGATGGTTATGCGATTAACCAGCAACGCTTTGATAGCAATGCAGCAGAGTTAAAACAAGCGATTGCATTGATTCGTAAAGCGGCACAATCACCTGAACTGACCGCAGAGGCGGGCAGCGGTTTGGTTGAGATTGTTAGCCGTTATACCCAGACTTTTTTATGGTTGCAGCAATATGATGAGGGTTTGTTAAATGAGCCTTCAGGTGAGGTGGGTGGCAAATTGCCGACTGTAGATAATGCCATGCACAGTTTAAATACGCTTAAAGCCTCATTGATTGAGCGCGGTGAGGCAACCGATTTATTTGCGCGGGTGCGTGAAGAAGGTTTGGATGCTATTTTTGGTAACCTTGAACAATCTGTTTTTGGTGAACCTGCTTATCCAACCATTGAAAGCAAGGCGGCGCATCTGCTTTATTTTGTGGTGAAAAACCATCCCTTTAGTGATGGCAATAAACGTAGCGGTGCCTTTTTGTTTGTTGATTTTTTACATCGCAATGGTCGATTATTCAATGAGCGTGATGAAGCGGTGATTAATGATACCGGCTTGGCAGCATTGACTTTACTGATCGCGGGATCAGACCCCAAACAAAAAGAGATGTTAATTCGATTGGTAATGACGATGTTAGCTGAGGAACAATAGGCATGGCGCAACGCAATGAAGCCGATACGCGTGCGGAGTTAATTGATCCTAAACTCAAAACTGCTGGTTGGGGTGGGGTTGAAGAGAGCTTTATTCGTCGTGAGGTGATTTGCCCGGGACGGATATTAACGGGCGGAAAACGTGGCGCGCAGGTCGCTAGTGATTATGTGTTGGTCTATAAAGGCCGCAAGTTAGCGGCAGTTGAGGCAAAACGCGAGAGTTTGAGTGTTACCGAAGGTGTGCGCCAAGCCAAAGATTATGCTGAGCGTTTGCAGTGTCGCATTGCTTATGCCACTAATGGCCATGAAATTTATCAGATTGATATGGAAACGGGCGTTGAGGCGTTAGTGGATGATTATCTGTCACCCGATGCCTTGTGGGCATTAAGCTTTGAAGGGGCAGAGCCTGATTATGCGGCGGGCTGGCGACAACGCTTTGCTGAGATTCCCATTGAAACAAAAAGTGGCAGTTGGCAGCCGCGTTATTATCAAGAAAATGCCATTAATAATACCTTAGAAGCCATTGCTAAAGGTGAGCAGAAAGTATTGCTGACATTGGCGACGGGCACGGGTAAAACAGCCATTGCTTTTCAGTTGGCGTGGAAGCTGTTTCATAGCCGCTGGAGTTTAAGCGTTCAAAAGTCACCTAGTGAAGCCAAACGTCGCCCGCGTATTTTGTTTTTAGCCGATCGCAATATTTTAGCTAACCAAGCCTTTAATGATTTTGCGCCGTTTGGTGAAGATGCCATTGTGCGGATTGAACCAAGTGAGATTAAAAAGAAAGGCCGTGTGCCTAAGAATGCCAGTGTGTTTTTTACTATATTTCAGACGTTTATGACTTCGACCCCTTCGACGGGCTCAGGGACCGAAGAAGAAGTGGTGGTGGCTGAGCTTGCCGAAGTCGCCGAAGTCGCCGAAGTCGCCGAAGCCAGCGTGACGGAAGAAGCCAATGGCTATATGTATATATTACAATGTGCGGACAATAGTTTTTATACGGGAAGCACTCGAAATTTAGTTTATAGGTTGGATCAACATGAAGCAGGAGAAGGTGCTGCTCATACTAAAAAACGATTACCTATTAAGTTGGTTTATTACGAAACATTTGAAAGAATTGATGAGGCATTTGCAAGAGAAAAGCAGATTCAGGGATGGAGCAGAGCAAAGAAGTTTGCATTGATTGCTGGGAATATTGAGCGGTTGAAAATATTGGCGGCTTCTTCGACCCCTTCGACCCCTTCGACGAGCTCAGGGACCGAAGGGGTCGAAGTCTTTGGCGAATATCCTACCGACTTCTTCGATTTTATCATCATAGATGAGTGCCATCGTGGTGGAGCCAATGATGAAAGTAGCTGGCGGTCTGTGCTGGAGTATTTTAGCCCTGCGGTGCAGTTGGGTTTAACGGCTACGCCTAAGCGTAAGGATAATGTAGATACTTATGCCTATTTTGGTGAGCCGGTGTATAGCTATACGCTGAAAGAGGGCATTAATGATGGCTTTTTAACGCCGTTTAAAGTGTATCCCATTGTCGGCACAATGGATGAGTATGTGTATACACCTAATGATGGCATTGTGATTGAAGGCGAGCCAGAACCGGGGCGGGTTTATAAAGAAGGTGATTTTAATCGGATCATTACTATTCCATCACGCGAACAAAAGCGGGTGCAGTATTGGATGGACCGGATTAACCCTCAGCATAAAACCATTGTGTTTTGTGCCACGCAAGTTCATGCGGGCATGGTGCGAGATTTTATTAATCAGTATGCTGTGCAAAAAGGCTGGACGAGTAATAGCAATTATTGTGTGCGGGTGACGGCGAATGATGGCAAGGCGGGCGAGACTGATTTAAAAATATTCCAAGATAATGAGAAAACCATACCGACTATTTTAACCACCTCACGCAAACTTTCTACGGGGGTTGATGCCAGAAATGTACGCAATATTGTATTGATGCGACCTTGTAATAATATGATTGAGTTTAAGCAGATCATTGGGCGTGGCACGCGGATGTATGAGGGCAAAGAGTTTTTTACGGTATTTGATTTTGTGAAAGCGCATCATAATTTTGCTGATCCTGAGTGGGATGGTGAGCCTGATCCATTGGGTGACGGGGAGGATTTACCTATTGATGCTTCTGGTTTTCCTGAAGTACCAAGTGATCCAACAACCGAGCCGCCAGAAAAGCCAGAGGAACGCCCAGAGAAGATATTGATTACCCTAAGTGATGGTAAGCAGCGGCAAATTCAACATATTTCATCGGTGATGTATTGGAATTCTGATGGTACGCCCATCACGGCAAAAGAATTTTTAGAACGTATGTTTGATGACTTACCCCAGTTTTTTGAAAATGAAGATAAGTTACGTGAGATTTGGAGTGACCCTGATACCCGTGAAACTTTATTGCAGAATTTATCAGAAGCGGGCTATGACAATGAAAAGCTAGACAGTATGAAAGAGCTGATTGATGCACGGGATAGCGATGTGTATGACGTGTTAGCTTATGTAGCCTATGCCAGTGAGACTCGCACACGGCAGCAGCGGGTGGACCAATCTAAACCTGCGATTAACCAACACTTTACTGAGTATCACCAACAAGCCTTTATCGAGTTTATTTTAAAACGCTATATTGATGATGGCGTGACGGAATTATCGGTGAAGAAAATGAAAAGTTTGGTTGAGCTTAAATACAATTCAATTAATGATGCTGCGGCTGAGTTTGGTTCAGCAAAAGTGATTCGTGAAGTATTTGTTGGCTTTCAGCAGTATTTGTATAGAGATTAGCTTTCAAGTCGAAATAATACGTAAAATCAATTAATCGTATCATGAGAAGGAAAAATAATTTATCCTTTTAATTCAGTTGTATAACAGATAAATGAATAGCTTCGACAGAAGATCCTTCGCATTAACTCAGGATGACATACAGATATTGTCATTCTGACGACGTTAGGAGGAAGAATCTTAGCAACGAAGCCTTTAAACTACCCATTTTCCATTCACAGCAGGGTTAAACCCTTATCCAGAACTGAGGTTAATAAGGAAAAAATGTTTTTATCAAATCTCAAAAACTAGACACCCCTAGAATTAGTTGTTATGATGCAAGCAACTTTCAAAAACACCTCCCCAAATTAACATATATTCTAAGCGTATCCACGCACACAACAATCTATTATAAAAAATTCCAAACTAGGTAATACATGCAATTAACTGAACTTAAGAAGCAGACTGCTGCTCAGCTTATGGAGCTTGCTCTTTCATTAAAACTGGACGGCTTGGCTCGAAACCGAAAACAAGATTTAATTTTTGCCCTTGTCAAACATCATGCTAAGCAGGGCGACGAGATTGAAACTACTGGGGTACTAGAATTACTTCAAGATGGATTTGGTTTTTTACGTTCACCAGAAGCATCATATATTTCAGGACCTGATGATATTTATGTTTCACCTAGCCAAATACGCCGTTTTAGCCTGCGAACAGGTGATACGATTTCAGGAAAAATTAGAGCGCCGAAAGACAGTGAGCGTTATTTTGCTTTAATTAAAGTAGAAGAAATTAATTACGAAGCGGCAGAAAAATCTAAAAACAAAGTTCCTTTTGAAAATTTAACGCCGCTTTTTCCTAATGAACGTTTTACATTAGAACGTGGTAACGGCAGCACAGAAGATATTACACCGCGAATGATTGATTTGGCTGCGCCGATTGGTAAAGGTCAACGTGCTTTGATTGTTGCACCCCCAAAATCGGGTAAAACAATGATTTTGCAAAATATTGCACAGTCTATTGCGATTAATCATCCCGATAGTGATTTAATCGTATTGTTAATTGATGAGCGCCCAGAAGAAGTTACAGAAATGCAGCGTTCTGTTAAAGGTGAAGTGGTTTCTAGTACCTTTGATGAGCCCGCAACACGCCATGTACAAGTGGCTGAAATGGTTATTGAAAAAGCTAAACGCTTGGTTGAACATAAACGTGATGTGGTTATTTTATTAGATTCTATTACGCGTCTTGCACGTGCTTATAATACGGTTGCTCCTTCATCAGGTAAGGTGTTGACCGGTGGTGTTGATGCAAATGCATTACAACGTCCTAAACGTTTCTTTGGTGCGGCGCGTAATATTGAAGAGGGTGGTAGTTTAACGATTATTGCGACAGCTTTGGTTGAAACAGGTTCGCGTATGGATGAAGTTATCTTTGAGGAATTCAAAGGTACCGGTAATATGGAATTACAACTTGAGCGTAAGTTGGCTGATCGCCGTATTTATCCTGCTATCAATGTAACGCGTTCAGGTACTCGTAAGGAAGAATTGCTTACCGATGCTGAAGATCTTCATAAATTATGGATCTTGCGTAAGTTGCTTGCGCCGATGGATCCTATTGAAGCAATGGAGTTCTTGATGGATCGTATGAAAGCGACTAAAACGAATGCTGAGTTCTTCGATATGATGAAGCAAGGCTAATTCTGAGTAGCAAAAACTCAAATTTGCCACCGGCTCTATTTATTATGGGGCCGACGGCGGCAGGAAAGACGGATCTAGCATTAGCGATTGCCAAGCAATTTCCTGTTGAGATTATTAGCGTTGATTCTGCACTTGTTTATCGTGGTATGGATATTGGCACAGCGAAACCTGAGCCTGAAATCCTACAAGATTATCCACATCATTTAATTGATATACTTGATCCGACGGAACGTTATTCAGCAGGTAATTTTCGTAATGATGCACTACGTTTGATGGCTGATATTACGAAACGTGGCAAAATTCCATTATTAGTCGGTGGCACAATGCTCTATTTTAAGGCCTTGCAACAAGGTCTTGCTGACTTACCTTCTGCTGATCCTCAAATAAGAGCAAAATTAGATGCTGAAATTGAGCAATATGGTTTAGCTCATTTACATGCACGTCTCGAAAAAGTTGATCCTATTTCAGCTGCCCGCATTCATATCAATGATCCACAACGTATACAACGCGCATTGGAAGTATATGAAATCACCGGGCAAACAATGACCGAGCTTACAAAAGAAACTGAGCAACCTTTGCCCTATAATGTGATAAAGATAATTATAAGCCCTGAAGATAGAGCAGTATTACATCAACGTATAGCTGATCGCTATAAAATAATGATGTCTTCTGGTTTTGTTGATGAAGTTAAAAGCTTATTTGAACGACCAGATTGCCATGTTGATTTGCCTGCAATTCGGGCAGTTGGCTATCGACAAGTTTGGGCTTATCTCCAAGGTGAATACGATAAAGATACCTTGGTTGAGAAAGCTATTATTGCAACAAGGCAAATGGCAAAACGGCAGTTAACGTGGTTACGAGCCCAACAAGATGGTGTTTGGTTTGATAGTGGTTCTGGTCTACCTATCGATCAAGTGGTAAGCTATGTGGAGGAGACTCTAAATGACCTAAGTACATTTTAGAAAAATTCTAAACAGCGCCTTTTTTCAGATAAAATTCGTTAAAGAGACTAACTATTCTCCTCATTTTATCTAAAAAAATGCACAATTTATAATTCCTCTAAAAAGCACTTAGGCCATTCAGAGGCTCCTTAAGCAAGAACTAGATACAATTGGATAGAATCTCTCAAAAATAATAAAAACAGGAGACAATCATGGCAAAAGCCCAATCATTACAAGACCCATTTTTAAACGCACTACGACGTGAAAATGTAGAAGTTGCTATTTATCTGATGAATGGTATTAAACTTCAAGGGAAAATAGATTCCTTTGATCAATTTGTGATTTTACTAAGAAACTCGGTTAATCAAATGGTCTATAAACATGCAATTTCGACTATCGTGCCTGTGCGGAATGTAAACATCAGTATTGACGAAACAAAAGAATAATTAATGGAACTGTTTGAACGCCACAATAGTAACGCTGCTTTTGATGAAAACAATAAGAAAGAATCGGTTGTTTTAGTTCATCTTAAATTTAATGTTTCTGACTTTGAGGAGTCGGAGCAAGAATTTATCGAGTTAGTGAAATCGACAGGTGCAGACATTGCCACCATTGTTCACGGGAAGCGTCAACGCCCCGATGCGAAGTTTTTTGCAGGCAAGGGCAAAGTTGATGAAATCAAGCAGCAGGTTGATGCCAATAATGCGGTATTGGTTATATTCAATCATGACTTATCACCTAGCCAAGAACGTAATCTAGAGGAAAAATTAGAATGTCGTGTATTGGCTCGAACAGGGCTTATTCTTGATATTTTTGCTCGTAGAGCACGCTCACATGAAGGTAAGTTGCAAGTTGAGCTTGCGCAGTTAAAGCATATGTCGACACGGTTAATACGTGGGTGGACGCATCTGGAGAGGCAAAAAGGTGGTATCGGTATGCGTGGTCCGGGTGAAACGCAATTAGAAACCGATCGGCGATTGCTAGGGCAACGCATTAAGTCACTTAAAAAACGTTTAATCAAAGTGCAATCGCAACGTGAACAAGGTAGACGTTCTCGTCGGCGTGCAGATATTCCAGTGGTGTCTCTGGTGGGCTATACAAATATGGGAAAATCAACCTTATTTAATAAGCTGACTTCAGCAGATGTGTATGCGGATAATCGCTTATTTGCGACCTTAGACCCGACTTTGAGACGGATGAAGTTACATGATACACAAGCCTTAGTGATGGCTGATACGGTAGGGTTTATTAGAAAACTGCCACATGGTTTGATTGAATCCTTTAGCTCAACGTTGGATGAAACACGCGATGCTGCATTGTTGCTTCATGTGGTTGAAGCTGGCGCAGCTGATCGAGATGATTTACTCAGTCATGTCAATGATGTTTTACATCAAATTGGCGCAGATGAAGTGCCACAATTAATTATCTGTAATAAAATTGATCAATTAGACGACCATAAAGCTCGTTTAGATCGTGATGAAAATGGCAAGGTTACTCGTGTGTGGCTATCGGCAGTAACAGGTGAAGGAATGGATTTGTTACGTATCGCACTACAAGAATATTTCCCGGAACACAACGAAATGGAACTAGTTGAGTGATTTTTGTTTCATAAAGTGTACGAACTCCGTAAAATAGGCACGATTGAATTAATAAATCTCATTTTGGAGAGATAAATGGCTTGGAACGAACCCGGCAACAATAAAGATAATAAAGACCCGTGGGGTAACCGTGGCAATGATGGCCCACCTGATCTTGATGATATTATCAAAGATATGAAGCGTAAATTGGGTGGCTTATTTGGTGGCAATACATCAAATAATGATAGTTCATCTGATGGTGGAGGCGGAAGCTCGATTGCATTAGGCTTAATGATATTAGTCGCCTTTATTGTCTGGCTACTTTCAGGTATCTATATCGTGCAACCAGCAGAACGCGGAGTCGAAATGCGTTTTGGTGCTTACACTGAAACGACCATGCCTGGGCCGCATTGGCATATGCCTTATCCAATTGAACGAGTTGAAAAAGTGGATGTTTCTCGTGTTAGAACTGTCAATATTGGTTTTGGCCAAACAGGAGGCAGTGTTTCATCAGAAGCACTTATGCTGACTAAAGATGAAAACATCATAGAGCTGAAAGTTGAAGTTCAGTTTCATGTTGAAAGTGCAGCAGATTATTTATTTAATGTGGTTAATCCCGATTTAACGCTACGCCAAATGACTGAAAGTACGGTACGTGAAATTGTGGGTAAAACGGCAATGGATGAAGTGTTTAAAACAGGTCGAGCAGCAATGGTAAGCAAAGCTGAAGTAACGTTGCAAAAATTGTTAGCAGATTATGGGACAGGCTTGGTTATAACTAATTTTAATATGCCAGATATTCAACCGCCGCCACAAGTGCAAGAAGCCTTTGCTGATGTAGTAAAAGCCGATGCAGATAAAGAAAGTCAGATTCTGGAGGCAAGAGCGTATGCAAAAGATATCGTACCGAGAGCACGTGGTAAAGCAACGCGTACCATACAAGAATCTGAAGCATACCAAAACCAAATTATTGCCAAGGCACGAGGCGAAAGTAGCCGTTTTTCACAAGTATTGACGGAGTATGAAAAAGCACCGGCTATCACTAAAGAACGTTTATATTTAGATACAATGGAACACGTTTATAGCCGCAGTCAAAAAGTATTAGTTGATGTGTCTAAAGACAGCAACAATGTACTCTATTTACCTTTGGATAGAATGACAGGTACAGCGTCGAGGCCGCCAACGAGAATTGATTTGGGTACTTTGGCTTATCCACAAACGGGAACAACGTCCACAAATTCAGCATCAACAGATGCACGTAGCAGAAGGGGGCGTTAAGATGCCATCAGGTATACATAAATTATTCTTTTTAGTCATAATTGCGCTTATTGCATTTAGTTCAACAGTATTTTTTGTTGATCAGCGTGAACGTATTTTATTACTTCATTTAGGTGAAATTAAACAAGCTGATTTTAAGCCGGGGATCCATTTCAAAATTCCTTTATTTGAAGATGTTAAACGCTTTGATGGTCGTATCTTAACGATTGATGCGAAACCTGAAAACTACTTAACACTGAAAAGTAAAAACTTGTTAGTTGACTCTTTCTTGTTATGGAAAATAGCGGATACAGGAACTTACTATACTGCGGTGAGTGGTGACCAACGGTTAGCAAGTTCACGTTTATTTCATATCGTAAATAATGGTTTGCGCGATGCATTTGCCAATCGAACCGTGCAACAAGTGGTGGCAGGTGATAGAAGCGCTATGGTTGGCAACATTCTGATCGAAGCTAATAAAAGCGCAAAAGAGTTGGGCATTGAGATAGTTAATATCCGTATTAAGCGCATTGATTTCCCCGCGGGCATTAATGAAGCCGTATATAAAAGAATGCGATTTGATCGTAAACAAGAAGCTGATGAAACACGTGCACAAGGTGCTGAAGAGGCTGAAGGAATTCGTTCAAAAGCAGATAAAGATCAGATCACAATCTTAGCTGAGGCAGAGCAAAAAGCCGAAGAAATCCGCGGTAAAGGTGATGCGCAAGCAACTGATATTTATGCCGAAGCCTATGGGCGAAATGAAGAGTTTTATGCTTTTTATCGTCGTCTAGACGCGTATAAGAAGGTGTTTAACGGTAATGATATGTTGGTGATTGAACCTAAAGGCAAATTTTTTGAAGGCTTTAGTGGCGAAAATAACTAAATAGTTAACGTGGCAGATAGTCTTTTACATAGCTTATGGCTGGCATCTGCATTGATGCTTGTGATTGAAGGGATCATGCCTTTTTTGAGTCCCGCTGCATTTCGTCGAGCATTATTACAAATGGCCAATATGCAAGATCATCATATACGAATCATTGGTTTGTTTAGTATGAGCTTGGGGCTATTTTTACTTTATTTGGTAAGTTGAAACATGAGTCTTAAACAACGTTGGATGCTACCCGAAGGCATTGATGAGTTAATGCCAGAACAAGCTACCCAACTTGAAATGTTGCGCCGTAAGCTAATTGATAGAATGCAAAGCTGGGGCTATAAATTGGTCTTTCCACCTTTGGTTGAATATCTTGACTCCTTGCTTACAGGCACAGGTAAAGCGCTGGATATCCAAACCTTTAAACTGACCGATCAAATGTCGGGTCGATTGATGGGTATTCGTGCTGACATGACACCTCAACTTGCTAGAATCGCCGCTCATAACCTGCGTGATCACGATGGTGTTTTACGTCTTTGCTATATCGGTAATGTTTTACATACCCTTCCTAAAGGGCAGGGTATGTCTCGCAATCCTATTCAATTAGGCGCCGAGATATACGGTCATGCCGGACCAGAAAGTGATATGGAAATTGTACAGTTAATGATTGAAATGTTGGCAGCAACCGATCTTGATAATGGTTTATTATTAGATATTGGCCATGTTGGTATTTATCGAGGCTTAGCGAATGATGCTGGCCTGACAGATGCTCAAGAACAAGAGTTGTTTGCGGCATTACAACGCAAAGATATCTTGCAAATTCAAACATTATTAGCTGAATATCAGTTATCAGCAGATTCACACACTATGTTATTGGCCTTGGCTGAATTAAATGGTGGTGTAGAGGTATTAGAACAAGCCAAACAGGTTCTATCGCACGCCTCTGACTCGGTTCAACAAGCACTTAAAACACTGCAGTCGATGGCTGATTTAATGGCTCAGCGCTTGCCGAATATTTCGATTAATTTTGATTTGGCTGAATTACGCGGTTATCACTATCATACTGGTGTGGTGTTTGCGGCATATCAAGCGGGCAGTGCTCAGGCGATTGCACTGGGTGGACGTTATGATGATATTGGTGCCGATTTTGGTCATGCTCAACCGGCAACAGGTTTTAGCCTAGATTTAAAAGCGATTGCTCGTCAAATGATGTCTATTGACGATGATGAGCAAGATTCTATTACCGTTGAGTGGTCAGATGATGAAGCTCATCAACAAAAAATTGAACAATTACGTAGTCAAGGTCAAATCGTGACT
This sequence comes from Methylophaga sp., assembly GCA_002733715.2. Classification (GTDB taxonomy): domain Bacteria; phylum Pseudomonadota; class Gammaproteobacteria; order Nitrosococcales; family Methylophagaceae. Next base: position 36,701 of record NVWQ02000010.1, read on the forward strand.
TACCAACTACCAAAATAATATAATTTTTAAGCCACAAACTGTGGCAAGAACAGGAACAAGCTGTGGCGAAGAACATTGTTGTAATAGGCTCCCAATGGGGGGATGAAGGTAAAGGCAAACTGGTTGATTTATTGACAGATAATGTCTCAGCTGTGGTGCGCTTTCAAGGTGGCCATAATGCGGGTCATACCTTAGTTATTGACGGTAAAAAAACAGTCTTACATTTGATTCCATCAGGTATTTTACGTGAGCATGTGCAGTGTTTAATTGGTAATGGTGTAGTGTTATCGCCCGAAGCCTTATTAAAAGAAATGAACGAGTTAGAAGGCAATGGTATTCCTGTTCGTGAACGTCTCAAAATTAGTGCAGCATGTCCACTTATTTTGCAATACCACATAGCCTTAGATCAGGCGCGTGAACGCCGCCGCGGTAAAGATGCAATCGGCACAACGGGGCGTGGTATTGGCCCAGCATATGAAGATAAAGTGGCTCGTCGTGGCCTACGTTTAGGTGATTTGATTGACCAAGAAAGCTTTGTAACTAAGCTTGAAGATGTGGTTAAATTCCACAATTTCTCATTAATTAATTATTACCAATCAGCACCGGTTAGTTTTGAAAAAATACGCGATGAAATCTTAGCAATGCGTGATGTGTTATTGCCACTCATTGCTGATATTCCTCAATTACTCAAGGAATATCACGAGGCAGATAAAAATGTTATGTTTGAAGGCGCCCAAGGTGCTTTATTAGATATCGATCATGGTACGTACCCGTATGTAACCTCATCGAATACCACTGCCGGTGGCTGTGCGGCGGGTTCAGGTGTTGGCCCATGTCATATTGATTATGTATTAGGTATCACCAAAGCCTACGCAACACGGGTAGGTGCCGGTCCATTTCCATCTGAATTATTGGATGAAGATGGAAAAGTAAATGAAATTGGTCAATATCTAGCTGACAAAGGCCACGAAGTAGGCGCAACAACAGGCCGTGATCGTCGTTGTGGTTGGTTAGATATGGTCGCTTTAAGTCGTGCTTGTTGGGTCAACAGTATCACTGGCCTATGTTTAACTAAACTGGATGTACTTGATGGCTTAGAGACTATCCGTTTATGCATCGCTTATGAACGTAACGGTAAATTGGTCGAAACATTACCGCTAAGTGCGGATGAATTTGAAGGTTGTGAACCACAATATATCGATATGCCGGGTTGGAGTGAATCTACATTAGGCATTACTGAATTTGATAAATTACCAGCCAATGCTCAAGCCTATATCAACAAAGTTGAAAGCTTAGCCGGTGTACCGATTGATCTTGTATCGACAGGGCCTGACCGGGTTGAGACTATTGTTCGTCGAGATGTATTTAGTCTTTAAACTATTAGAGTTTAAAGACATTTAACACCCTTAAAAGAGGGTGTTTTTGTATCTAATGTTCTGGCAGTGAAACACCCGCATAAATAGCTGAATAATCCGTGTCCGCTAAACCTTGTTCTAAGGTTTTATCTAATAACTGAGCAATGCCTTCAAGTGCACAGGTTTCTAATCCCAATCGTTTTGCCACAGATAAAAACAGTCGTGTATCTTTGGCCAAATGCTTGGTGGGGAAGTTCGGATTGCTGAAATCTCGTTGCAACATTCGGTCGAGTTTTTTATCAAATGTGGGTGCGTATAATGCGCTAGCTCGAACGATTTTCATAAATTGTTCGGTTTTAATTCCTTCTTTTTCAACTAGAGCCAAGCTTAATGAAAAGCTAGAAGTTAATCCTGCAATCAACTGATTCATAGCAAGTTTAACTGTTGCTCCTTGTCCGATAGTGCCAATATGTTGTGGATCTTTTCCGATTAGATTGAACAGCGGCAATGCCGTTCGATAATCTTCCTCACTACCGCCGGCCATTAAGATTAAAGTGCCTGTTCTAGCTTCGGGCAAGCTTCCTAAAACAGGACATTCTAAATAACGACCTTGATTGCCAGTTATACGCTTAGCAAGTTCACGAGATTCATCAGGTGCAATTGTGCCCATTTGTATAATAAATTTATCTTTAAAAACTGCTGGGTCAATAGTATCAAGTACGATATTAATCGCTTCTGCATCACTTAACATCAACAAACAAAACTCACTGGTGTTCAAGGCTTGTTGCGCAGAAGTTACAATCGTCGCACCTTTTTGTTTCAATTCAGCCGTTTTATTAGGGCTTCGATTAAATATGGTAAGTGATTGCTTCTCTGCTAGAAGATGTTCAGATAATGCTTGCCCCATTAAACCTGCACCAATAATCGAGAGATTCATGTAAATTCCAATATTCTGTTAATAACGTAGTAGAAGCATACTATAGGGTAATGTAGAATAGTCTGAATATTTTAATGCAGGAACAGGGGATCACCGTGTACAACAAAAACATGACCATTGCTGGATTTGATGATGAAATATTTAAAGCGATTGAAGCTGAGAACCAACGCCAAGAAGATCATATTGAGTTAATTGCATCAGAAAACTACTGTAGCCCACGGGTTATGGAAGCTCAAGGCTCTTCATTAACCAATAAATATGCTGAAGGTTATCCTGGTAAACGTTATTACGGTGGTTGTGAATATGTGGATCAAGCTGAGCAGTTAGCAATGGATCGTGCCAAAGAATTATTTGGTGCTGATTATGCCAATGTGCAACCGCACTCAGGTTCACAAGCAAATGCCGCTGTTTATTTAGCGCTATTACAACCGGGTGATACTATCCTGGGTATGAGTTTGGCACATGGCGGTCATTTAACACATGGTTCAAAAGTAAGCTCGTCAGGTAAAATTTATAATTCCGTTTCATATGGTCTAAATCCTGAAACAGGCGAAATTGATTACGACGAAGTTGAGCGTTTAGCGCAAGAGCATAAACCTAAAATGGTTGTGGCTGGTTTTTCTGCTTATTCGCGCATTGTTGATTGGCAACGTTTCCGTGATATTGCAGATTCAATTGGTGCTTATTTGTTTGTTGATATGGCGCATGTCGCTGGATTAGTGGCGACGGGTGATTATCCTAACCCAGTACAAATTGCTGATGTGACAACAACTACAACACATAAAACACTGCGTGGTCCGCGTGGTGGTTTGATTTTAGCTAAAGCGAATGCTGAAATTGAGAAAAAATTAAACTCTGCTGTGTTCCCGGGTTTCCAAGGTGGCCCTTTAATGCATGTGATTGCAGCTAAAGCGATTGCCTTTAAAGAAGCGATGTTGCCAGAGTTTAAAACGTATCAGCAACAAGTCGTTAAAAATGCACGTGTAATGGCTAAAGTATTTATGGACCGTGGTTATGATGTGGTTTCTAAAGGTACAGATGATCATTTATTCTTAGTGAGCTTTATTGAAGCGGGTTTAACAGGTAAAGAAGTGGATGCATGGTTAGGTGATTCAAATATCACAATCAATAAAAACTCAGTGCCAAATGACCCTCAATCACCGTTTGTGACATCAGGTATTCGTGTTGGTACACCCGCTGTGACTACGCGAGGCTTTAAAGAACAAGAGTGTGAAGATTTAGCTACATGGATGTGTGATGTTATTGATAGCCGTGGTGATTCGAAAGTAATTGCAGAAGTTAAAGCGAAAGCATTAGCTATTTGTCAAAAGCTCCCTGTCTACTCATAAGCTGAGTTTAAAATGCGTTGTCCATTCTGTGGTGCTGATGATTCAAAAGTAATCGACTCTCGTCTTTCGACAGAGGGTGATGCGATTCGCAGGCGTCGTAGTTGCGTAGAATGTAAAGAACGTTTTACTACCTATGAAACGGCGGAGTTATCACTGCCACGCTTGATTAAAAGTGATAAGTCGCGAGCGGTGTTTGACGAAAATAAATTACGCTCAGGATTTTTAAAAGCGCTAGAAAAACGTCCAGTAAGTATAGATGCTATCGATACTGCCGTTAAGAGTATTATAAGACAGTTAATCGCCACAGGTGAGCGTGAAGTAGAAAGTCGTTTAGTAGGTGATTGGGTAATGGATGCACTGCGTGAGCTTGATGAAGTGGCTTATGTGCGTTTTGCTTCTGTTTATCGTAGTTTCCAAGATGTAAATGCGTTTAGAGAAGTAATTGAAGGCATGGAAAATCGGAATAAAGATAAGAGAGAGGACTAACATGCTTCGAGTAATTATTTTTTGTGATATTTGTAACCCTCAAGGTGTTCGTTACATCGAACAAAACCGAAGCGTACAACGAGGTGATAAAGGCGGTCGTCGAATAACTGATGATCGAGCATGGTCTGAAAGCTCATTGGAAGAAGCCTTAAATGAAGGCTGGCATCATAAAGATGGGCGACATATCTGTCCACGTTGTCAGGAACGTCACCCTAAATAACGGATAATTGTGTCAACTAATCAAACCTATATGACACGTGCGCTCCAATTGGCTAATCGGGGGTGTTTTACCACCGATCCTAATCCACGAGTGGGCTGTGTTCTTGTAAAAGATAATCAAATTATAGGCGAAGGCTGGCATCAACGTGCAGGTGAGGCACATGCTGAAATTAATGCACTCAACGATGCTGGAGAACAATCTAAAGGTGCGGATTGTTATGTCACGTTAGAACCTTGTGGTCACTTTGGCCGCACACCACCTTGTGCCGATGCTTTAATTCAAGCGGATGTAAAACGTGTCTATATTGCAATGCAAGATCCTAATCCTCAAGTGGCTGGACAAGGTATAGCGAAGTTAAAAGAGGCAGGCATTGAAGTCGTTGTTGGTATTTTAGAAAATGAAGCCGAGCAATTAAATAAAGGTTTCTGCAAGCGTATGCGAACAGGCCGACCTTTTGTTCGCAGCAAAATAGCAATGAGTTTGGATGGTCGCACGGCAATGTCTTCTGGTGAAAGCCAATGGATCACTGGCCCAGAAGCGCGGCAAGATGTGCAAAAATTACGAGCACAAAGTTCAGCCATTATGACGGGAACTGGCACAATCTTAACGGATGATCCCTCATTAACAGTTCGACCAGAAGGTGATTGGTATCCTGCTGGGAAAGAAGTCAGACAACCACTAAGGATAGTAGTGGGCAAAGATCCAGAAATTCCTGAATATGCCCATTTGTTTGACGATTTGCATGAAGTGTTATTTGTGACGACTAAACAAAGGGAGCGTGGCAATGTAGTCGATGTGCTGACTGTTCCTGAAAAAAATGGCAACGTTGATTTAACTACAATGATGACAGCATTAGCGAAGCGCGGCATTAACGAAATTATGGTGGAGGCTGGTTCAACATTGAACGGTGCTTTGCTTGAAGCGGGTTTAATTGATGAGCTGATCATCTATATGGCGCCCAAATTAATGGGCGATTCAGCAAAAGGCTTATTTCACTTGCCTGAATTGCAAACAATGGCTCAGAATATAGACTTAAACATTACCGATATACGAGCGGTAGGTAATGATTGGCGTATTACCGCGACGCCTAATTACAAGAAGGTTGGATAAGATGTTTACGGGTATTATTGCTGCGATTGGCAAAGTTGAGTCACTACAAGCACAAGGTGGTGATATTCGCTTACAAATAGCTACAGGTAATTTAGATTTATCAGATGTTAAACTAGGCGATAGTATCGCTAATAACGGTGTTTGTTTGACGGTCGTTGCTATGAATAACACTAAACTAAGCTTCGATGTATCACGTGAAAGTCTTGACCGCACTAGTCTTGGCAGTTTAGCTGCTGGATCACAAGTGAATCTAGAAAAGGCATTGGCTGTAGGCGACCGTTTAGGTGGACACTTTGTTAGCGGCCATGTTGATGGTTTAGGTGTAGTCATTTTAAAACAAGAATCAGCACGATCAGTTATATTTCGATTTGAAGTGCCTGCTGGGCTTGAGCGTTATATTGCTGAAAAAGGTTCAATCTGTATTGATGGCACAAGTTTAACTGTGAATAATGTGGCAGACAAACAAAACCGTCATCCCCGCGAAGGCGGGGATCTAGTCAATTGGTTTGAAGTAAATATTATTCCCCACACTATGCAAGAAACGATAATGAGCAATTACAAAGTAGATACGAAAGTAAATCTTGAAGTGGATTTAATTGCTCGTTATCTTGAGCGATTGTTACCACAACAAAAAGAAGGTGATATTAGCCTTCAAACATTACTGGAAAATGGTTTTATTAAATGAATTTGAATACCACAGCTGAAATTATAGATGATCTAAAGCAAGGCAAAATGGTCATCATTATGGATGATGAAGATCGTGAAAATGAAGGTGATCTGGTGATGGCTGCAGAAGCAGTGACTGCGCAAGCCATTAACTTTATGGCACGTTATGCCCGAGGTTTAATTTGCTTAACGTTAACAGAAGAGCGTTGCCGTCAACTACGTCTACCGTTGATGGTATTAGATAATCAAGCAAGCTACGAAACCAATTTTACAGTTTCTATTGAGGCTGCACGTGGTGTCACAACAGGCATTTCAGCCTCTGATCGTTCAAAAACAATTAAAGCCGCCGTTAAGGCCGATGCTAAGCCAGAAGATATTGTTCAACCAGGCCATATATTTCCTGTTAAGGCACTACCAGGTGGAGTGTTAACACGAGCAGGGCACACTGAAGCAGGCTGTGATTTAGCGCAATTGGCAGGTAAAGATCCATCTGCAGTGATCGTTGAGATCCTTAATGAAGATGGCAGCATGGCGCGCCGACCTGATCTAGAAGTATTTGCAAAAGAGCATGATTTAAAAATTGGCACCATTGCTGATTTGATTAGTTATCGTTTAGAAAATGAAATGACAGTGCAACGTTTATCGCAGTGTCACCTACCCACACAACAAGGTGATTTTGAACTGTATAGCTTTGAAGATACGGTCAGTAATCAAGTGCATTTAGCATTAGTCGTTGGTGACATCACGGGTGATAAAGAAACCTTAGTGCGTGTTCATATGGCCGATCCCTTATCGGATTTATTAGGTACAACACGTGATGCCAGTCATCATCCACTGTATAAAGTAAAACAACAGATTCAGGATGCAGGTAAAGGTGTTTTGGTCGTGTTGCGGCAGCCAAACCAAAATAAGCAATTAGCGGCTAAAGTAGAGCGTTATCAGCAGCAAGATCAAGGTGAAGCTGTTGCTGCTGCATCGAATAGCTGGGATTTGAGAACGTTTGGTGTGGGTGCACAAATTTTAGCTGATTTAGGTGTTAAAAAAATGCGGGTATTGGGAACGCCGACAAAATTGACTGGATTATCAGGATTCGGCTTAGAACTTGTTGGCTATGCCGACGAATAAGTTAATTTATGTAATTGCAGGTGAAGCCTCTGGCGATGCCCATGCTGCAAGAATGCTCACAGAACTAAAGCTATTAGCGCCAAACTATATTGTAAAAGGCATTGGTGGCGATAAAATGCGTGCTGCGGGTGCTGAGACCTTTGTTGATTTTTCAGAATTAGCAGTAATGCGTTTGATTGAAGTAATCAAACGTTATCGATCGCTTAAGAAAATCTTTAATCAAACCGTTGATTTACTCAAAGAAGAACGACCAGATTTATTAATCTTAGTTGATTACCCAGGATTCAACTTAAAACTGGCTAAAGAAGCGAAAGCACTAGGCATTAAAGTTTTATATTACATCAGTCCCAAAATATGGGCATGGCGAGCAGGCAGGATTAAAACAATCAAACAAAACGTCGATCATATGGCGGTATTATTTCCATTTGAAGTGCCCATTTATCAAGATGCCGGTGTGCCTGTTAGCTGTGTTGGTCATCCACTGGTTGATGCGGTTAAAAAAGAGCTAACGACCGAGCAAGCTAAAACAAAATTAGGTATTAATAATGATCAACAAGTATTAGGTCTGTTTCCAGGTAGTCGTCGCAGTGAGGTTGAAGTTTTATTGCCGATAATGATTGAGTCAGCAGAACGAATTAGTCAGGAAATAAATAATCTAAACGTGGTTGTGCCTTTAGCAACAGGTTTAGATAAATCTGTGCTTGAACCCATCATTGCCAATAGCTCACTCACTATTAAATTAGTTGATGATGACTTTTATCAACTCACTGCCGCCTGCGATGCCATTGTTGCTGCATCAGGTACAGTGACATTAGAAATCGCCCTATTAGGCGTGCCACATTTTATTAGCTACCGAGTTTCACCGCTTTCATATGCAATATTAAGCCGGTTTGTGAAAATCCCATACGTTGGTTTATGTAATATCGTCACAGGTGAAAATGTTGTTTTGGAGTTATTACAAAATGAAGTGACAGCAGAACGATTTGAAAAAGAACTAATACCATTGTTTACGGATAGTGCTAATAAAGACCATGCTGAGAAAATCCGTCAACAAATTTTATCAGCATTAGGCCCTTCTGGTGGAGCTAATAATATGGCTGAACTAGTCGTATCATTATTAGATGAAAATGGGTAAAAACGGGTTTATATAAAAACACGTCATTCCCGCATGTTTTTAGCGGGAATCCAACGATAGTTACTATTTCAACTGCCCATGGCTGCCCACTTTCATGGAAATAAAGTAACCGAAGGAGCAATGACGAACTTACTTGGAGAAATAATGGCTGAGAAACAATACATTGCCGGCGTAGATGAAGTAGGGCGAGGCCCACTAGCTGGCCCGGTGGTTACAGCCGCCGTGATTCTTGATCCTACTAAGCCGATTGAAGGCTTAAATGACTCAAAAAAACTTTCTGAAAAACGCCGAGAACAATTAGAACCTATCATTAAAGCCAATGCCTTAGCGTGGTCACTAGGTCGTTGTGAAGCAGAAGAGATAGACGAGATCAATATTCTACAAGCCACATTATTAGCAATGAAACGTGCTGTAGAAGGATTGGATATTAAACCAAGTCACGCATTGGTTGATGGTAATAAAGCCCCTGATTTAGCCTGCTCGGTAACAACAATCATCAAAGGCGATCAAAAAGAACAATGTATTGCCGCCGCATCAATTTTGGCAAAAGTGGCGAGAGATAGAGAAATGGTTGAAATGGATAAACTTTATCCCGGTTATGGTTTGGCTAAACATAAGGGTTACCCAACCAAACAACATCAAGAAGCTTTGCTGGAATTAGGTGTAACTGAAATTCATCGAAGATCATTCAAACCTGTACAAAGAGCATTGCTATAAAGAGTTAAGTTTCTGTGACTATATCCGATATAGATGAGTGTAGCTAAATCTCATCGTTAAAAGGATACTCAGAGTAGTATGAGCAAGGATAAAAATACAAATCCGATTCTTTCTAAACAAGTGCAGATCTTGTATGAAGGGCTCAAATCAACCTTAATTGGCTCCGTATTGCTTGCAGGATTGGTGAATTTTATGCTGCTTATGGAATATGGTGAATATGAAGCCGTATTCTTTTGGGTGCTCCCTATCTGGGTTGTTGCATTTATCCGTGCAGTCGATGCGATTAGTTTTTTCAGTAAAAAACCAGAAAATATAAATGATAAATTTTATCTTTATCGTTTCCTAATAGGAGTGGCACTACAAGCACTTTCATGGGGCTTGTTTTATTATATGGTTTTCCCTTTTATATCCGTGGGCTATCAAATGTTAATGTTGCTAGCCTTAACGGGTGTTGCTGCGACAGGCACTTCGACACTTTCATTTTACCTACCCGCAATTTTATTGTTTTTAGTGATAGTGTTCATTCCTGCTGAAATACGAATGTTATCAATGGGCTCAGCATTTTATTATTCTTTATCGTTGATAATACCGTTATTTTTATTGGGTCAAATAGCTGGTGCTAAGAGGTTTAATAAGGCTTATATTGATAATGTTCGATTAAACCTAGAATTTGAAGAGAAAGAAAGACAATATATAGATCTTCAGCATGCTGTCGATCAGCATAATATTGTCAGTATCACTAATATTAAAGGCGATATTATTTATGCTAACGAGAAAATGGAAGAAATCACCCAATATACACAAGATGAGTTAATTGGAGAAAATCATAGACTTGTACGATCTGGCCGATATTCTAATGCTTATTGGAAAGATATGTGGCGGATAATTTCTAGTGGTCGCGTATGGCAGGATCAAATTGAAAATATAGCTAAAGACGGCTCAGCTTATTGGGTGGATACTACAGTAGTACCTTTTTTAAATGATAAAGGTAGACCCTATCAATATATTTCAATTCGTACTGATATTACCAAAGCGAAGACGATAGAACAGAAAACAATTAATGATAAAAATGATGCACTTATCAGAGCGCAGGTATCACATATTTTACAAGGTGGAAAGTCGCTTAAAAAACGCATTGCTAAAGCATTGGAAGCGATATCCCAAGCAAAAGGAATAGGAATACAAAATAAATTGGGTGTGTTTTTATTACCGGAAGGTGCTCACTCCCTTGAATTATTTGTTACGCATGGCGAATATACAGGTGAATTTATGCATAAAGAAAAATGTGTAAAACTAGGTAGCTGCTTATGTGGTAAGGCGGCTATTTCAGGTGAAATGATTATTTCTGATGATTGTTTCGAAGATCCTGATCATGATCACACTTTTGAAGGAATGACTGCACATGGACATTATATTGTACCTCTTTGGCATAACGACAAAGTAATAGGTATTGTATTTATTTATACAGCTCCTTATCCTTCTAGAGAACAGTCAAGACTAGACACGCTCAATTTCATTGGCGATTTAATTGCCCTAGCGATTGCCGATGACCAGATCAAAAAAGAATTAAAACAAGCTAAAAAAGAAGCAGAAGAAATGGCACAGTCTAAGGCTGATTTTCTTGCCAATATGAGTCATGAAATCCGTACACCAATGAATGGTGTGTTAGGAATGTTAGATTTGCTTAATAATCTAAAATTAGATGAGGCAGCAAAAGGGTACGTTGACGTTGCTTATGGCTCAGCGGGTATGTTATTGAATGTGATTAACGATATTTTGGACTTTTCAAAAATTGAATCAGGTAAATTATTGATTGAGAAGATTGAATTTGATTTACGTAAGTCGCTTGAGGATACAGCAGAGATTTTATCCAAAATCGCATATAAAAAAGGCTTGGAGCTATCACTGTTTATTCCACCTGAAATTAAAGGTTCACTGGTCGGTGATGTATTACGGTTACAACAAGTTCTGAATAATCTGATCAATAATGCGGTCAAATTTACACGCGAGGGTGATGTTTCAGTTAATGTTGTGATAGTGAAAGAATCCAAAAATAGAATCAGACTGCGTTTTGAAGTAAAAGATACGGGAATAGGCATTCCCCAAGAGAAGCAGACTTCATTATTTCAAGCATTCACTCAAGCAGACACATCAACTAGTCGAGAGTTTGGTGGTACGGGATTAGGCTTGACCATATCAAAAAGTTTAGTTGAAATGATGTCAGGAGAGATAGGATTCAGCAGTATTGAAGGTGAGGGTTCTACTTTTTGGTTTGAGCTCCCTTTCAATATTATAAGGCAAAGTGAAAACTTACCAGAGATGATGACAAATCTTAAAGTATTGACGGTTGATGATAATGCAACAAACTGCTTTATTCTTAAGCAATATGTTGAAAATTGGGGAGCAGAAAATACCATTGAAATGGATGCTGAAAATGCCTTAAATATTTTGCACTCCGCGCATGAAAAAGGGCAAGGTTTCGATATTTTATTATTAGATATGCAAATGCCCACTATTACGGGTTCAGATCTGGCTGCAGAAATTCGCCAGGATTCCGCCTTTGCGGACTTAAAGATTATTTTACTTAGTTCGATAGATTTAGACCAGGAGCAGAATGCAAAAGGCTATTTCGACTTAATGCTGAATAAACCGATAAGGCAATCTCTTCTTTATGATGCTATTGCAACCGTGCAAGGTCGCCAAGCCAATAAAATAATTGAAGAAGTTAACAACAAGCTATCCATGCTAGCAGGAAAAGTATTACTAGTTGATGATAACGTAATTAATCAGCATGTTGGTATGGAAATGCTTGCAAAACTCGGGCTAGAGTGTGACAAAGCATCCAATGGCTTAGAGGCATTAGAAGCTAGGAAGGCAGGAGATTTTGATGTGATATTGATGGATTGTCAAATGCCGGTGATGGATGGTTTTGAGGCAACGCGCCAAATTAGAATATTTGAAGATGAGGCATCAAAATCCCAAACAACTATTGTTGCGTTAACGGCAAATGCAATGGCGGGAGATCGTGAAATATGTTTAGCTGCAGGCATGGATGACTACCTTTCTAAACCTTATACCATCCAAGATCTTTTTAATGTTCTATCAAAGACCTTGGCTATAACATCAGCCTCAAATAACAAAGTAATTGTGACCAATGAAGAACGGCCGAATGATGCTCAAGCATTGCTTTCGTATGCCGATATAATTGATATAAGTAAATTTGAAGAAACAAAAACTCTGATGGGTGAAAGTTTTAATCAAATTATAGAAGCCTTTATAGAATCGGGGATGAACAATATTTCAGAGATGAATAGCTATCTTTTAGCTAAAGATTATGAGGGGGTTCGAAGTTCAGCGCATGCCTTGAAAGGAAGCAGTGCCATGTTAGGTATTCAAGCACTTTCAGAAGCATGTGGTGAGGCAGAAGAGCAATGTCGGCTTGATGATATAGCAAACATTAATAAGAGAGTTGATGAGATTGGAATTTTATTTGAAAAAAGTCAACTATGCGTGAATGATTTAATTGGGAAAGATGTTGCATGAATGAGATAGCTACCTCTAGAAAAACCCCATTGTTACTCGTCGTTGATGATGAACTGGTAGGTCGGATTTATATTGAAAAAGCCTTGCAGAGTGAAGGTTATGATGTGATTACTGCTGAAAATGGTCAACAAGCCTATGAGATGGCCAAGCAGCATTTACCTAATATGATTATCATGGATGTGATGATGCCGGTGATGGACGGCTATCAATCCTGCGTTGCTATTCGTGCTGAAGAACAGCAACTCAAAGTTCCTATTTTGATGTTAACAGGGCTTGACGATATTGAGTCTGTTGAAAAATCATTTGATAGTGGAGCGACTGATTTTATTGTTAAGCCTGTTAATTTAGCTATTTTTAAACAGCGTGTTAGGCATGGCTTAAATATGCGGCAAGCAGATCTAGAAATTTATCAACAGCACATTCGGCAAACTCATGCCTACAAAATTGCAAAAATGGGTTATTGGGAATGGGAAATGGAAGCTAATCAATTATATTTTTCAGATGAAGTTTATGAGATGTTGGCAATTTCTCGAGAAGAGATCAATGACACACGAGATGCGCTTCGAGCAAGAATGAGTATCGATGACTTCCAGAGAATAAAATCAGCTAGTGAGGCTACCATAAAACAGGGTATTCCTTATAGTGTTGAGCATCATGTCATCCGCCCTGATAATCAAACTCAGATTGTTCATCATCATGCAGAATTGATAAAAAATGAACAAGGTCAGGTTGTTAGGATGTTTGGTATTATTCAAGATATTACGGCTCGCTATCTTGCGGATGAACAAATACGCCATCAATTATATTATGACAGTCTGACCGACTTGCCTAATAGAACCTTGTTTCATGAACATCTAGATAAAGCACTTAAAACACCGAGTCGGATCACTGATGGCTTAGCAATATTACATATTAATCTTGATAGATTTAAAAATATCAATGATTCTTATGGGCCTGAAATAGGCGATAAATTTCTCATTTTGATCGCGAACAAATTGAATCAAGTAACCCGTTCGACAGATCTATTAGCACGGGTAGGGGCAGATGAGTTTTCTTTTGTTTTTGAGGGCATAAGATCTAATGACGGTGCTGAAAAGGTTGCTAATAAGCTCCTTAAAATTTTCGAAGACACACACTGCATTGGTAACTATGAATTAATTATTACTGCCAGTATAGGTATTACGCTATCCTCACCTAATAATTGCGATAAAGAAACACTGTTACAGCAGGCTGATCTGGCTATGCAGCATGTAAAAGAGGTGGGTGGGAATCAGTTTTGTTTTTATAGTGAGCAAATGGTTTCAGGTGCGTATCAGGCATTAATCATTGAAAAGGAACTAAGGCGGGCGCTTGAAAGAGATGAATTAGTACTGTTTTATCAACCTAAAGTTTGCGTTAATACGGGTATAGTCAAAGGTATGGAAGCACTTATTCGTTGGCAGCATCCTGACAAAGGATTGGTCAGCCCGTTTAATTTTATCCCAATTGCTGAAGAAACTGGGCTCATAATTCAAATAGGAAAATGGGTATTTGAGGAAGCCTGCCGGCAAACCAGATTGTGGCATAAACAAGGCTATGATAATTTAACAGTCAGTATTAATGTTTCTGCAAAGCAATTTCATCATCAAGATTTTGAGGCTGATATTCTGAATGCGATAGAAATTACAGGAATAGATCCACATTGTATTGATTTGGAAGTAACCGAAAGTTGTACAATGAATAATATTGAAAAGGCAATAAGTATCCTAAAGAGATTTAGAGATATGGGGATTCAAATATCACTAGATGATTTTGGGACTGGCTTTTCTTCGCTTAGCCTACTCAATCAATTGCCACTGGACACGCTGAAAGTTGATATTGCTTTTATTAGAGATATTAATGAAAAAGGCGAAAACGGTGAATTGGCTAAACTCATTATTTTGATGGCTAAAACGCTTGGACTTAAAACCGTTTCTGAAGGTGTGGAGTTACAGCATCATATTGATTTTGTTAAAGATAATGGTGGTGATGAATACCAAGGGTTTTTGTTTAGTAAACCTGTGCCTGCCGCGGATTTCGAGTTGGTACTAGCTAGGAATAGTCAACAAATTGAGGCAGTAAAAGCTTCCTGAATCTACTAAAATATTATTCGAGTTAGATATGGCCAAATCAATTAAACCGCATAGAAAGGTCAATAGATTGTAAATCTTTAGTCAAAGCGCCAATTGAAATACGATCTACACCTGTTTCTGCAATACCGCGTAGGTTTTTTAAAGTAATTCCACCAGAAGCTTCTAGTAATGCTTTGCTTTGAGTGATTGCTACTGCTTTTTCTAAGGCAGGAATATCAAAGTTATCTAATAAAATAATATCTGCTTGGGCGGCTAGGGCTTGTTCGAGTTCACCAAACGTTTCGACTTCAACTTCTATGGCAATGCCATTGGCGATTTTTTTTGCTGCATCTATGGACGCTTTAATTGAGCCGGCCGCTAGAATATGATTTTCTTTAATTAAAATACCGTCATATAGCCCAAAGCGATGGTTGTAACAGCCGCCGCAAACGACTGCATATTTTTGTGCCATGCGAAGACCCGGCAAGGTTTTACGGGTATCTAATATTTTCACATCAATGCCTTCAACAGCATCAGCGTATTTTTGAGCTATTGTTGCTGTGCCTGAGAGGGTTTGCATAAAATTAAGCGCAGCACGTTCGCCGATTAGTAATTGACGGGCAGGGCCTGTTAACTTACACAACACATCATTTTCATTGACACGGTCGCCATCATTGAACTGCCATTCTATTTTGATAGCTGAACTTACTTGAGAAAACACTTCATTAACCCATAAAACACCACTTAAGGTAGCTTGTTCGCGACTGATAATCGTTGCTGATACTCTATCTTCAGGGATAAGGCTGGCGGTAAGGTCACCCGTACCGATATCTTCTTGCAATGCACGAACTACATCGGCGGCAATATGTTTATGATTAATATCAGTTTTGAAGCTCATGTTTTTCCTCATTATATGTTTGCAGGGAGTATTATATACTCGTGATCATTTAATCTGTGCATTTTCGCTACTCCGTCACTCCGGTGTGTTTTTAGCCGGAGTCTTGCTTGTTGCGGAGATCCCGGCTAAAAGCATACCGGGATGACGAGGTTTTTTTTGCAAATTGAATGATTACGGGTATATACCGATAATCATTGGAGTTTTTTAGTGCATATCAAGCCAGATGCTATATTTACAGGAATTGAATATCATCCATCACCTAATCAAGATCAACGACCTGATGCAAAAAATATATGTGGAATAGTCATTCACAATATCAGCTTGCCTCCGGGTGAGTTTGGCGGCGGTTGGATTGATGATTTGTTTTTAAATAAGCTTGATCCAACTGCACATCCTTATTTTGAGAAAATTACTGATTTACGTGTTTCTGCCCACTTATTGATTCGGCGTGACGGCGAGATCATTCAATATGTACCTTTTTATCAACGTGCTTGGCATGCGGGTGTATCACAATGGGATGATCGAGAATGTTGTAATGACTTCACCATTGGTATTGAGATGGAAGGCTGCGATGAACAGAATTTTGAATCTATCCAATATGATCAATTAGCAACAATTATTCTTTCTTTGTGTGATTACTATCCACAATTATCAACAGATCGAATAAAAGGACATCAAAATATTGCCCCAGGGCGGAAAACAGATCCAGGACCCTACTTTGATTGGGAACTACTGACAAATTTACTTAAGCGGTAATGATATGAAAAACTTACTAATCATTGTCTTAGTTCTAGGCGCAATAAATTGGATTTTCACTTATAAATCTTCAACAGCAACGATCGTAAACAATATGACAGTTGATGAGAATATTACGTTTAAAGGTGTTGAATTTAAGTCGGATTGGGATGATGATGTTACAGAAATCACTAATTATTTACGTCAAAAAGACCGACATTATGATAAAGGTATGCCCATTGTCACATACAACTTAATTCTTACATCAGGTGAATATAATGACCCAGAAATTGTAAGCATAGAGAATAAAGGTGGTGGTAATTATTATTGGCGCGCGAATAAGCAGCCACAGGGTAGCATTATGTTCTACCATCTCATTCCATCATCAGCAGAAATACAAACTAAACTAGATGAACTTGAAGTCGGTAAGTTAGTCACCTTGCGCGGTAAAATCTCAGAGAACAATAAAATTGTAAGCAGTGATAATTATTATGTGTCATTGAATCACGGCAATCATAAATACATTTTAATAGCGGATGTTGTTCAATAACAAATTAAAGGTATGGTAAGGATTTTACGAGAAGCGTGGTATCATGTGCGCCATATGATTTCATTGAAAAAAATCTTTTCTGTAGTAAAGAAAAAAAAGAAAGATCAAGCAAAGGACACTGCCCAGAGAAGCGATCCGATTGTTATACCTAGATCACAACATAGCATTTCCCGTAAACAAATTGATCCCCATGCCTTAAAGATCTTATATAGCCTAAAAGATGCAGGCTTTGATGCCTATCTTGTTGGTGGTTGTGTACGTGATTTATTGCTTGGCCATGAGCCTAAAGACTTTGATGTAACAACCAACGCTTCACCAGAACAAATACACAAATTATTTAGAAAAAGTCGCTTAATTGGTCGCCGATTTAAATTAGTGCATGTTGGTTTTGGGCGCAACGTGATTGAGGTTGCTACATTCAGAGCGCCACCCGAAGAAGATCAGCATGTGGATGGTCGTATAATGCGCGACAATGTGTTTGGTACATTAGAGCAAGATGCATGGCGCCGAGATTTTACGATTAATGCCTTATATTACGATATTAGTGACTTTTCG
The DNA here is from genome assembly GCA_002733715.2 of Methylophaga sp. Lineage (GTDB taxonomy): Bacteria > Pseudomonadota > Gammaproteobacteria > Nitrosococcales > Methylophagaceae. The sequence goes on from NVWQ02000010.1 coordinate 54,172, forward strand.
ATTATTGATTACACCGGGGGTATTGCCGATTTAGAAGCAGGAAAGATTCGATTAATTGGTGATGTGGAAACACGTTATCGTGAAGATCCTGTTCGTATGTTGCGAGCCATTCGTTTTGTTGGAAAATTGGGACTGCTTTTAGATGATGAAACCGAACGTTTTATTCCTCAATTAGCTAATTTACTAGCTGATATTCCCGCAGCACGTTTATTTGATGAGTCACTGAAATTATATTTAGCAGGCAATGCTGCAGTAACACATGAATTATTATGCCATTATGGCTTATTTGAGGTGTTGTTTCCGCAAACGGCTGCATTGCTCCATACCGAGCAAGATAATTACCCTCGAACCTTGATTACCAAGGCATTAGAAAATACTGATATTCGTATTGATGAAGGCAAACCCGTCACACCGGCATTTTTATTTGCTGCCTTAATGTGGGAGCCGGTAAGACAGCGCTGGCAAGAGCATAAAGATCGTAAAATACCGCCTATTCCGGCCTTGCAAAGAGCTGCGACCGAGGTGATCTCTGAGCAGGTTCGCCGTGTTGCTGTGCCTAAGCGATTCACCTTGATGACACGCGATATTTGGACATTGCAAATTCGTTTAGAACAACGGTTTGGTAAAAAAGCGTATAGAACATTAACCCATCCAAAATTTAGAGCGGGTTATGACTTTTTGTTACTACGAGTGCAAGCAGGTGAACCTTTATCTGAACTGGCTGATTGGTGGACGGTGTTTCAAGAAGCTGAAGAAGCCGAGCAGCAGAAAATGGTCAATAGCTTGTCATCTACAGATGCTGGTGGACCGCGTAAACGTCGTCGCCGTAAACGTAAAAAACCAGCTGCAAAAAGTAGTAGTGAATAATGAACGGTGTGTTTATTGGACTTGGAAGCAACTTGGCTGATCCAATTGAGCAAGTAATCACTGCTATAGAGGCATTGCAATCTATACCTGAAACAAAGTTGGTTGCACAATCGTCGCTATATGCCAGCCCACCAATGGGGCCGCAAGATCAACCTGACTATATCAATGCTGTTGTTGAATTGAGCACTGAATTATCAGCACATAAATTATTAGACCAATTGCAAGTGATAGAACAGCAACAGGGACGAGTTCGTTTGCGTCATTGGGGGGAACGTACACTTGATTTAGATATAATCGTGTATGGCGAGCAAGTAATAGATGATGAGCGATTACATATTCCTCATAAAGGTTTAGCTGACCGATCCTTTGTGCTTTATCCTTTAGCAGAAATAGCGACTAACTTAACTATTCCAAAATTTGGAAATATAGCGGACTTAGTTCAAAATTGCTCTCGAGCAGGATTAAACAAAATAAACTTAGATTTAATATAAATTATGAGTAATTTAGACATATCACATCGTTATATTGCAGTTGAAGGCCCCATTGGCGTGGGTAAAACGCATTTAGTTAAGCGACTTGCGGAAAGTTTTTCTGGCACTGTCGTATTGGAGCAGCCAGAGAATAACCCTTTTTTAGAAAAATTTTATATTCATCCTAAACAATCGGCATTGCCCACGCAATTAAGTTTTTTAATGCAACGAGTGCGTTTGAGTAAAGAATTGCAACAAGATGATCTATTTTCCAGTCTAAAAATAACAGACTTTATGGTCGAAAAAGACCGTATCTTTGCTCAAATTACTTTAGATGATGATGAACTCGCTTTATATAATATGGTCTATGACAACCTAACCATGCAACATCGAATTCCTGATTTAGTGATTTATTTACAAGCACCGATGACTGTATTAAAAGCGCGGGTCAATCAACGCGGCATTGGCTATGAACAGCATATTGAAGATGGCTATTTACAGCGATTAGCCGATAGTTATGCTGACTTTTTTCATTATTATGATGCTTCACCATTATTAATTGTGAATGCTGAGCAAATTGATCTAGTTAATAGTGAGCAAGATTACCAGAATTTATTAGAACAAATAAGCACATTGAAGAGTGGCCGCCATTATTACAATCCACTTGCCAATAGAGAAAAATAGTTATGAGTCGATTGAATTTAACCAGTTTGCAAAAGATGAAAGCAGAGCAAAATAAAATTGCGATGTTGACATCGTATGATGCTAGCTTTAGTAAAATTTTAGATACAGTAGGTGTCGATATAATATTGGTGGGTGATTCGCTTGGTACAGTAGTACAGGGGCATGAGAGTACGGTGCCGGTAACTGTTGACGATATGATCTATCATTGTCGACATGTGTTACGAGGTAGCCAGCGAGCCTTTGTTATTATTGATATGCCCTTTATGAGTTATGCAACACCACAACAAGCAGCCCAAAATGCTGCACGGTTGATGACTAGTGGTGGTGCACAAATGGTTAAGTTAGAAGGGGGCGGGACCGTTATGGAAGACACGGTGCGTGAACTTACAGAAAGAGGGATCCCCGTGTGTGGACATCTCGGTCTGTTACCACAATCGGAACATCATTTGAGCGGTTACCAATCACAAAAGTGGAATGAGAAGGCTGTTCAAAAATTACTTAAAGATGCTAAAGGCTTACAACAAGCGGGAGCTGAAATGGTGGTGCTTGCTTGTGTGCCAGCTACAGTAGGCGCACAGATAACAGCTGAACTCACAATTCCTGTAATTGGTTTTGGGGCTGGACGATCTTGTGATGGCCAAGTTTTGATCTTATACGATATGCTAGGTATTTCAGCAGGTAAAACACAATCTTTCAATCATGATTTTTTAGTAGAAACAGGCAATATTGCTGATGCGATTGAGAAATATGTACGTGATGTGAAAAGTGGTGATTTTCCTCAGCCACAGCATGAGTACGAATGAAAAAAATCACTACTGTTGTTGAACTTCGACAGCTAGTTACTGATTGGAAACTAGCCGGAAGGCGAATTGCTTTTGTTCCCACCATGGGTAACTTGCATCAAGGACATTTATCGTTAGTCAGTAAAGCAAAAGAACGGGCAGACAAGGTGATTGTCAGCATATTTGTGAATCCTTTACAGTTTGATGATAATGCGGATCTATCCGCTTACCCTCGTACGATTGAGACAGATATCCAACAGTTAATATCGGTTGAATGTGATGCTGTATTTATGCCAACAGCAGAAATAATGTATCCCGAAGGTATGGATGGGCAAACAGTAATCACTGTACCCGGCATGGAAGACAAATTATGTGGTCAAGCACGTCCAGGTCATTTTGATGGTGTGGCTACGGTTGTTGCTAAACTATTCAATATGGTGCAACCAGACGTGGCGGTGTTTGGTGAAAAAGATTACCAACAGCTATTGTTAGTCAAAAAAATGGTAGCAGACTTAAATTTACCTCTTGAAATAATTGGTTTGCCCACCTACCGTGAGGCAAGTGGCCTAGCGATGAGCTCTCGGAATCAATATTTAACGGAGCAACAGCGAAAAAAAGCATCATCAATTTATCGAATATTGAATGAGGTTAAGGCCAAGCTTGAGAAAGGGGATTCTGATTTTGGGGCATTAGAACAAAATTCCATAAAAGAATTACAACAGCTAGGCTTTGTTCCAGACTACGTTGACATCAGGCAAGCAGGGAACTTAGAGCCAGCAAAAACGTCAGATAAAACACTAAGAATCCTGTTAGCCGCACGCATAGGAAAAGCAAGACTGATTGATAATATTGCCTGTAATCTTGATTGATTCATTCCAAAAATGCGATAATGTACAACAAATCAACTACGAAATAGTCATATGCAACTGACCTTACTTAAAACAAAGTTACATCGAGCTTGTGTCACGCACTCAGAACTTGAGTACGAAGGCTCGTGCGCGATTGATAGTAATTTATTGGATGCGGCCGGCATTCATGAATATGAACAAATCCATATTTACAATGTAACTAATGGCGAGCGTTTTACTACCTATGCGATTCGAGCTGAAAAAGGCTCTAATATTATTTCTGTTAATGGTGCAGCAGCACATAAAGCCTCACCGGGTGATCGCATTATCATTTGTGCTTACACGACACTAGATGAAAAAGAAATCGCCAAATTTAAGCCGACACTGGTTTATTTAGATGAGAATAATGACATAACACATATGCGTCATTCTATTCCTGTGCAAGCAGCTTAAATAGAACAATTATGAACTCGGTAGAAAGAATATTTGAAAGCTTATTGTGGAATAGCAGATTTGTTGTAGTGATTGCTGTAGTTTCTAGTCTGATAACAGCCTTGCTATGTTTTTCATGGCAACAGTAGATGCTTATTATTTAGTCACCCATTTAGGTGACTATTTATCTGCGGATCTATCGGAACAAGCCCGTAAAGCCTTTAGAGTTACCACCATAACCCATGTGGTGGAAGTGATTGATGGTTATCTGTTGGCGACTGTATTGTTTATGTTTTCGCTGGGTTTATACGAATTATTTGTCAGTAAAATAGAACAAGCAGAATCTTCAGAAACCCCGTCAGTGCTGGCAATACACAGTCTTGATGAGCTTAAATCTCGCTTAGGGCGCGTTATCATCATGATTTTGATTGTTAACTTCTTTGAGCAAGCCATTAAGATGAAAATTGATGTGCCTTTAGATTTATTGGCGCTAGCTGCGGGCATAGCATTAATTGGTCTTACGCTTTATCTTACTGAGAAGCATTGAGTTAAATTTCAAAGGTTTAGTCACTAGCATTTTTCGTTTGTTGAAGGGCATTTGCTAACTCTTTTTCAACCGTCTTATCAATATGTAAGTTTTGACTGTTCATCGCGCCAGTATGCGGATCATTATAAACAGCCAAATCCATTTTGCCTTCACTTTTAGCAACAATGCTAGAAACCACCGCATCGCCTGATACATTCACTGCCGTTCTAATCATATCCATTAAACGATCAACGCCCAGTATCAAACCAATACCTTCAATAGGTAAGCCAACTTGAGTGAATACCATCAATAACATGATCAAACCCACTCCAGGCACGCCAGCAGTACCAATTGACGCTAATACTGACATAATAATAACGGTTAAATAACCAGTAATACCTAAATCAACGGCATAAACATTGGCAATAAATACCGTGGCTACGCCTTGCATAATTGCCGTGCCATCCATATTAATAGTGGCACCGAAGGGAACGGTGAATGATGCGACTGAATTATTGACTCCCATGCGTTCCGTCACTGTTCTCATGGTGACAGGAATAGTGGCATTGGAACTGGCAGTACTGAATGCAAATATTTGAGCATTTCTGATTTTTCTGAGAAACATCGCTGGGCTTAAGCCAGAGAAAACTTTCAGTACAATCATTAATGTGATGAATAAGTGAATCATTAAACTGCCCACTAATACTGCAACATAGCCAGCTAATGAGGCCAATAAATCTAAACCAAGTTCCGCTATAGATTTAGCGATTAGAGCAAATACAGCATATGGTGCGACTGACATAACAATGGTCACCATCTTCATCATTATTTCATTGGCTACTTCTGCGCCTTCTACAAAGCCTTTAGCTTTCCTGCCTACTAATAGTATGCTTATGCCAAGCAGTATGGAAAAGAAAATAAGTGGCAACATATCGCCATTAGCCATAGCATGGATAGGGTTTTTAGGGATGATATCAATCAAAACTTGGGTCAATGGCGGTGATTCTTTGCCGGAAAATATGACGTTTGTAGATTGCTCCATGCCTTTTCCGATACCAAATGATGCAGCAATAAAAATAGCGGTTGCAATCGCAATAGCGGTGGTCATCATATAAAGTGCAAATGATTTTCCGCCTACGCGGCCTAGCATCTTGATATCACCAATACCGCACACACCGCAAATAAGTGAGAAAAATACCAAAGGGACAACCAGCATTTTTAATGCGTTAATGAACATCTTACCAACAACGTGAAACAGTCCATTTACGATATTGTCATTTATAAATGAACCCGGTGCATTCAGTCCTGCGAGATTAATAATTAAACCGACGATAATACCTAAGGCCATACCGAGAAGGACTTTGACTGTTAGGCTCATTTTGTTATTTCCCATTAGCGTTCTCAGGTGATTTGTGTGAATATTAATTGAAACAGAATTGTAACCTAGCTGTTATATATTTGTAACATCATCTGACTATTCTATAGCAATATTTTAGGGGTTAAATGGTGAATATTGAAAAAGCGTTCGATCTCCATGTCGTTCAGCGACTGACACAAGAAATTATGGTTTATTCTTGGTGCAAAATTCTAGTGATTTAGGTTTAAGATGATAATCGCTATAGAACGCGCTTGTTCTATGTCGATTTTCTAAGCAACCTGAAAGTAATGCTTTGTTTTGAGTTTAAATTGAGTTAAAAATTTGGCGTTAGTGTTTAACGTTCCATTGTTGTGCTGATTGTTTAGCGTTCTTTATTTGAAGTGCTGTCATTTTCTTGATAAGTTCGTTCTTATTATGTTGAATATCTTTTGCTCCACCTTCTTCAGCAAGTAGCCACCACATATAGGCCACTTCATAATCTTGCATAACCGCTAGACCTTGATAATACATATTGCCAAGGCTATTTTGAGCATTTATATTTCCTTGATTAGCAGCTGCCTGCATCCATTTTATAGATTCTGTATGGTTTTGTTCCACGCCTTGACCAAGCTTATACATAACAGCAAGATTGTATTGTGCTGCACCGTAGCCACTATCAGCGGCACGTTTAAACCATGTTGCGGCTTCAGAATAATTCTTTTCTATTCCTTGGCCATTAAGATATAAGTAGCCGAGTGTATTCTGAGCAACGAGATTGCCTGTTGATGCAGCATTTTTACATTTTTTTACATATTCTTGTTGAGATATTTGATCTTTTTTACTCACGACTGTCCTATTATTTTATTCGACTAAAGAGGGGGTGTTCAGGCTCTCTTCAACTAACGTATTTCGCTGGTTCTTTAAAGCTTGTAATATTTAATGCTGGAGGAGGGATTTGCAGATGAAACCCTTTTTCGGCCAAATTCTTCATTACAGTTTCTACATTTTCACGGGCTAGTTTCCGGTCGGGACTAAGCTTTACCTCCATTACAAAAACAGGTTCTTTTCCCATTGAGTCGTAAAGTGCTTGCGGCACATCTGAGAAATCATCTTTTTTTGCGATATAAAGATAGAGTTCGTCTTTGCGACGGCTTTTGTAGATGTATGCGATCATGCTAATTAGAATCCTAATAAATAATTATTGTCACCAATTGTGGTAGTGGAGGTGAGCAGTATTAAGCTACCAGTATGACATGCCGTATTTTAACTCTATTCATAGTGTTCACCAAATACGTGGTGACAACATTTTTGCCATATTTCTTCACCAAACTGGCGCTGTATAACTAGAGGCAGGGCAATCGAACCAGAAGCTAATAAACGGTCGTGAAATTGTTTTAATTCAGTTTTATTTTCCGGACTAACGATATCTCGCAATGCATTAATCAGTGCCCAGCCCACAGCATAGCTCATAGGAGTAGTTGGAGATTGGCTATACCAATTCAGTTCCCCTAATGCTTGCTCTTTACTAAAACCTAGCGCATCGACCATTTTTTGTGCAGCATCTTCTAAGCTGAGACCTTGTGTGTGAATTTCAACATCGATAATAGTGCGTAGGGCGCGCCATAAGCGATCACGTAGCATAATGATATGTTGGCCTGGATAACGCTTAAAGCCTTGCTCAAGCATCATTTGCTCGCAATATAGAGCCCAACCCTTATAAAGTGTTGCGCTGGGGTTTAAACGATGGAGTAGGCTGTTGCCTTCAGAAGATTGATTGGCCGTAACAAATTGCAAATGGTGGCCGGGCCATGCTTCATGCACACTCGTTTGGCTTATTGCGGCATCATTATGTTCTTTCAGTTCATCATCGCTTGAAGTGGGTGTGACGTAGTAATAACCCGTTTGGCTTAAATCAGCAATACTTGGATCTAGGTATGCAGCAAAAGGAATTTGATGTTGTAAAAATTTGGGTGTAGCTACAACATGAAGTGTTTGCTGAGTGGGCAGTGTAATTAAGTCATGTTCTTTTAAAAATGATTCTGCCGCCTGCATTTCTTGCTGATAGTGTTGTAATAATGACTCAGATGTAGGGTGCTGTTGCTGAATATCATCTAGTGATAGCTCGCTTTCGGCTATTGCGGTATTGAGTTGTTGTTGAGTGGTTTCAAATAATTGCTGGCCAAAGGCTAATAAGCTGTGAGCATTGATCGGTAAGAAATGTTGTTGATGCAATAAACGTTCAAAATGTTCACGGCCACTTGCAAAATCACCTTCACATTTTGTTGCTAGCCGACGTAATGTTTGAGCAAAGTGTTCTAATGACTTAGCAGCATCTGCTGTTGCTTGCTCTATGCGATCATTTTGTTGAAATGCAGCATCAACCATGGGCTGTTGGTGTAGATGATGACAATATTCAATGCCAGCCTCTGTCTCGGCGAGTGCCATATCTAACCAAGTCTTGGGAATAACTTCAGGTACAGCAGTTAAATAATTTTTTGCTTCACGTAAGTGGTTTGGAATAGCCGCTAAGCGAGATTTAAGTGCCTTTTTAAAGTGGTTTACAGGCCTAATGGTAAGTTGATGTAATGCATTAATTGGCAAAAACTGCGTGGGATCACGATGCCGCCAATCATGGTCCATTAATGAATGATGAGCAATTGTTACTCGACCCTGTAATATTTGGTATCGAATTTTACGCGCTGGATCGAGTTGTGATAGCTCAACCTCATCTAATGCAGTGAGGCACTTTTCATTAAGCACAATTTGAATGCCTATAGTTTCATCTTCAAAGGGTCGTAACTTATCGGCATAATCATCAATACCCGCTTCTAAAGCTGCTTCGGGATTAAATCTACACCATGTGTTTAAATAGCTGTGCTCAATTCGATCAAATGTTTGTTGTGCGGTATTTAGTTCATTAGTCGACATTAATGATCTCATAATCGTGGGTGATTTCGGCTGTTGCACCTAACATAATTGAAGCGCTGCAATATTTTTCTGTTGACAGCTCAATGGCGCGTTTTACTTGTGATTCTTTAATATTTTTGCCAGTGATTTTGTAGTGAACGCGGATCTTGGTGAATACTTTAGGAACTTCATTACTACGCTCACTTTCAATTTCAACTACACAGTCACGAATATCTTGGCGGGCTTTAGTCAGCATTTGAATCATATCGAATGAAGTACAACCGCCCATTCCGAGCAATAACATTTCCATTGGTCTAATGCCTGTGTCGTGTCCGCCTAGTTCTTTAGGGCCATCCATAACCACGGTATGCCCTGAACCGGACTCCCCTAAAAACACTAAATCTTCGACCCACTTCACTCTTGCTTTCATCGATAGCATATCCTAATATAAAAAAATGTGAACAATCTTGCCATATTAGGTATTATAACTGCAATCACATGATTAAATGATAATAAGGGATTCAGGATGGACTATTTGAAGCATAAAGCGATTGAAGAAGATTTAGCTGATTTTTTTCACCATTGCCATACTAAGCAATATCCAGCAAAATCAATCATTGTTCGACCTGGCGATGAGGCTGATACACTTTATTATATTCGTGAAGGATCAGTTTCTATTAGCATGGAAAATGAAGATGGAGATGAACTTATAATTGCCTATATGAATCAAGGTGATTTTTTGGGCGAAATAGGTTTGTTTTCAGATATTTCAGACCGTGCGGTAACGATTAAAGCACGAACAGCATGTAAGACAGAAGAGATTACTTACCAGCAAGTAAAAGCACTAGCGAGTACTGATCTTGCAAAATGTTATCCTAAGTTATTAGAGCTTTTAGCAGAACATATGGCTAAACGACTGCTATCAGTAACGCGAAAAGCAACTGATCTTGCCTTCCTTGATGTAACGGGTCGTGTTGAATCGGCGATGCGTGAATTAGCGCAGCAACCTGAAGCGATGTCACACCCTGAAGGCATACAAATAAAAGCAACGCGACAAGAAATTAGTCGTATGGTGGGTTGTTCTAGGGAAATGTCAGGGCGCGTACTTCGTGTGCTACAAGATCGTGGTTTAGTATGGGCTCGTGGTAAAACGATGATTATTTATGATGAAGAACATCGTAAACCGAGTGTAGTTTAACGAACTATTTAGTATCCAATAGCTAAGCAAAAATTTTGCTTAGCTGCTCACCTGGACTTTTTGCTCGCATAAAGGCCTCTCCAATTAGAAAGCCGTTTACATTGTGCTCTCGCATAAGTGCAACATGCTCAGCTGTGTGGATTCCGCTTTCTGTGATTACCGTATGATTTTCAGGTATACGCTCGAGCAGGTCGAGTGTTGTATCAAGGCTGGTTTCAAATGTACTTAAGTTACGATTATTAATACCGATTAACGGTAAGTTAAGTAATAGCGCCCGTTCAAGTTCTTCGCCATCATGCACTTCAACTAATACATCCATATCAAGCTGCATAGCAACGTCTGTAAGTTCACTGAGCTGATCATCGCTTAATGCTGACACAATTAACAAAATACAATCAGCTGCGATAGCACGTGCTTCAAAGACTTGATAGGGATCGATGATAAAGTCTTTGCGAATAACAGGTATTGAGCATGCTGCGCGTGCTTGTTTTAAATATTTTTCATCACCTTGAAAAAAATTTTTATCGGTAAGTACTGATAAACATGCCGCGCCATGTTGAGCATAATCTTTAGCAATGTCAGCGGGAACAAAGTTTTCTCGCAGAAGACCTTTGCTGGGTGATGCCTTTTTAATTTCAGCAATAACTGCAGGCAATCCTGCATTAATTTTGGTTTCAATTGCTGTAACAAAACCACGAGGTGCGTCTGCTTCTTCGGCTAATTCAGTTATTTGGTGCAGTGATACCTTGGCGCTACGCTCTGCAATTTCTTCAGATTTACGCTTTAGTATTTTCTTTAAGATATCAGGAGTATCAGACATGTTTCTTTCTTTTTAAATAGTTTATTTTGAATTATTAATGGCAACCAAGGCATCTAGTTTTTTCTGTGCATTGCCATTGTCAATATGAGTTTGGGCGAGCTTAACCCCATCTGCTAAAGTATTAACAAGATCAGCGGCATAAATAGCTGCACCCGCATTTAGGACAACAATATCTCGTGCTGCACCGAGTTCTCCCGCAAAGACATCTTTAATAATATTTAAGCTTTCTTGAGCATTGTTAACGTTAAATTGGTCAATATTACTTCGTGTTAGATTAAAGTCTTCGGGCTGAATGGAATATGTAGTAACTTCGCCATTTTTTAGTTCTGCTACCGATGTTGTTGAACCAATGCTGATTTCATCTAAACCATCTTCTGCATGAACAATAAGTACATGTTTACTGTCTAATGCTTTTAATACATGGGCCATGGGTTCAACCCACTGTTTATCAAATACGCCTAATACCTGTCGCTGCGCTCTTGCAGGGTTGGTTAGCGGGCCTAATAAGTTGAAGATGGTGCGTACAGCCATTTCACGGCGAGGTCCGATAGCATGCTTCATTGCACCATGGTGTTTTTGGGCAAACATAAAACCAATACCGATGGTCTCAATACAGTGTTGAACTTGTTCTGGTGTGATCTCTAAATTTACGCCGGCAGCTTCTAATACATCCGCACTGCCTGAATTACTGCTAATAGACCTATTACCATGCTTAGCGACGGTAGCGCCTGCAGCAGCAACGACAAATGCGCTAGCAGTGGATACATTAAATGTTTTTGCATCGCCACTGCCCCCAGTGCCACAAGTATCAACAATGTGATCACCTGAAATGTTTACAGGGCTTGCAAGGCTACGCATAACGCTAGCGGCAGCAGCAATTTCTATGACGGTTTCGCCTTTCATTTGCAAGCCAACAAGAAATCCACCGATCTGAGCGGGTGTAGCTTCACCCGTCATAATTTGCTGCATAACATCAGTCATTTCATCGTTTGATAAATCACGTTTATCGATGACCGCTTTTATTGCTGATTGTATATTCATAATGAGTACTTAGTCTTGGTGTGAATTATCAAGAAAGTTTTTTAATAAAGCATGACCTTGTTCAGTCAGAATTGATTCTGGGTGAAACTGTACACCTTCAATCGCTAAGGTTTTGTGTTTAATTCCCATTATTTCATCTATCGACCCGTCTTCATTTTGAGTCCATGCTGTGATCTCAAAACAATCAGGAAGAGTCGCTTTTTCTATCACTAAAGAATGATAGCGTGTCGCAGTAACAGGATTGTTTAATCCTTTGAAAATACTGGTGTTATTGTGATAAATTGGCGACGTTTTACCATGCATTATTTTGCCGGCATGTACGATATCACCACCAAAGGCTTGTCCTATAGATTGATGACCTAAACATACGCCTAATATCGGTTTCTTGCCAGCAAAATGGCTGATTACTTCTAGTGAAATACCCGCTTCATTAGGTGTGCATGGACCAGGTGAAATAACAATTTTTTCAGGGTTTAACGCTTCAATTTCATCAATAGTGATTTTGTCATTGCGGTGTACATGCACCTCTGCCCCTAACTCACCGAAATACTGGACTAAGTTATAGGTAAAAGAATCATAGTTATCTAACATTAGGAGCATGGTTATTACCAGATTTATTTGTGTTGTGATTGAGTCATGGTATCTAAACCTGATTCAGCCATAGCTACAGCACGAAAAACGGCACGTGCTTTATTCATCGTTTCTTGCCATTCCATTTCAGGTACAGAATCATAAACAATGCCCGCACCGGCTTGAATATGCAAGGTATTATCTTTAATAACTGCTGTCCGAATAGCAATGGCAGTGTCCATATTACCAGACCATGATAAATAACCGACTGCACCGGCATACACACCACGCTTGATAGGCTCTAATTCATCAATGATTTCCATTGCGCGCACTTTGGCAGCACCACTTACTGTACCGGCGGGGAAGGTGGCACGCAAGGCATCAATACAGGTCATATTGGGCACAACTTTACCCGTTACATTAGATACGATATGCATGACATGTGAATAGCGTTCTACAATCATTTTTGCTGTGAGTTTTACTGTGCCTATTTGGCTAACGCGGCCGGCATCATTTCGACCTAAATCGATTAACATCAAATGTTCAGCTAATTCTTTGGGATCAGATAATAAGTCTTCTTCTAATGCTTTATCTTCTTCTGGCGTTTTACCGCGAGGTCGGGTGCCTGCAATCGGGCGAACAGTGACTTCATCATCTTCCATGCGTACCAAAATTTCAGGTGAAGATCCTACAATGTGGAAGTCTTCTAAATTAAGATAATACATATACGGTGAAGGATTAAGCGTGCGTAAAGCGCGATATAAATCCATCGGCTGAGCAGAAAATGGAATCGATAAACGTTGCGACAACACCACTTGCATAATGTCGCCATCAATAATGTATTGGCGGGCTTTTTTTACAGCATCAATAAAACCATCATGGGTAAAACCAGAAACAAAATCATCTTCACTTACCGTTTTACCTGTACTTGAAGAATTATAGTTTGGCGTCATCGTGCGTAGATGTTTGCACAAGGTATCTAAGCCTTTCTGTGCCAGCTTGTAAGCATTATCGACGCTAGGATCGGCATGTACAATTAAGAACAAACGATTGCTTAGATTATCAAAGACAATAACGTCATTTGAGACCATCAATAAGATATCAGGGCAGCCAAGAGGATCAGGGTTCGGGCAATCACCTAACCGTGGCTCAACATAACGCACAGTGTCATAACCAAAATAGCCGACTAAACCACCATTGAATCGGGGTAAACCATCTAAATCAGGCACTTTATATTGTTGTTTAAATGTCTCTATCCATGATAAAGGATCATCAGATGTGGTTTTCTCAATAACTTCACCAAGATGTTTAACTTCAATATCTTGACCTATTATACGAACAACTGTTTCACTTGGCAGACCAATAATAGAATAGCGTCCCCATTTATCACCACCTTGAACAGATTCAAGTAGGTAGGAGTAGGGAGCATCAGCTAGTTTTAAATAGGTGCTAAGTGGCGTGTCTAAATCAGCCAATATTTCACGAGCGACAGGTATACGGTTATAGCCTTGCTCGGCTAATTGATCAAATTCAGCTTGGTTCATCAGGTTTTTATATACTCGTTATCATTGAAGATGCGGTTTTTTAGTGCGCATAATGGTTGTGATAGCAAGGCATATTATTGATGTAATAGTTATTCTATTGCTCAATAATATAACGCAGTTAGCGTAGGCAGTATGTGTGCTAGGAATCTGCATCTTCAATGGTCACGGGTATATGGGTCTTAAGTTCAGCAAAAGAATCAATTATTATATCAGGATTAGCGGTGGCAATATCAACACCATGATTATAGCCATAGCTCATGCAGATTATAGAAAAACCTGCAGCACGTGACGCTTTAACATCACTAATAGAATCACCGATCATCATTGCGTTTTCTGGTTTAACACCAAAAAATTTAGCGCCATGTAATAAGGGGGCAGGATCCGGCTTTTTCAAAGGTAAGGTGTCACCACTAATTACAATTTCAAAGAAATCAAATAGACCTAAGTCTTTTAAGATTTTCAAGGTAAATTGTTCATCTTTATTGGTGACGCAACCAATACGAATACCTTGCTTTTGCAACCACTGCAAACCTTCTATAACAGAAGGGTAAAGCTGACTGCGCTTACTAGCATTGTCAGCATATAAAGCCATAAATATCGGCGCGGCTTTAGCATATAAAGCATCACTAGGTGAGCCATCAAGCTGATCGACAAGTGCACGTTCAATAAGACGAGGAACACCATTACCCACCCAATTGCGAACTTTCGCTTCACCTCGCACAGGCATATCAAGTGCTTTTAGGGTTTCATCAACACACCAAGCTAGATCAGGCACGCTATCTACTAGCGTGCCATCAAGATCTATCAATACCATTTCTGGTTTTTTTAAAACAGTTGCCATTTGACTAGACGTTCGCTTTTGCTAGTTCAGAGCGGAATTCAGCCATCACTGTGTCATATATGTTTGCATCACTGGCATTTTTTGCACCAAATAAGGCAGAGCCTGCCACAAATGTACGTGCACCGGCCTCAGCAATTTCACGAATATTACTAGGTTTAACACCACCATCAATTTCAAGATCGATATCATAACCGCTAGCATCAATCAATTTACGTGCTTCTTGTAACTTATCTAATGTATGAGGAATGAAAGACTGACCACCAAAACCTGGGTTAACAGACATCAATAAAATACGGTCAACTTTATCTAATACATGCTCAGCTAAAGATAGCGGTGTAGCAGGGTTAAATACTAAACCCGCTTTACAACCTTCATTGTGAATCAACTGTAAACTGCGATCAATATGGTCAGAAGCTTCAGGGTGGAAAGTAATAAACGTTGCACCGGCAGCAGCAAAATCAGGAATAATACGGTCAACAGGTTTCACCATCAAATGCACATCAATTTCGTGGATTATGCCATGTTTACGTAATGCATCACATACCAATGGACCGATCGTCAAGTTAGGTACATAGTGATTATCCATCACATCAAAGTGAACAACGTCGGCACCCGCTGCTAAGGCATTATCAACTTCTTCGCCTAAACGAGCAAAGTCTGCAGAGAGAATAGATGGAGCAATTTGAAATTTAGCCATTGTAAAAACCCTTAAAATTGTTGGTGAATTTAGACTAGTAATAATACCGCATTTAACAGTTTTTTTCAGCTTTTGAGGTGAAACCATTTTGATGTGAGGGCTAATCTTGATAAGATAAGCACTTATTATTTTTGGAATTTAGCCCTATTGTGAAAAGCATAAAAACCTTTGTTTTTGTATTGCTGACGCTGTTTATTTTGCCTTTAAATATTTATGCTGCAGATGAAGATTCAACAGCCGAAGCTGAAATGACAAAGACACAAATAGATAAAAGCAGTGGCATAGTAAGTCAAAGCAGCCCTATCAAAGGTTATCAACCTTTAACCGTAGCAGGACAAGAGATTGAAGCCACTTATTTGGAAGAGACATTAGGTGAGCGTTATGGGGCGATTGTATTCTTGCACGATCACGCTAGGGAATTGGAAGATCAAGGTGTTGTAACACCTCTCAGGCATCAGATGCCCCAATACGGCTGGTCAACATTGACACTTGCATTAAATTATCCTTTTGAACCCGCTATATTATTATCGCCCACAGTAGAAGATGCGTCAGAAGCTGGTTCAGCAGAACCTGCTACAGAAGAAAAGGAAGGTGATGATGAGCAACAAGACAAACTACTTTTACCGCCAATATCCAATATACAGCGATTAGATGCTGCAATTGCTTTTTTGCGGGCAAAAGAAATTGATCGAATTATCTATGTGGGTCATGGTACGGGTGGAAATTTGGCTGTAGAACTATTAGATACAGAGACAACACCTATACAGGCATTAATTTTAGTGGGAACACCGAAATTAAAAATGAACGAAGTGTTTAAAACGTTTAAGCATCCTATTTTAGATTTATATGGTGATAATGATTTGGATGGTGTTGCTGAAGCGGTACAACAAAGAAAAGTGATAATGAAAAGAACGGGAAATGGCCAGTATGCCATTCGAGAAATCAGTGGTGCCGATCATTTTTTTACGGGCTTAGAAACAATCTTAGTGAACAGTCTGAGAGGATGGCTGAGATCAACATTTCTTAATGATAAAAAGAATAATTGATGCGTCTTTATTATGGCGGTGTAGTAGTGCATCAAGCTCAATCTGACGATGGTATGATTGAAGTAGTTGATTTAGGCGATACGCGGTCGATGCATTTTGGCACATTGCCAAGACAAAGTAGCATGTCTTTGCAAACACCACATACGTTGGAGCTGACCTATACGCAAGCGATGATGGCATGTTTGATTATTAACCCTAATCCAAAGAGGATCTTGGTTGTTGGTTTGGGGGGCGGTTCATTAATTAAATTCTTGCTATATCATTTCCCTGAATGCCATATCGATGTTATTGAGTATCGACAAGATGTAATTGATGCGGCTCAGACTTATTTTAATGTGCCGAAAAATGATCCCCGTATAACGATTCATCATGACGATGGCTATTTATTTGTTCAACAATGTTATTTTCAAGATGATGCACAGTATGATTTATTGCTTGTTGATGCATATGATCATATTGGTATGGCGGCAAGTGTCGGTGTTCAGGCCTTTTTCGATGCGTGTGCTGGATTATTATCATCAACAGGTGTGATGAGTATTAATTTATGGGGTAGTGATCACCATTTATTTAATCAATCGATGACACGAATTAATAACAGTTTTGACGGCAGAACAATGGTGTTGCCGGTAGAAAATAAGGGCAATGTAATTGGATTAGCAATGATGCAAACAGTCACTCAGGCATATCTGAAAAGAATTAAACCCATTGTTGAGCAACAGGAAGTGCAATTCAATATAGATTTAACACGGTCACTACAAGAGCTAACACGACAGAACCGTTCATTTATTAGCAGGTTATTTTCAAGTTAAATTGAAGTTGTCATGTGTGTGCGCGCTTTAAAGGGTGATCTCGAGCAGCAATAGATTCCCGATAAAAGAATTCGGGAATGACGGGCTTGTGGGTATAATAGTTGGTTATACTACAATCTATGGAGCTTCCATGCTAAGTGCACCTCAAATTAAGCAGATCGTCTCGGATTACAATGATTCTGCAGCCCAAATGACGTTGGGTGAAAGTAAATCTAATATCGATATTAATTTAAACGGTGAAAATTTAGCCGTAACGGTGACTTTAGGCTATGCCGCTAAAGGGTTTACTGATGTACTAGCGTCAGATCTAGTGGCTTTATTACAACAGGAAACAGTATTGACAGATGTGACTGTCAGTATTGATTGGAAAATCACCAAACATAAAGTTCAACCAGGTATTCAGGGCATAAAAAATGTTAAAAATATTATTGCCGTTGCGTCGGGTAAAGGCGGGGTAGGTAAATCAACAACATCGGTTAACCTAGCGTTAGCCTTGTCTGCTTCAGGTGCTAATGTAGGTATTCTTGATGCGGATATTTATGGTCCGAGCCAGCCACAGATGTTGGGTACTAATGAACGACCAGAATCACCTGATGGCAAAACAATTGAACCTATCAGAAGTCATGGTCTGCAAAGTATGTCGATTGGTTATTTGATTGATGCTGAACAACCAATGATTTGGCGTGGTCCGATGTTAACTCAGGCATTAGACCAAATGCTCAATGACACCAATTGGCAAGATTTAGATTATCTCGTGATTGATTTACCACCAGGAACAGGTGATATTCAACTAAGTTTGTCGCAGAAGGTTCCTGTTAGTGGCGCTGTTATCGTGACAACACCACAAGATATTTCATTACTTGATGCACGTAAAGCACTCAAAATGTTTGAAAAAGTAAATGTGCCGGTATTTGGTGTAATCGAAAATATGAGTACTCACGTTTGTAGTAACTGTGGTCATGAAGAACATATTTTTGGTGCAGGTGGTGGTAACAAAATGGCAGAAGAATATGATATCGATTTATTGGGTAGTTTACCGCTAGATATCAAAATTCGTGAAGATGCCGATCAAGGTAACCCAACTGTTGTTGCCGATCCTGACAGTGCTATTAGCTGGGCTTATCGTAATATAGCGCAGGGTGTTGCCGCTAGACTAGCTCAACAAGGAAAAGATTTTTCGACGGCATTTCCAAATATTGTTGTTAAAAATGACTAGTTGATCATTTTCTGAGTATCATAATCACGGTATCATTAAGTTTAATAAAAAAGCGACGAAAACTATGAGTATAAAATCTGACAAATGGATCCGCCGGATGGCACAAGAGCAGGACATGATCTCCCCCTTTGAAGCAGGGCAGGTGAGAGAAAATGATCAGGGTCGAATGATTTCATACGGAACATCAAGCTATGGCTATGATGTTCGATGTTCTACAGAATTTAAGGTTTTTACAAATATTAACTCTGTAATCGTCGATCCTAAAAACTTTGACGAAGGAAGTTTTGTCGATGTGAACTCCGATGTGTGCATTATTCCACCTAATTCATTTGCTTTAGCGCGCACGGTTGAGAAATTCAAAATACCACGCAATGTATTGACGATTTGCTTAGGGAAATCTACCTATGCACGCTGCGGTATTATCGTTAATGTCACACCGTTAGAGCCAGAATGGGAAGGTTATGTGACCTTAGAGTTTTCAAATACAACGCCTTTGCCCGCGAAAATTTACGCTAATGAAGGCGTGGCACAAATGCTATTTTTTGAATCAGATGAAGTGTGTGAAACTTCCTATGCTGATCGTGGTGGTAAATACCAAGGCCAGCATGGCGTAACGTTGCCTAAGTCTTAAAATAATGACGCTTTTCTCTCGTATCTTCATACTGATAACAACGCTATTGTTAGCGGCATGTAGTAATGAGCGAGAATCAGATGAACAATGGGCACACAGCGATTTAAGCAGTTATGCAGCTGCTTTTTCTCCCGATGGAAAATACGTGTTGATGGGGGATACCGATGCACCTGCTAGATTGTGGGACATTGAAAAGAATAGTGTTGTTTACACGTGGCAAAATAATGAAGCAATCGGCACAACAACGCTGGCTGCTTTTTCTGCTGATAGCAAAGTTGCTGCAACCGTTGAGCAAGGTGGGGTGGTGTCGGATGTCACAGCATCTTTTAGGAACAATGTCGAAATCGTAGCGCAGGATATGATTGTATTGTGGGAAGTGGCGACAGGCGAACCAATGTTGCGTTTGACTTTTCCCGTTAGAATCAAGGCGATTGCCTTATCTCAGCATGGCGATTATCTGTTATTGGCCTTATATGACCGCACTGTGGTTTATTTTGATGTAATCGAAAACCGAGTTTTACAGATCTTAGAGCATGACGGCAAAGCGGTTAACTCTCCAATTAATCAATTAATTAACGCAGTGGCTATTTCTCCGAGTGGTAAATATGCGTTAACGGGTGGGGATGATCGAACAGCGCGATTATGGCGATTAGAAACTGGTGAGCAGTTACGTAGTTGGAAACATGAAAATCAAGTCAATATAGTGGCGTTCTATCCTAAAGGTGGTTATGTTTTAACAGGTGCGGGTAATGGCCAAACTCATTTTTGGAATATGAAAACAGGCGAAGAAAAATATATTTTACGTGATTCATTCTGGCCTAAAGAATGGGCGCTTCCAGACTTTCCTTCATTTAAAAGCACAACTTCAGCATTTGATTTTTCTCCGGATAATAAAATATTAGTGACGGGGCATCCATCACAAAAAATATGTTTATGGAAAGTGGCAACGGGCGATAAGATTGAGTGTTGGCAAGTGGCAAGAAAAAAAGCATTACGTCCAGGTGTCGTGTTACAAGCGGTAGCCTTTTCTCAAGATGGTAAAGCTATTTATAGTGAATCAGGAAATGGTATTGGCCAGAAGTGGCTGCTTAAATAAATGCTGAAATTAGTGTTCTTTGTGCCAGAAAGTCATAAAGAATCAGTGAAGAAAGCTGTTTTTGAGCAAGGTGCAGGACGCTATGAAGGCTATGATTGTTGCTCGTGGGAAACACGGGGCACAGGTCAATTTAGGCCATTATCTGCTAGCCGACCTTTCATCGGTCAGCATGGTGAGGTTGAAACCGTAACTGAATACCGGCTTGAAATGATTTGTTCGCAAGAGCATATTAAAGCTGTGTTACAAGCATTAATAAATACTCATCCCTATGAAACTCCTGCCTACCAAGTTCTGTCAATTAAAACATTGGATGATTTTTAATATTTACCGAGTGATCTCATGAGCACACCAAAAGAAACCTTTTTAGCCGATTATCAAGTCCCTGACTACTTAATTGATACGGTACATTTGCATTTTGAATTAGAGGCATCAAAAACACATGTGCGAAGCGTATTGAGTATACGCAAGAATCCGCAAGGCAAAGGTGGCGATTGTGTGCTTGATGGTGAACAACTTGAATTGGTTTCAATTAAGATGGATGGTCGTCAATTAAAAGGTAATGAATATGAACGTACTGACAAATCATTACGTCTTTATTCACTAGCTGACAAGTTTGAATTGGAAATCGAAACTATCATTGCGCCCGATCAAAATACTGCCTTAGAAGGCCTGTATCACTCTGGATCATTACTGTGTACACAGTGTGAGGCACAAGGGTTCAGACGTATTACCTATTATTTAGATCGCCCTGATGTTATGGCTGTATTTACAGTATCTCTAGTGGCGGATAAACAAACATGGCCGATCATGTTGGCGAACGGTAATCTAGAAGAACAAGGTCAATTTGACGATGGTCGGCATTGGACACGCTGGCATGATCCGCATCCGAAGCCAAGCTATCTATTTGCATTAGTAGCAGGCGACTTATATTGTCAACAGGATAGCTTTACTACGCAATCTGCTCGTGAAGTGAGTCTACAAATTTATGTTGATCATGAAAACAATCACAAATGCGATCATGCGTTGGCTTCTCTGAAACAAGCAATGAAGTGGGATGAAGAAACCTATGGTCGTGAATATGATTTAGATGTCTTTATGATTGTGGCTGTTAATGATTTTAATATGGGGGCGATGGAGAATAAGGGCTTAAATATTTTTAATGCTTCGTGTGTTTTGGCCAGCCCTGAAACAGCTACTGATGCAGATTATTATCGAATTCAAAGTATTGTTGGTCATGAATATTTCCATAATTGGTCGGGGAATCGTGTTACCTGTCGTGATTGGTTTCAACTGAGCTTAAAAGAAGGTTTTACGGTATTACGAGATCAACAATTTAGTGCCGCGCTTAACTCTGAGGCTGTTCAACGCATCGATGATGTGAATCAACTACGCACTATGCAATTTGCAGAAGATGCGGGACCAATGGCACATCCGGTGCGGCCAGCTTCATTTATCGAGATCAGTAACTTTTATACGGTTACAATCTATGAAAAAGGTGCTGAAGTCGTGGGCATGATTAAAACAATAGTAGGTGACGAGGGGTTTAGAAAAGGAACCGATCTCTACTTTGATCGCCACGACGGTCAGGCGGTGACTACAGATGATTTTGTTCAAGCCATTGAAGATGCCAACGCCATAGATTTAAGCCAGTTTAAACGTTGGTACTCTCAAGCAGGAACACCTGAAATCATCATTGATGGACATTATGATGATTTTAATAATACTTATAGTTTAACGGTCTCTCAATCATGTCCAGCAACACCTGATCAACAAAACAAAGAAGCTTTTCATATTCCTTTGGCACTAGGATTATTAGATCAAAAGGGTGGTGCACTTTCATTGCAACTAGAAGGCGATGAAACAGATTTTGATGGTGATACAAGAGTATTGTCTCTTACCGAATCAACTCAGACATTTATATTCAATAATGTGCAATTTAAGCCCATTCTTTCAGTGCTACGTGGTTTTTCAGCCCCTGTTATTGTTAAAAGTAAATATTCAAATCAAGAATTAGCATTCTTAATGGCGCATGATAGTGATAGTTTTAACCGCTGGGATGCCGGGCAAACTTTATTGATTAATGTGTTGCTAAAGTTGGCGAAGGATGTTCAACAACAAAAAGCACTTAGCATTCCAACTGACTTAATCCAACAGTTTAAAATGATCCTGGTTGATAAAAATCTTGATCCTGCTTTGATTGCTAAAATGCTGTCGTTGCCAACCGAAAATTATCTAGCAGCGCAGATGGACAATGCGGATGTTGATGCAATACATAGTGCACGACGATTTTTGAAGAAGAAATTAGCTAATGGCTTGAAAGAACAATTTATAGTGATATATCAGCAGCATAGCTCTCGCGACAAATATCAGTTCAATGCTGATGATATGGCTCAACGTAGTCTGAAAAATACCTGTTTAAGCTATTTGATGGCAACTGATGACCCCATGCAGACTCAGCGTTGCCTTAAACAGATGAAACAATCAGATAATATGACGGATACCATTGCTGGCCTTGTTTTATTAGCCAATCAAGCCGGGCCGGAAGGAGAGCATGCACTACGGGCATTTTATGAGCAATGGCAGCATGACCGCTTGGTGGTTGATAAATGGCTGACAGTGCAGGCTCAATCAAGCTTGCCAGATACATTATTGCGTATTAAAGGCTTAATGAAACATCCTGCCTTTAGTATTAAAAACCCCAATAATGTACGTGCACTTATTGGCCAGTTTTGTCGAAATAATCCAATTAACTTTCATGCAAAAGACGGTTCTGGCTACCGTTTTTTAGCTGAGCAAATTCTAGTACTTAACAAGCTGAACCCTCAAGTTGCTTCACGTATGTTGGGCGCTTTCAATTCGTGGCGGCAATATGATGCTGTACGGCAAGATTTAATGAAGCAAGCTTTATCGGAGATTGCGAATCATGATGACTTATCTCCCGATGTGTATGAAGTTGTCACTAAGTATTTAGCCGATGTTTAAGCTCGCTCCCCGTTTAATGCAGGATACAATCTCTATTGGAAACTTTACTTTGTGCAAAGTACTATTAATGGATGATGTACGTTATCCATGGGTGATTTTAGTACCAAGAGTCACTGGTTTAACAGAAGTTTTTCAGCTAAATAACAAACAACAGATCCAGTTGATGAATGAGTCAAACTTTGTTGCAGAAAAATTAAAAATGTCGGTGCAAGCTGACAAAATGAATGTGGCGGCATTAGGAAACGTGGTATCGCAATTACATATTCATCACGTTGCTAGATTTTCCCACGATGAAACATGGCCTGCACCTGTTTGGGGAAAAGGCTCGGCGGTTAAGTATGGCCCAGATGAACGAGCGACTGTGTGTCAGCAGTTTACCCAATTATTTTCTGAGTTATTATTACAAGATGATGATGGAATTACGCTTTAGCCTAAATATAAGCCGAGAGCAGGCTTTACGTTATTATCAGGGTACTGCAAAAGTGGTTATGGTGACAGCTGAGACAGGTCAGAAATTACAATTTCCAGCCGAGCATCTGAGACCTTTTATTGATCAAAAAGGTATTTGGGGACAGTTTAGTATCCAGTTTGATAAGGATAATAAATTGATAGGGCTAAATCGTATCTAATCTTAATTTGGGTTTAGTTAATGGGTTTCCATCCAGAAAGTAAGGCTTAGGCTTACCAATATAATAGCCTTGGGCGAAATCGACTCCCATTGTTTTCAATAAAGAAAGTGTTTCTGCATCTTCAACAAATTCAGCAACCGTTTTTTTACCCATACCTTTTGCAAGATCAACTAATGCCTGGACAAATACTCTGTCTTTCTCATTGCTTACTAGATTGACTATAAATGCCCCATCAATTTTAATAAAGTCGACAGGTAATTCACGCAATGAGTGGAATGACGAAGCATCCTTACCAAAATCATCTAAAGAAAAGCGATAGCCTAAAGAATTTAATAATTCGATAAAGTCTCTTGCTTGAATAATATCTGGAGAGGTTGCCGTCTCAGATAATTCAAATATTAAGTGATCTGAATTTGTATTATTGTCCTTAAGTAAGCGTTTTAATAGCGGTACCAAGATAGAATCATTGATGGCCGCTGCAGATAAGTTAACTGAAAGTGAAACCTCTGCATTCACTTGTTTTAATTCAGCTTGTAATTTAATACTGTTTTTTATAACAAAGTGATCAATATCATGAATAAGGCCGGTTTGTTCGGCTACATGAATGAATGATGAAGGGGGATGAATTGTATTGTTATCATCAAGCATTCGAATTAAAACCTCATAATGGTCGATTGCTTCTGATTGGATATTCATGATGGGTTGATAGTGAAGAATGAAGCGATTATTTTCTAATGCATTCTCTATTTGCTGCTTCCAAAACACACGAGATTCTAATTGAACACGTGTTGTATCATCAACATTGAATTGATGCCATGTATTCTTTCCTTTTGCTTTTGCTTGATACATGGCTATATCAGCGTTGCTTATTAATTCTTCAATAGTCTGGTCTTCCAAAGGAAATTGGACGATACCGATACTTGTTGTTACTTTATATCTTGAACTGTTTGAGCTGGTATTAATTTTGGCTAACTGTTCTATAATTTTTTGAGCAAAGTTAATGGCACCATCTTGGTCTGTTTGCGGCAAGATAATGGCAAACTCATCACCCCCTAAACGTGCAACACTGTCTGTTGTGCGTGCAAGTGATAATAATGTTTCAGCAACGTGTTTGAGTACCTGATCTCCTGCTTTATGACCATAACGATCATTTATATCTTTAAACTGATCGAGGTCAAGAAATAACAAGGCCCCCTGTTGATCAAAGCGCTTAGCATTATTAAGTAACTGCTCAAAAGTAGCGTTAAATTTTCGGCGATTATAAAGCTCGGTTAATACGTCATGTTCAGCTAACCAGATAATATGTTCGTCACTACGTTTTTTCTCGGTAATATCGAGTCCGACAGCCAAGATTACAGAGTCATCAGTCAAGTGGTTTAGACTGGAATATAGCCAAGAAATAATGTGAGCAGTGCCCGTACTACGGTTAATGAGTTCAGATTCTTGCTGACTAATCGTTTGGTCCGTAGTTTGCAATCTAGTAAGAATGTTTTTCGTTTCTGACCATTGCTCTATAGGAAAAAACCGTTCAAAAGAGGAATGAACAATTTCAGTTGATGCATAACCTGTTATTTCTTCAGAAAAATGATTAAAAGAGGTTATTAAGCATTGTTTATCCATCGTTATAATAACCATTTGAGCAGTATTTATTAGACTTTGGATAAAATCACGTTCTTGCTGCAACTCTTCACTTCGCTTGCTTAGAGCAATGGTGTGACCTTTTACTGAATCATACAAACTTTCTTGTTGCGATGTTAATTCAAATGCTGCTTTCTCTAATTGAGTGAATTCATCACTAAAACCTAAAAAGCTAGGCTTTTGAGGGATTAACGATTTAGCATCTGCATATCTTTGCTGGGCAATAAGAGGTAATGCTTTTGATATTGAAGTCAACCGAGATAAAGATCTTGATATAAAAAAGAATGAACTAAGAGCAATTATTAACAGACTGATAAGTGAAAACAGAAAATTACGGTAAGTAACATCAATAATTTCTTGATATTGCGCAGCAATATTATCGATAATAATGAATAAAAGGTTTTTATGTTGTTTTGAATTAATAAGATGAAATTCAAGGGGTGAAATATCCTTTTTCAACAGCTGAAGGGGAGAATTGCTTTCTCTTATTATTTGATCTGTCTTGATAGCATAAGAAGAGTAGTTCTTTGCTAGATTATCCAAATAAGGCTTGTTTTCGCCAAGTGAAGTTAAAACATGGACGTTCATATTCCATTCAGGGATAAATCGATCAGCTTGTAGCGTTAGGTTATTTTGCCGTTTACTAAGAATGGCAATATCAGTTCCTGTTCTTTGGGTAAACCGTAACAAAGTATCGCTTATGTCCGATGCAACGACTAACATTGCGCTAACGCGCTTTTTAATGAGGACGGGGATTAGATTAAACTGAATGCATTCTTGTCCACAATGAATATAACTTTGGGGTATCCCATTCTCAATGACAGAAGGAATAAGCTGTCTAATGTTTTTGGGTAGAGCCTCTCCCCATCCCGCTAATTGATTACCACTCGCATCTAAATATTGGGCATGAGAGAGCTGCCAATCAACCTCAAGAGAAGTACGATTATTATTTAATAGGTGAGTTGTTGTCACTAGGTATTTTCTAACAGACAAATTATTGTCCGGAAGAAGCATAAGTTCTGCTAATTGCTGTAATTTGGTGCTAGAAATCACTAATTCATTAGATAAATCTTGTTTGAATTGTTGTTGAATTTGATCTCGAGAAGAATTCAGGTTCTGGAGTGAATCCCAATAGCTTAAAGCGAGGAAGCCCGCATTAAATAGAAGTAACAACACACTAAAAAAGAACGCTACCTTCCACTTTACACTTAAGAAAATTTGATTAAATAGGCTCATAAATTTAAGGTATGAATTGAAATCGATTTATTAGAAATAATATGAGTATTTATAGCCTAAATTTATAAATTAGTCTATTGTACTATTGTACATACCACAACTTATGGGAAAACTTAATCAGAATTTTTCCCATAGTAGAGATAAGTAGCAGACAATCTATCCCTCCAGCTTTTCCTATGATTTCCAAAATACTGCCACCAAAAACCCAATCCTAGAGGTATCCATGATAAAACTGCGGCGGCAAAACGAATAGTTGCTTGTCGCCAGCTAACAGAGGATTGATCTTCACTCAGTAAATATATCTTCCATGCACGCATTCCGATAGTTTGACCGCCATGAGTCCAGAACCAAGCATAAAATAACCAACTTACAGCAAATTGATAGGCAATAAAAAACAGGTTGCCTTGGCGGATCGCCTCACCACTATTAATGATGATGGCAATGAGGTATGCAAGAAACAATATTGATAGCAGCACCATAAAATCATAAAACATAACAGCAAGCAGTCTAAATAAACTGGGTCGGGATGCTGCGTTTGAATGTTCTGTCATAAAAATACAAATATAGTTGGGTATAAAGTATCATTATTACATGTAAGTTATACGAATAGGGTTTAGCATGTTGCAATTGATAGGTCGTTCGGCATTTTCGGAATTTCGCTTAAAGAAGTTATTAGCATCAATACAAAGTGATGTTGACAATGCACTTTCAGTACGTGGTGAATATCGCTATTTCATTGAAATGGAAGATGAAACTGAACTTGAAGTTGCAGAAAAAGACGTGCTGGAAACCTTATTAGAAGCAACATTAAAAGAGAGTGAAGCGGCCATTGATGAAAATTTCTTTTTGGTAACGCCGCGTCCAGGCACTATTTCACCATGGTCCAGCAAGGCGACTGATATTGCGCATAATAGTGGGCTAACAAATATAGCGCGCATTGAACGAGGCATTGCCTTTTTTATAAAAACATCTAGCCCTTTGTCAGCCAGCGAACGAAAGCAAGCTACCCAAAAATTGCATGATCGAATGACAGAAGCTGTATTTGACTCGATAGATGAAGTTGAACGTTTATTTGTTCACAACCCATCAAGACCTTTAGCTATTGTAGATATCTTAAATGGTGGCCGTGAAGCATTAGTGTCTGCAAACAAAACAATGGGCTTGGCTTTGGCTGCAGATGAAATCGATTATTTAGTCGATAATTTCACTTTGTTAGAGCGTAATCCTAACGATATTGAGTTAATGATGTTTGCCCAAGCAAACTCAGAACATTGCCGCCATAAAATATTCAGTGCCGATTGGATCATTGATGGGGAAGCGCAAGCTCATACCTTATTTAATATGATTCGTAATACACATGCATTACACCCTGAAGGTGTGATCACTGCTTATAGTGATAATTCATCTGTAATTGAAGGTGCTAAAACACATCGTTTCCATGTTGATATGGCTAATAATCAATATAGTTATCAAGGTGAAATGCAACATATCCTGATGAAGGTAGAAACGCATAATCATCCAACGGCAATTTCGCCTTTCTCAGGGGCTGCAACCGGTGCCGGTGGTGAAATTCGTGACGAAGGTGCCACTGGTCGAGGTTCAAAACCGAAGGCGGGCTTAACAGGGTTCTCCGTTTCTAATTTGAATATTGCAGGTTTTGAGCAACCGTGGGAAACGATATACGGCAAGCCGGATCGTATGGCTTCAGCTCAAGATATCATGCTTGAAGGGCCCATTGGTGGCGCGGCATTTAACAATGAGTTTGGCCGACCTAATTTGTGTGGCTATTTCCGAACTTATGAGGCATTAGTGCCTAGTGCCAATGGTTTTGAAGTGCGTGGTTATCATAAACCTATTATGGTTGCCGGCGGCATGGGAAGCATTAGACCGCAACATGTTAAAAAGGATATTTTTGAACCAGGGGTTCAATTAATAGTGCTCGGTGGTCCGGCAATGTTAATAGGCTTAGGCGGTAGTGCCGCTTCTTCAGTTGATTCAGGTGCAAGTGCCGAGGGTTTAGACTTTGCTTCAGTGCAACGTGGCAACCCTGAAATGGAACGTCGTTGCCAAGAGGTTATTGATCGCTGTGTGGCATTAGATGATCGCAATCCCATTATTGCTATTCATGATGTAGGTGCCGGCGGTCTTTCTAATGCTTTCCCTGAGTTGGTTGATGATAGTGGTCGAGGCGGTCGTTTTGAATTACGCTTAGTACCTAATGATGAATCGAGTATGTCACCAATGGAAATTTGGTGTAATGAATCGCAAGAGCGTTATGTAATGGGTGTATCACCTGAACAAGTAGCAGAATTTCAAGCTATTTGTGAACGTGAGCGCTGCCCATGGGCCATTGTTGGTGAAGTGACAGAAGAACAGCATCTTCTCGTGGGTGATGCGGATAATGACAATAATCCAGTGGATATGCCGATGTCATTACTATTAGGTAAACCACCTAAAATGTTGCGTGATGTTCAGCATAAAACGTTTGGAAAACCTGAATTAGATTTGACTGATGTAACTGTTGTTGATGCCTTAGAACGTGTATTGAAATTGCCTGCAGTGGCTAGCAAAAACTTTTTAATCACAATTGGTGATCGCAGTGTGACCGGTTTAGTTGCTCGTGATCAAATGGTTGGGCCTTGGCAAGTGCCGGTTGCTGACTGTGCTGTCACATTAGCTGATCATCATGGTTTTGAAGGTGAAGCCATGTCAATGGGTGAACGAGCTCCGCTAGCATTAATTGATGCACCTGCATCAGGCCGAATGGCTGTTGGTGAAGCGATTACTAATATTGCGGCAGCAAGTATCGCTGATATGAGTGATATTAAATTATCAGCAAATTGGATGGCCGCCTGTGGGCATGCTGGTGAAGATGCAATTCTTTATGAAACAGTTGAAGCCGTGGGTATGGAACTATGTCCTCAATTAGGTATTGCTATTCCCGTAGGTAAAGATTCATTATCAATGAAAACAGTATGGCAAGATGATGGAGAAAATAAATCGGTTACTTCACCTTTGTCATTAATTGTTACTGCCTTTGCACCGGTAACGGATGCATCGAAAACAGCTACACCACAGTTACGTACCAATCAAGGTGATACTGATTTAATCTATATAGACTTAGGAAAAGGGCATAACCGTCTTGCTGCGTCTGCAATCGCACAAGTTTATAGTCAAGTAGGTCATCACGGACCTGATCTTGACGATCCTAAACTATTGAAAAAATTCTTCTATGCTATTCAGCAATTACAGCAAGATGATTTATTACTCGCTTATCACGATCGTAGTGATGGTGGTTTAATCACTACGCTATGTGAAATGGCTTTTTCTGGACATTGTGGTGTTGATATTAATCTTGCCGGTTTAGGCGGCCCATTAGCTTTATTATTTAATGAAGAGCTGGGTGCTGTTATTCAAGTTCGTCATTGTGATGTTGAAGATGTACTAGCAATTTTGCGAGAGCAAGATTTATCACATCATAGTCATGTGATTGGTTCAGTAACTGAAGCGCAGCAAATTGTTATTACGGTTAATGGTAAACAAGAAATTAATCAATCTCGTGCAGAGTTACAACGTATTTGGGCTGAAACCAGTTATCAAATGCAAACGCTTCGTGACAATCCTGATTGTGCACAACAAGAATTTGATGCTTTATTAGATGAAAATGATCCTGGTTTGCATGCAAAATTAACATTTGACCCTACAGAACATATTGCTGCTGCACTTATTATCAGTGGCGAACGTCCGAAAATGGCAATATTGAGAGAGCAGGGCATTAATGGTCAAATAGAAATGGCAGCAGCGTTCGACCATGCTGGTTTTACAGCGATTGACGTGCATATGAGTGACATAATTGAAAGTCGAGTAGATCTAGCTGACTTTAAAGGTTTAGTTGCCTGTGGTGGTTTCTCATATGGAGATGTTTTAGGGGCGGGTCGAGGTTGGGCAAGCACAATATTACATAATGATACTGCCAGAAAACAATTTAGTGATTTCTTTAAGCGTGATGATACCTTTGCATTAGGTATATGTAATGGTTGTCAGATGTTGTCACAACTTAAAGAGCTGATACCGGGCAGTGACCATTGGCCACGCTTTGAACGAAATACGTCCGAGCAATTTGAAGCACGATTTTCATTAGTTGAAATTGTTGATTCACCTTCAGTTTTATTAAAAGGCATGACAGGCTCCATTATGCCAATTGCAGTAGCACATGGTGAGGGTAGGGCAGATTATACTGAAACAGGTTCGATCAGTGACTCACTTATTGCCATGCGATATGTAGATCACTACGGGAAAGTAACAGAGCATTATCCACAAAATCCAAATGGTTCACCACAAGGTATTACGGCACTTACTACAGCAGACGGCCGCGTAACCATTATGATGCCGCATCCAGAACGTGTGACACGAACAGTTCAGCACTCATGGCATCCTGATAACTGGAGTAAAGATGGCCCATGGTTAAGATTATTCCATAACGCTCGGAAGTGGGTGGGCTAGAGCGTTGTGATCTAATAGACATGTTTCTATAACTACACTATATTAGCCACACTACTAGCTGATTTTTGAGTGAATTCTGATTTTTAAGGAGCAAAGATGAGATTAAACGTTATTATTGTATTACTGCTTGCATTAATTTGGGGTGTTGGTAGCTGGAAATGGTATACCTGTAACATCAAAGGGTTTTGTGGGGTTGAAACTGTTGCGGTAGACAAAGACATAGTTATTCCAGCTACCGTTGTCCCGACTACGGCTATTCCAGTGCTTGTTGCTAACATCGATCTTGATTCTGACGGCGATGGTCTTAGCGATAAAGAAGAAAAACGCTTAGGAACGAATCCTAACAATTCTGATTCAGATGGTGATGGTTTTTCTGATCGAAAAGAGATAGGCAGAAATGCTTTGACAGCACGTGATACCGATAAGGATGGTGTTATTGATGCCTTAGATGATGACGATGATAATGATGGACTCTTAACAAAGGTTGAAGCGTTATTAGCAACAAGTGCTTACAGCGCAGATAGTGATAATGATGGCCT
Organism: Methylophaga sp.; assembly: GCA_002733715.2. Classification (GTDB taxonomy): domain Bacteria; phylum Pseudomonadota; class Gammaproteobacteria; order Nitrosococcales; family Methylophagaceae. Next base: position 86,081 of record NVWQ02000010.1, read on the forward strand.
TTCTGATAGTGTTGAAGTTGGAAGTGATCCACGTGATCCACTAGATTCAGATAATGACGGCCTTATTGATGCTGTTGACTACGATGATGACGATGACGGTATCCCAACCGTGTCTGAACAAGCCGACCCTAATTCAGATGGCAATCCATCTGATGCTGTTGATACGGATAAAGACGGTATTGTAGATTATCTTGACGCAGATACTAACACTGACCGCGACAATGATGGTTTAAGCAATGCGTTTGAAGCGATGTTAGGTACCAATCCAGAGAATTCAGATACGGATGGTGATGGTATTCCCGACGGTGAAGAAGTAGGAGCAGACTCTAACAAACCTACTGATCTTAATGGCAATGGTGTCATTGATGCACTGGAAGCCTATGTTTATACAGCACCTGAAGCGGTTGCTTATGTTGCGCCTAAACAAGTAGAAATTGTAATTGAGCAAGATCAACGGGCTCGTGTTCATTTCCCGTTTAATAATTCAGATTCGCCAATACTATCAACTGAAACTGAAACTTATTTTACTAATTTAATTGTTCAGCTGAAAGCGGGAAGTAGTGTGAGGTTAACTGGCCACACAGATGATGTGGGTGGAGAGGAAATTAATCTGAAATTAGCATTAGATCGAGCTGAAATGATCAAAGGATTGTTAATTGAACGTGGCGCACCAGCTGATAATATATCGACAGATACTAAAGGTGAGTCACAACCATTGCAAAGTAATGATACAGAGCTCGGCCGAGGCACAAATCGTCGTGTTGAGTTAGTCACTACTAAATAAATTTTAAGTTTAACAAAAAGGATTACGATATGTTTAACAACGTTACCACTGGATATGATATGTCTGATGCGACATGGGAAATTATCATCATGTTGCTCGTTGCATTTATTTTAGGTTTTATTTTACGCCATTTATTTGGCTGTAAATCAAAAGAAGACGATAGCTATATACCACAAACTTCTGCTACGACTGTTGTGCCTCCCGCAGCATCTATTGATCCAGAAAGCTTGCAACGTGTCGAGGGAATTGGTCCTAAAATTGAAGGCTTATTACACGCCGGTGGCGTTTTAACGATGAGACAGTTAGCGTTAGCCGATCTTGGTGTGTTGCAAAAAATACTAGATGCTGCCGGTCCTAGGTATACCATGCACAATCCTAAATCATGGTCTCCACAAGCAGAATTAATTGTTGATGAAAATTGGGACGAACTTGAGAAATATCAAGACTTCTTAGTGGCCGGTAGAGAGTAATTCTGCCCCCCGTCGTCATGCCCGCATGTTTTAAGCGGGAATCTTGTTTGAATTCAGCTCCCGGCTACAAGCTTGCCGGAATGACGATTTTATTGCCTGCCGGGATCGGGATGACGAAAATAAACTAAATTATCTTATCCAGAATTCAGGTTGATTATAAAGAAAAAGGGTTATTTAATGGCCCTTTTTTATGCCTTAAGTTTTGCCCTACGAAGCAAAACATATACGGCACCTGTTCCACCATCTTCAATGGGTGCAGAACAAAAAGCTAAAACGTTGTCATCTTGTTGCAACCAACTATTAAGTTTGGTTTTTAGAACAGGTTTTTGGTTTTTGGAACTCCATCCTTTCCCGTGTACTATGCGTACACAACGCAGCGTATCAATCTGGCAGTCTTGAAGGAATTTTGCTAGTGCCTGATGAGCAATGGCAACTGTCATACCATGCAGATCAAGCTCTGCTTCTATTTGTAAATGACCGTTGCGCAGTCGTGAAAATAAACGATGTTGGATACCACTTCGGCGAAAGGATAAGATTTCTTCGCTACCAATGGTATGTGGCTCGTATTGATCAGAAAATGTATTATTTAATGCTTGTTCTACGCGTTGTTGCCGAAATTTGGCTATAGGTTTTGGCGAAGCAGTAACGGGCTGAATTTTATCTTGATCAATCTTTTCAACAATTCCCATTTCTTCTCGAAAAAGGTTAATGTCTGATTGCTCATCACGAGAATTTCTTTTCTTCATAAAACTACAATTAGTAAATTTGAAGCTAAACTTCGTTACTTCTTATTAATACGGTCAAACTCCCCCCAGCTTGGTTTCGGTGGAGGCGTGCGATTAGGTTCACGCATTGATGACTCATCAAAAAGGTCTTGCTGATAGTCTACACTGTTTGGATCGCGTATTGGTGCGATTATATTGGAATTATTATTGCTCTGTTGATCTTGCTTTATCTTTTCTTGTTGGCTTATTTTAGCTTTCAACTCTTCTATTTGTTGTTGCATACGCAAGTTTTCTTGTTGTAATGCATCAGTTTTTTCTTGGAATTCAACAATATCAAGATTAGCAGCTTGTTCTTCGGGTGTTGAGTCTTCTATCTTAGAGTTTATCTCGTCAGGATCAGCCTCAGGAGAAGTATCGATTGGATTTAGATCAAGATCATTCTCTAAGTTATCCAAATCAAGATCATCAGTCTTTGCTGTATCATCATCTTCTTTATCAATAATGCTTTCTTCGCTTACTGCATCAGAAACAGGTTCTTCAGTTTCATCTTCAGGAGCTAAAAAGAAATAAGCACCCCCGCCGGCTATGAGAAGTAAGACAATAACGCCAGCAATAATTTTGAACAACTTTGATTTCAAGAAACCTGTTTTTTCTTCCGTTTCTTCTGAACCTTCAGCTTCATCAATTACGCCTTCATCTGCATTTACTTCTACATCATCTGCCATAAAGCACCTCTAGTATGTGGCATTAATATTAGCCTTCATCCTCATCCTGAATAAGTGAGATAATGGTCCAATCTGCATCAGGGATAAGGTCTTCTTCATTAGTAAAAAAATGAAGTTTCCCTTTTGAATTAAAGGCAAATAAGGGGATAGCTCGTTTGCCGTATTTTTCTTGATAATCTTGGTAGCTAAAGCTCTCACTTAAATTTGTTTTTTTAGGTGATGCACCCTTGCTGATCAAACTAGCAAGCTTTGCATAGGTGACATCATCACCAAACAGGACTTTCGCTTTATGATTAATATTTGTTCGAGAACTTTGTTCCTTATCGTCTTTATCGGTCGACAAAGAGAAAACATGATTGCTACCAAATTCTGAGCGGTAACGGAGACCTGCAAGTGCATTTAGTTCTTTTTGCGGCGTTAAGGTTAATACTTGTCCTAAACCAATTAAATCAAGATGCCTGTCAGCATGTTCTGATACAGCATTACCATAATAAGTATCAAAGCCCTCCATTCTGGCAGCAGTAACATTGGTCCAACTGGTGTCGGCTAGGCGAGTACGGTAGCCATTATCATTCAATGCTTTGGCAACGGCGCGGGCTACTAGGTTGGCACCAATAATTAAAAAGCCTCTATCATCTGGTTCGGCAACACCTAATCGATTGGCCAAAAATTTAGCTGTTGCACCTTGTAAAAATACAGTGCCAATAATTATGGTGAACGCTAGAGGAACTAATAGGTCAGCTTGTGGTATACCTATATCTTGTAGGCGGATAGCAAATAATGCACTCACTGCTGCGGCAACAATTCCGCGTGGACCTATCCAGCTAACCAATGTTTTTTCTTGCCATGTTAGATCAGAACCCAGGGTGCAGAAGAATACTTTAACGGGGCGGGCTACAAATTGAATAATTAGAAATATTCCGACACCAGCAATACCAATAGCCTCAAATTGTGCAAACTCTAATCTTGCAGCTAATAAAATGAACAAACCTGATATTAATAAGATACTGAGGCTTTCTTTGAAATCAAGAATATCTTCAACTTCAACATCCTTCATATTAGCCAGCCAAATGCCCATTACGGTTACAGTTAACAAGCCAGATTCTTCAGAAATATGATTAGATAGAGCAAAAACAGCAAAGACAAGGGTTAGCGTAGCAACATTGTGTAAGTATTCAGGTAATAAGTGTTTACGTAAAATCAGCCCGAGTAGATAACCCGTAGCAACACCAATAGCCGTTCCTACTGCTATTGTCTTACCAAAAATAAACAAGGTGTGGCCTAATGATATAGCCCCTTCACCTTGGCCAGAAAGAATAAATTCGAATACCAATACGGCGAGAATGGCGCCAATTGGGTCGATTGCTATACCTTCCCATCGTAGAATATTGGAAATTTTAGTATTGGGACGTACTGTACGTAACATTGGCACAATTACTGTTGGCCCCGTGACTACCATCAATGCACCAAATAACAGCGATAACTCCCACGTAAAATGAAGTAAATAATGGGTAGAGACAGCAATAATTGCCCAGATAATTAAGACACCAAATGTCAGTAAATTACGCACAACTTTTTGCAGGTCACGAATTTGATCAAAGCGTAGGGTTAGACTACCTTCAAATAGAATGATGGCTACGCAGAGCGAAACAACGGGGAATAATAAGTCACCAAATAGTGCATCAGGGTCTAACCAGCCGGTGAGAGGTCCGAGCACAAGGCCCGCAAGCAATAGAAATACGATAGCCGGTAATTTTACCCACCAAGCAAACCATTGACAGAGCGTTGCAACCACGCCAATAACAGAAAGGGCAATAACTGCATGTTGTTCCATTTATCTCGCCTTGAGTATAGAATTTTAGAAGTTAGAATTCTACCGTATCAGTTCAATTTCTGCACGACGATTTTGTGTTCTTCCAGATCCGGTCTTATTACTCGTCGTGGCTACAAATTCACGATGGAATGAAGTTGTAATCATGGCTTCATCAAGGTCACACTCATTTATGAGAAAAACTTTAACAGCAAGAGAGCGTGCTGCAGATAGCGGTATATTAAGCCGTTTTCGACCGTGATTATCGGTATGTCCAGAAACAGTAATGCGTCTGATGCTATCATCAATTTTAACGTAGTCAGCCAATCTAGTAAGTGCTTGTTTAGCCTCAGAATGAAGCACTGATTCCTCAGAATTGAAATAGACGGTGAGTTTTTGCATCTGTTCGAAAGTATAAGGAGTCAGCTGTTCAACACATTGTGTAAAAGCAATATGTGAATCTCTAAAATGTACAGTAGAAAGAAGTACGCTGATTTCTTCCATTGAATTTTGGCTTTGATAGCGAATGGTTGGAAACATGCCTTCTTTGATATAGGTGAAGGCTTGTTTTGCAATCTTGCCCGTTATGGTAAACGTTTGTTGGTTCTTCTCAACAGGAATAGCAACGAGCATTAAGCGATCTTCGCTATTTTGCCATGGCGCTTGGGCAATTTCGAAATAAATGTCCGTTTTTTGAGAGGGATACAAAGCTGTGGTAAACGTAAGGTTAAATTCCCCCCCAGGTATCTGTGAGAATTCAGCACCCCCGAAACGGGTAATGTCTTGATGCATACTACATTTTAAAGGAGATTCAGTGACCAGCCATTGCGTATCCGTTATGGGCGCTTGAAATTGCTCAGCTTGAACGATAGAGACAAGAAAAAAAAGTGATGTGATTAGATATTTCATTAAGATCAATACTGGATAAGTGAGTGAATGGGGTAGTTAGTAATTTTTTCTCGACCTTTCAGATCGGTTAATTCAATAACAAAAGCACAGGCAACAATCTCGCCATTTAATTGTTCAATTAATTCACAACTTGCTTTTGCCGTTCCACCCGTTGCAAGAACATCATCTATAACTAGAATGCGGTCACCACGTTCAATAGCATCAATATGTGCCTCCAGGCTTGCAGTTCCATATTCAAGATCATAATCAACACGCTGCACATCATAGGGCAATTTTCCGGGTTTTCTAAGCGGAATAAAACCAACACCTAATTCCCATGCAACAAGGCTTCCGAAAATAAACCCACGTGCTTCCATGCCTGCAACGGCTGTGATGTCAGAATTTTTAAAAGGTTTAATAAGCTCGGCAATAGCAAGACGTAAACTAGCCGGGTCTTTTACTAGTGGCGTAATATCTTTAAATAGAATTCCTTGCTGGGGGAAGTCGGCAATATCACGAATTTTGGTTTTTAATTTAATCATATTGGAGTTAAGTTAGTTTATTAAACAATATAGCGGCGGAAAGTATTATTACTGAAGTATGAAATTTAAAACAGATGATAGTCATCAAAGTATAAAAATAGTGGTAAATGTTCCCGAACAAGCTCAAATATACACATATTATTTATCATTAAATAACAAAACTTTTGTGCTATGATTTTGTCAAAATCATTACGGCTTTAAATATTGAAGAGGAAAGGACAATGCAGCTAAAAAGATTTATGCTTATAGTTATGGTTGTTATGGTGATTTCGTCGTGTGTGATAGCGCCTAAAATTCATTCTGATTATAATCGCAGCATTGACTTTAATCAGTATGAAAGCTTTGGTTTTTATGAGCAAGTTGACACGGAACATGGTTATGAAACGTTAGTTACCCAATATCTTAAAAAAGCCACTATTGCTGAATTGACAAAACGAGGATTAAGCTTTTCTGAAGAAAATCCTGACTTGTTGATAAATTTTCATACTAATGTAGAGCAAAAACAAAAGATCTATAAAGTGCCAAGCTACGATCATGTCGGCTACTATGATTATCGTGTGCGCAGATATTACTATGATCCATGGCCAGAGTATCAAATACAGATCGATAATTATGAAGAAGGGACACTCAATATTGATATGGTTGAAAGAGAATCAACAAAAATGGTTTGGGAAGGCATTGCTGTCGGTCGCCTTAGCAAGAAAGATAAAGAAAATATACAGTCGACCATAGAAAATGCGGTAGTAGAAATCTTTAGACAGTTTCCAATCGCGGCACCCATCGAAAACGGAAAATAGAAATTAAAAGAGGCAATAGTGACCATTTGCACAATAATGAAATATATAGGATTTATAATATTACTAACACTGTTAACAGGCTGCTTAGGATTAGGAAGTAAAGAAGAAGACAATTCACCTCATTACTATGTCATTGATGTTGGTCGCGGGGCAGTCGCTTCACGTTTTGTTGAAAATAGAGTGTTGTATATAAAGCCAGTTAAGCTGACTTCACACTTCAGAGGTCAAACGATTGTCTTTCGAATCGCTGACGAAGAATACCAAGCACAAGCACCGCACCAATTTTTCTCTGATCCACAAGAAATGTTTACCGAGCAGCTCCAACGTTGGCTACAAAAAACAGGGCTTTTCAGTCAAGTGGTCGTAAATGAGGACGTTGCTGCAGATATGATTCTGGAAACAGCGGTTACAGCATTATATGGAGATAAACGAGAACAGTTTTCTCCGCAATCTGTATTAGAGATGCAGTTCTTTTTGTTAGGAATAGAACAAAATAAAAAACGAGTATTGTTTCAAACGGGTCTCAAAGTTGAAGTCGATATCCCTCAAACAACCCCGCCAAATGTTGTAAAAGGTTGGAAACAGGGGCTTGAACAGTTATTATCGACCATGGAAGATGATTTAAGCGATTATTTTTCAAAACGTAAGCCCTAGTACCACTTAGAACTAAGCGTGCATGAAATCGCCTGTAATGCTAGAATTCAGGCTTTCATAATGATTATTTGGATGACATCATAAATGAGTGAAATTGCCTTAGAACTTGAGCAGATTACTATCGAAGAGGAGATGAAGAAATCTTACCTTGATTATGCGATGAGCGTAATTGTGGGACGAGCTTTACCTGATGTTCGAGATGGTCTAAAACCTGTTCATCGTCGCGTTTTATTTGCAATGCGTGAACTCAATAATAATTGGAATGGATCCTATAAAAAATCGGCACGTATTGTCGGTGACGTAATCGGTAAATATCATCCACATGGTGATACCGCTGTTTATGACACGTTGGTTCGTATGGCTCAGCCATTTTCTATGCGTTATATGTTGGTTGATGGCCAAGGTAACTTTGGCTCGGTTGATGGTGATTCACCTGCTGCGATGCGTTATACCGAAGTCCGTATGGCGAAAATCACCCACGAAATGTTGGCTGATCTTGATAAAGAAACAGTTGATTTTATTGCCAACTATGATGAATCGGAACATGAACCTTCAGTTCTACCGACAAAAATTCCTGCTTTATTAGTCAATGGTTCATCAGGTATTGCGGTGGGTATGGCGACCAATATTCCGCCACATAATCTGACAGAAATTCTTAATGCCACACTTGCAACAATAGATAATCCGCAAATCGATCTTGCAGAAATAATGACTTATGTACCGGGTCCGGATTTCCCAACGGCTGCGATGATTAATGGCGCGCAAGGTATGGCTGAGGCATATCGAACTGGTCGCGGTCGTGTTCATATGCGTGCTCGCGCAATTATTGAAACAAATGACAGCACTGGTCAGCAAAGCATTGTCGTTATCGAATTGCCTTATCAAGTTAATAAGGCACGCTTGATCGAGAAAATTGCCGAACTGGTTAAAGATAAAAAGATTGAGGGTATTTCTGCTTTACGTGACGAGTCTGATAAAGATGGTATGCGTATGGTGGTGGTACTTAAACGTGGTGAAGTGCCAGAAGTTATCTTAAATAACCTTTATAAACAAACCCAAATGCAGACGGTGTTTGGCGTTAATATGGTGGCGATTGTTGATGGTCAGCCTAAATTGTTAGGCCTACAAGAAATTTTGAATGCCTTTATTGGCCATCGCCGAGAAGTAGTAACGCGCCGTTCATTATATGAATTACGCAAAGCGCGTGATCGTGCTCATATATTGGAAGGTTTGGCGACAGCATTAGCGAATATTGATGAAGTGATTGAATTAATCAAATCATCACCTAGCCCGGCTGAGGCTAAAGCAGCGTTATTAGCACGTGGTTGGGCATCAGAAATGATTCTTGAAATGCTGGGAGCAGCGGGTGCTGAAGCATCACGTCCTGAAGGTTTAGAGGCTGAGATGGGCTTGATTGATGGTGTGTATCATTTATCCCCGACTCAAGCACAAGCCATTCTTGAAATGCGATTGCATCGTCTTACTGGCCTTGAGCAGGATAAGATTTTAGATGAATATCGTGAAGTATTACAAGAAATAGCTGCACTGTTAGCGATTTTGAGTGATCCCGATAATTTAATGGCAGTAATTCGTGAAGAATTAGTCAAAATTAAAGAGGAATTTGGTGATGAGCGTCGTACAGAGATTCTTGATGCACATTTAGATCTGACTTTAGAAGATTTGATCACCGAAGAAGAAATGGTGGTGACCTTATCGCATGCGGGTTATGCGAAAACACAGCAGTTAGATACCTATCGTGCTCAACGTCGTGGCGGCAAGGGTAAATCTGCCACATCAATGAAAGATGAAGATTTCATTGAACATTTGTTTATTGCTAATACTCATGACACCTTATTGTGCTTCTCAAGTGCTGGTAAGGTGTATTGGAAGAAAGTATATGAATTGCCACAAGGCGGCCGTGCGGCACGGGGTAAGCCAATTGTAAACTTATTGCCATTAGAAGATGGTGAAAAAATTAATGCAATTTTAGCGGTGCGTGAGTTTGATGCAGATAACTATATCTTTATGGTAACGGCATCGGGAACAGTTAAGAAAACACCATTAGAAGCGTATTCTCGCCCACGTGCCAACGGCATTATTGCCTTAGATTTAAAAGAAGGTGATCAATTGGTCGGTGTGGAATTAACAGATGGTCAATCTGACATTATGCTATTCAATTCAGCAGGCAAAGTGATTCGTTTCTCTGAAACAGATGTACGTTCAATGGGGCGTGTATCGCGCGGTGTACGTGGGATGCGAATGCCAGAAAACACGGAAATTATCTCATTGATTATTGCGAACCCAGAAGATGGAGCTATTTTAACAGCAACAGAGTATGGTTATGGCAAGCGAACGGATCTAGAAAAATATCGTGTACAAGGTCGTGGTGGTAGCGGTATTATTTCAATTCAAACATCAGAACGTAATGGCGGTGTTGTCGGTGCGGTACAAGTTTTAGCTGAACATCAAATTATGTTAATCACAGATGGTGGTACTTTGGTACGTACACCTGTGAAAGATGTCTCTATTGTCGGCCGTAATACACAAGGTGTGAAACTAATTAATTTGACTAAGAAAGAAAAATTAGTTGGTTTAGAGCGTGTGTTGGAAGACGACGATGAAGGTGAAGATAGCTCTGATTTTGAAGGTGAAGAAGGCGAAACTACAACTGAAGAGTAACGTTAAACATGGTTAAAAATGTGCACGAACAACAAGCTTTGCAGGGTATTCGACAAAAGATCGATGCTATTGATTTGCAAGTTCAAGACTTGTTAAACAAACGTGTGGAGATGGCTCAAGAAGTAGCACAAATCAAAATTGCTAATGGTGAGCAAACTGATTTCTATCGGCCTGATCGTGAAGCAATGGTGTTGCGACAGGTTATGGAGCGCAATGAAGGCCCACTAGATGATAAAGAAATGGCACGATTGTTCCGTGAAATTATGTCATCTTGCCTAGCGGCAGAAAAACCATTACAAGTTGCCTACTTAGGGCCTGAAGGTTCATTCACCCAAGCTGCTGCATTAAAGCAATTTGGTGGCGCAGTTGACTTACAGTCAATGGCTACTATCGCCGATGTTTTCCATGTAGTTGAAGTCGGTGGTGCAAACTATGGCGTTGTGCCTGTTGAAAACTCAACAGAAGGCATGGTGTCACATACCTTAGACCGACTATCACACTCACTATTGAAAATTAATGGTGAAGTGTCCCTTCGTATTCATCATTATTTGTTAAGTAAATCTACAGATTTATCAGCTATTACAAAGATTTATGCCCATCCACAGGCCTTAGCTCAATGTCGTCATTGGTTAGCAGAGTTTTTACCCAACTGCGAATTAACCCCTGTCAGTAGTAATTCAGAAGCTGCAAAGAAAGTGACTAGTGAGTCTAATTCAGCTGCAATTGCAGCTGATCGTGCTGCTGAAATATATGATTTATCAGTACTGGCGAGTAATATTGAAGACGAAGCTAGTAATACCACCCGATTTATTGTGATCGGTGAGCAAAATGTCGAACCTTCGGGATCGGATAAGACAGCACTGCTTGTTTCAACAAAAAACAAACCTGGTGCATTGCAAACGATCCTTAAACCGCTAGCTGAGAAAGGTATCAGCATGACACGTATTGAGTCACGTCCATCTAGGCAAGGTGTATGGGAATATGTGTTTTTCATTGATATTGAAGGTCATAGCCAAGATAAATCGGTAGCAGATGCATTAGCGATTTTGGAGCAAGAATCTGCAATGTGTCGTGTATTAGGCTCCTATCCAAAGGCTGTTTTGTAATGAAACTCATTCTTGCTAACCCACGAGGATTTTGTGCGGGTGTTGATCGTGCGATTGAAATTGTTGAGCGCGCTCTAGAATTATTTGATGCGCCAATTTATGTGCGCCATGAAGTTGTACATAATAGGTTTGTAGTCGATGGTTTACGTGAAAAGGGTGCTATTTTTATTGAAGAATTATCAGATGTACCTGATAACAGTACATTAATTTTTAGTGCGCATGGCGTATCGAAAAAAGTCCAAGCAGAGGGCAAGCTTCGTGGCTTAAAAGTGTTCGATGCCACTTGTCCCTTAGTAACAAAAGTACATATGGAAGTGGCAAGGTATGAAAAACAAGGGCGTGAATGTGTATTGATTGGTCATGCGGGTCATCCTGAAGTAGAGGGTACAATGGGGCAATATACTTCGGAAGAAGGCGGTATGTACCTGGTGGAGACGCCGGAAGATGTTGCTAAACTTCAAGTTAAAAACCCAGATGATTTGGCCTTTGTAACGCAAACAACCCTATCGATGGATGATGCCTCAATTGTGATTGATGCTTTACGAAAATATTTTCCGAAGATCAGTGGGCCTCGTAAAAATGACATTTGTTATGCAACACAAAATCGCCAAGATGCGGTGAAAAACATGGCAAAAAAATGTGATATAATGTTTGTTGTAGGTTCAAGAAACAGCTCTAATTCCAATCGCTTACGAGAGCTATCTGATAAGTTGGGTACGGTATCATATTTGATTGATGATGCAGAAGATATTAATTCAGAATGGTTAAATAATAAGCAGGTGGTTGGCGTAACTGCGGGTGCATCAGCACCTGAAATATTAGTTCAACAAGTTGTCGACCGCTTAAAAGAGTTAGGTGTGACCCAGGCCGACGAAGATCAAGGACAACGTGAAACGGTAGAGTTTTCACTGCCCAAAGAGTTGAAGATAGATATTTCTAGGCTTTCTCAATAACATTTTGCTGTGACCACTTCTTTTTTACCTGTTTTCCTTTGGACTGATGGTTTAATTTATCTGCTTATAACAGTGGTTGTCGCGAGTATATTTTATATTCGCAAACACGCTCATCTAGCTGCACCATGGAAATTAGTATTTCAGCGCAAACGTGGTGTGATTTCAGTTATGATTTTGCTATGTTATGTTGCTATTGGATTGCTTGATTCTGTGCATTTCCGAGAAGCGTTACCCAAAACGTTAGACAACGAATCACAACATTATTCAACCGAAGTAATTACCTTGTTAGATCTAGCGGTAACACCGTTACGTAAGCAAGTTGAAAAAACCTATTCTGCTCCACTTGCTACGCATTTATTTGTGCGTGAAATACAATCATCAGTGAACGGCAACACCGAGTACAGTTACCCTGAATTAGCGTTTTCTGGTTCTCATTTAGCTAACTTATCTGGAAAATGGCTAGACATAAAAAATACTGTAATTAATAGTACTTTTAAAGGCTTGTCAGTCTGGATATTTGCGTGCCTGTTGCTTTCTTTTTTAATTGCAAAACGACAGCATATAAGTTTTAAGGAAACACTTTCTAGAATTTTAGCGGGTGATTATCTCTATCCAATAAAAACGGTATTTTTTGTTCTTTTACTATTAATTCTAGTCACAATTAATATTGCAGGATTAAGTATTGATTATCATGTGATGGGAACCGATAAAGTCGGGCAGGATGTACTGTATCAAACATTGAAAAGTGACAGGACAGGGCTTGTTATTGGCACGCTTACTACTTTGGTTATGTTGCCACTAGCTTTGTTTATGGGAATTGCTGCAGGTTATTTCAAAGGTTGGGCAGATGATGTTATTCAGTATATTTATACCACGTTAAATTCTATCCCCAGTGTATTGCTCATTGCAGCAGCAGTTTTAATGTTACAAGTGTATATGAATAATCACGCAGAGAATTTTATTACCGTGGCTGAGCGGGCAGATATGCGATTATTGTTTTTGTGTTTGATTTTAGGGCTGACCAGTTGGACAGGCCTATGCAGAATATTACGAGGTGAGACATTAAAGCTACGTGACGTAGACTATGTGCTAGCAGCACGCTCTTTGGGTGTGGGCAGCTTTAGTATACTTCACCGCCATATATTGCCTAATTTAATGCATATAGTGATGATAGCCATCGTATTAGATTTCAGTGGACTAGTGTTAGTTGAAGCTGTCTTATCATATGTGGGAGTAGGGGTCGATCCATCAATGAATAGTTGGGGTAATATGATCAATAGTGCTCGATTAGAAATGGCACGTGAACCTATTGTTTGGTGGTCATTAACAACGGCCTTCTTTTCTATGTTTATATTAGTATTATCAGCAAACTTATTTGCCGATGTTGTGCGTGATGCTTTCGATCCCAGAGCGCAAACTGCAAGATGACGACAGCATTATTACAGGTCAGTGGACTGAAAACGTGGTTGGGCGATAAAGAACAGCCTTTACGTGCTGTAGATGGGATTGATTTTACTATTAAGCAAGGTGAAACCTTTGCTCTTTTAGGCGAATCAGGCTGCGGTAAATCGATGACGGCATTGTCACTACTTCGGCTAAATCCGCAACCCGCTAGCCGCATTGAAGCCGGTCAAGTACTTTTCAACAATCAAGACTTATTATCATTATCAGAGTTAGAAATGGAAAGCATACGAGGTCGTCGTATTGCGATGATTTTTCAGGAACCGCAAAGCTCGCTTAACCCTGTTTTGTCGGTGGCTCAGCAAATAGCCGAATGCTTGCAGTGGCGTAACTATTCTAAACAGCAGCGGCATAATAAAATTATCAACTTATTAGAATCAGTAGGAATCGCTGATCCACAACAGCGTATACATGCTTATCCTCATCAGTTATCAGGTGGGATGAAGCAACGAGTAATGATTGCAATGGCACTGGCAGGCGAGCCAGATTTACTAATTGCTGATGAACCTACCACAGCATTAGATGTAACGATTCAAGCTCAAATATTAGATTTATTAAAAGACATACAAGCTAAAACAGGCATGGCAATATTATTGATTAGTCATGATTTAGCCGTTGTTTCCCAAATAGCAGATCATGTGGCTGTGATGTATGCTGGCCAGATCATCGAAACAGCAACAAGCAAACAGTTTTTTGAAAAGCCACAGCATCCCTATTCGCAGAAGTTATTTGATGCTTTACCTACACAACAAAAACGGCATCTTCGGTTGAATATAATCAAAGGCCAAGTACCTAAGCTTGATCAAATATTTGAAGGCTGTAGATTTGCCGCACGTTGTGAATATGTTGAGCAGCGTTGTCATCATCAAATACCTAATTGGTATAACAATGAAAAATACAGTGTACGTTGCCACTTGTTTGGTGATGAACCATTAAATAACAAACCATTTGAAGATGAAGTGGAGCATTTCTCTCCCTTGTCTGAGGTAATTCCAACCGAGAAAATAGTATTAGAATTGAAGTCAATTTCTGTCTATTTCCCTATTAGAAAAGGTTTATTTCAACGGCTAGTTGGAAATGTACGCGCTGTAGATGACGTTAGTTTAACGTTACATCAGGCTGAAACGGTTGCCTTAGTAGGAGAATCTGGCTGCGGCAAGACAACATTTTCCAAAGGAATTTTACAATTAATACCTTTAACCGATGGAAAAATTAATTATCTCGGTAGTAAATTAAATGGCTTACCAGAACGACAGTTAAAGCATTATCGCTCAGCGATACAAATGATATTTCAAGATCCCTTTTCATCAATGAATCCTAGAATGACCATAACTCAGATTATTGAAGAAGCTATGTTAGCAAAACGTGAACAAAGTGGGCCCTTAGCTAGGCAGAATAAAGTGAGTGAATTGCTAGAAAGAGTTGGCCTCCCGTCAGATATAAAGCATCGGTATCCGCACGAGTTTTCTGGGGGGCAACGACAACGAATATGCATTGCAAGATCATTAGCATCTGAACCTAAAGTGATTATTTGTGATGAACCAACGAGTGCATTAGATGTGTCTGTACAAGCGCAAATCCTTAATTTGTTACGCGATATACAGTATGAATATGGATTAAGCTATTTATTCATCAGCCATAATATTGCAGTAGTAAACTATTTGGCTCACCGCGTGGCAGTAATGTATCTGGGTCGTATTGTAGAACAAGGTGATCGCGATAAAGTGTTAAATTCACCGAAACATCCCTATACGCAGGCCTTGTTATCTGCTGTTCCACAAATAAATAAAGATAAACAAACAGATGTCATTCGTTTAGAAGGGGAATTGCCGTCGGCAAGTAATCCGCCTAGTGGCTGCCATTTTCATCAGCGTTGCCCACAAGTTATGCCTGTTTGTAGGCAGGAATACCCACAACAAACCGTATTGTCAGATGGCCATGAGGTACGATGCTTTTTGTACGGATAAACTAGCTCAATTATCAGCCCGAACATTGAGATAGGTCTTAAGCTAAAATGTAGGATCTCTCTGGCGAGATAACAGTAAAAAAATTATAAGGAAGAAAAAAATGGATAAACAAACACAATTAGAACTTGAAGCGGCTGCATTTCGTCGTTTAACCGCGCATTTACAAGAACATACCGATGTGCAAAATATTGACTTAATGAATTTAGCTGGTTTTTGTCGTAACTGCCTATCTAAATGGTATTTGGCAGCTGCAGAAGATAAAGGCTTGGATGTCGATTATGAACAAGCCCGTGAACATGTTTATGGCATGCCTTATGATGATTGGAAAGACAAATACCAAACAGGGCCTAAACGCTAGTGATTATGATTTTTACATAGGTTATGTAGTTTTTCAGCTAATACTTTAGTATCAGTCGCGTCATTTTCTTTAGGTTTTGATACAGTAACAATTGAAATGGTAGAACGGATTTGTTGTAAATAATTACGGCAGCAGCTGCACATTAGCAGGTGAAAAAATAGACCCACACGTTTGCCTAACGGCAAGTCGCCATCAATATAGTCGTTCACTTCGTCTGCAATGTCTTTACATTGATACATTTACGTATTGTCCTGATATTTCTCTATGCATTGGTGCAATGTTGTTCGAGCCCTGTGCAGCAATACCCGTACATTAGACGCGGATACATCAAGAATGTTACAGATTTCTTTCATTTCAATGCCTTCCATGTCATATAAGGTTAATACGGCACGCTGTTGAGCTGGCAATTGTTGGAAGCTGTGTTCTATGATTGATTGTAACTGATCGTTAGCTAATAGTGCTTCAGGCGTGGCTTGCTCCCATGCAAACACATCATCATATCGATGGCCAATGTTATCAAATTTGTCTGATGATACTGATTGCCAGCCTTCATCTAAAGAACTATGTCTATTTTCTCGGCGGACACGACTTTTTGCACCGTTGCTTACAATATGGAGTAGCCATGTTTTTAACGACGAACGGCCTTCAAATTTTGGTAATGCCTTGATGGCTGAGATCCAAGCATCCTGCACAACCTCATCAGCAAAGGCTTCGCCAACAATAGCTCTCGCTACAGATATCATAAGATTTTGGTATTCTGAAACCACTTTTTCAAAAGCGAGTTGTTCCCCGTCAATTAACTGTTTAATTAAACGTCGTTCATCCCGTGATTTTAATTTTGGAAAAAAATTCATTTGATTTGTAACAAATCCATTTTATGGGTGTCTATGTTAGCAAGCTGGGTCATGTAATGATCAGTTATTTTTTAATTATCACAATACTATAGGAAATTATTATGTCTATTACTACTAAAAAAACAACAATTGCACTAGTTGCGGGTACTGCATTAACTGCTGGTCTTGCATTATCTCCAATGATGGTCAGTGCTGAAACTGCCAACCCATTTGCATCTGCTGAATTATCTAGTGGT
The DNA here is from genome assembly GCA_002733715.2 of Methylophaga sp. Classification (GTDB taxonomy): domain Bacteria; phylum Pseudomonadota; class Gammaproteobacteria; order Nitrosococcales; family Methylophagaceae. The sequence continues at coordinate 103,090 of NVWQ02000010.1, forward strand.
TATATGCAACTTGCAGAAGGAAACTGTGGCGAAAACATGAAAAAAGACGCTGAAGCCAAATGCGGTGCCAATATGAAAGATAAAGCTGAGCATGAAGCGAAATGTGGCGAAAACATGAAAAAAGACGCTGAAGCTAAATGCGGTGCCAATATGAAAGATAAAGCTGAGCATGAAGGCAAATGCGGCGAAAATATGAAAGACAACACCGGTAAAATGAAGGATGGCAAGTGTGGTGAAGCTAAATGTGGTGCTAACAAGAAAAAATAATATTGTTAAGGGGCTGTCATGAAAAATAAAATCATCAAAACAACCGTTGCAGTAGCTACCAGCACAATTTTAACGGCTGGTCTCGCATTATCGCCACTATTAGCCAGTGCTGACACTAATCCTTTTTCATCTGCTGAATTATCTAGTGGTTATCTGCAACTTGCTGAAGGTAAATGTGGCGGAAACATGAAAAAAGATGCTGAAGCAAAATGTGGTGCTAATAAAAAAGCTGAAGGCAAGTGTGGTGAAGCAAAATGTGGTGCTAACAAGAAAAAAGCTGAAGGAAAATGTGGAGAAGGAAAATGTGGTGCAAAGAAAATAGATAATGCATTTATGTCGCAAAACATCTCTTATAAAGCAGCGATGGACAAGTAATTTTCGATTGAGTATGTATCAAATTTAAAAGGGCTCTGCGGAGCCCTTTTTTATAAAGCACCTTCATAAAGCTTTAGTGATAATTCAATTAATTCTGTTGTGTAAAATGTAGCAGTATTAAAAAGGAGAAGAGAATGTTTATATGTAAAGTCGCAAACACATTACAAAGTTTATTGAATAAAACACGTAGTATAGATTTTTTGGCGCCACTGGCTTTAAGGTTTTATTTAGCGCCAGTCTTTTGGATGGCATCAAACAATAAATGGAACCCATTTGATAGTGACAGTTCTTTACAAGGTACAATTGATTGGTTTGGTAATCCCGATTGGGGTTTAGGGTTACCTTTTCCCGAAATCATGGCACATTTAGCATGGGGTGCAGAATATTTTGGTGCAATTGCACTTGTTTTAGGCCTAGCTGTTCGCTGGGTGTCTATCCCCTTAATGGCGACAATGATTGTTGCGGCAGCCACAGTGCATTGGGGCAATGGCTGGCTGGCTATTGCTGAACCTAGCATACAGCTTGAAGCAGCTAGAACATTATTACAGGAGCACGGAAACTATGATTGGTTAACGGAAAATGGTCCTTTTGTTATTTTAAATAACGGTATTGAATTTGCTACCACTTATTTTATTATGTTATTAACATTATTCTTCATTGGTGCGGGTAAGTATTTCAGTGCTGATTATTGGATTTCTAAAAAATTCTCAAATTGCTAGGTTTCGGAGACGATTATGCTAATTCGTAAAAAAAGACTGGGTGAATTGCCTGCGAGTGAAATAACAGATCAGCAAGTTTATCTTGATCGTAGAAAATTTTTAAATAGCAGTGCAACCATTGCGGTGGCAAGTTTATTGCCCTTATCAATGGCAAATGCTAAAACGGAGCTCCCTGAAGCTACGTATTTAGATTTAAAGCAAAGCCCTTATTCTATTGCTGATGAGCTTACTAGCTATCAATCGGTGACAACTTACAACAACTTTTATGAATTTGGCACTGATAAAGCTTCACCGGCAATAATGGCAACAAAGTTTCCTGATAAATCTAAGCCGTGGCGTGTCACTATTGAAGGGGAGTGTGATAAGCCTGGCGAGTATGATTATGATGATTTAATTCGTCCCTTTACATTGGAGGAACGTATTTATCGTTTTCGTTGTGTGGAAGGCTGGTCAATGGTAATTCCTTGGGTCGGTTTCCCTCTAGCCGATCTTATTAAACGTGCCCAACCGAATTCTCGTGCTAAATTTGTTGAATTTATGACGCTTTATGATCCGAAGCAGATGCCCGGCCAAAGAAGACAAGTATTAAACTGGCCTTATACTGAGGGCTTAAGAATAGACGAGGCTATGAACCCACTTACATTGTTATCCGTTGGTTTGTATGGCAGTGAGTTATTAGGCCAAAATGGTGCACCCATTCGCTTAGTTGTGCCGTGGAAATATGGCTTTAAAAGTATAAAATCAATCGTTAATATTCGCTTTGTTGAAGAGATGCCTAACTCAGCTTGGATGAAAGCAGGGCCAAGAGAATATGGTTTCTATTCCAACGTGAATCCTAATGTGGATCACCCTCGCTGGAGCCAAAGTAAAGAGCGACGTTTAGGTGAGTTTTTGAAACGAAAAACAGAAATTTTTAATGGCTATGAAGAACAAGTTGCAGATTTATATACCGGCATGGATCTCACTAAAAACTTCTAAAACGCTATGTCAAAACTTAAAATCAGTATATTCATTGCGAGTTTATTCCCCGCGATATGGTTAACTTATGCCTTGTTTACCAATCAACTAGGAGCAAATCCTATTGAGGCCATCACTCGCGAAACAGGCTTGTGGGCACTGCGGTTCTTGTGGATAACTTTATTAATTACGCCACTTCGTTGGTTAACTGGCTGGAATAGTATCGTGACACTTCGCCGAATGTTGGGCTTATATGTGTTTTTCTATGCCACATTGCATATGCTGCTTTATCTTTGGTTAGATCAATTTTTTGATATTAATGACATTATAAAAGACATCATTAAACGACCGTTTATAACCATTGGCTTTTTCACGTTTACGGCATTAATTCCTTTAGCCATTACATCGAATAATAAAATGGTTAAACGTTTAGGCGGTAAACGTTGGAAAAAATTACATCGTTTAACTTATTTCATTGCCATAGCAAGTTCGGTTCATTTTTATATGTTGGTAAAACAAGATAAATCTGAACCATTATTTTATATAAGCTTGCTTGTATTATTATTAGGTGCGCGATTATACCGGCATTATGTTCCTAAAATGAGGGCGGCATCAACAACATAATTCTGGGCCAATCACTCGGAAAATAGTGCCTGAAATAAAGCAGAAACTGTTACAATGCTCGCTATTTAAGACATTGAGGCTTGCGAAGGTATTTATGACTGATTTTGTTGATAACGATCCACAAGAAACCCAAGAATGGTTGGATGCTCTAGAATCTATTATCGAAGTGGAGGGTGATGGGAAAGCACATTATCTTTTAGAAAAACTGATTGATATGGCGCGTCGATCAGGTGTTAACCTCCCATACAGCTCTAATACAGCTTATGTAAATACAATTCCTGTAGATCAGCAACAACGTATCCCAGGCGATCAGGATATGGAAGTTAAAATTCGCTCATATATTCGCTGGAATGCAATGGCTATGGTGGTTAAGGCCAACCTTAAACCCGGTGCCGTCGGTGGGCATATCGCTAGTTTTGCATCTTCTGCAACAATGTACGATGTTGGATTTAACCACTTCTTTAAAGGTGATAACCATGGCAATGGTGCTGATTTAGTTTTTTTCCAAGGTCATATTTCTCCAGGCATTTATGCACGTTCATTCCTTGAAGGCCGCTTAACAGAGGAGCAATTAAATAACTTCCGTTTTGAAGCCGATGGTAAAGGTTTATCATCTTACCCTCATCCTTGGTTGATGCCTGATTATTGGCAGTTTCCAACCGTATCAATGGGCTTAGGGCCTATTCTTGCTATTTATCAAGCGCGCTTTATGAAATATATGGAGCATCGTGATATCACTGAAACAGCAGGCAGAAATGTATGGGCCTATTTGGGTGATGGAGAGATGGACGAGCCTGAATCTTTGGGTGCGATCACATTGGCAGGGCGTGAGAAACTAGACAATTTAACCTTTGTTATTAACTGTAATTTACAGCGTTTAGACGGCCCTGTGCGTGGTAACGGCAAAATTATTCAAGAGCTTGAAGCGATATTTCGTGGCGCTGGCTGGAATGTTATTAAAGTTATTTGGGGGTCAGAGTGGGATCAGCTGTTAGCTAAAGATAAAAATGGTTTATTGCTTAAACGCATGGAAGAAGTAGTTGATGGTGAATATCAAAACTACAAATCTAAAGACGGTGCATTTGTTCGTGAACATTTCTTTGGTAAATATCCTGACTTATTAGAAATGGTATCGGATATGACCGATCAAGATATCTGGCGTTTAAGCCGAGGCGGGCATGATCCACGTAAAGTTTATGCAGCTTATAAGCAAGCCAGTGACCATAAAGGTCAGCCAACTGTAATCCTAGCTAAAACAGTTAAAGGTTACGGAATGGGGGAGGCGGGTGAAGCTCAAAATACTACGCATTCGCAAAAGAGCTTAGGTGTGGAGCAAATGAAAGTGTTCCGTGACCGTTTCAATATTCCACTATCTGATGAACAAGTGGAAGATATGCCTTATATTTCATTGGATGATGAAAGTGCAGAAAAGAAATATTTATTAGCACGTCGTGAAGAATTAGGTGGTTTCTTACCTAAGCGTAACCATAGCGCTCCGGCACTAAAAACACCTGACTTAAGCATATTTAATGCAATGTTGAAATCAACAGGTGATAGAGAAATTTCTACTACTATGGCGTTTGTTCGTATTCTTACTGCGCTGATTCGCAATAAGGAAATCGGTCAAAATATCGTACCGATCGTTCCAGATGAAGCGCGCACATTTGGTATGGAAGGTTTATTCCGCTCCTTTGGTATTTATTCATCATCAGGTCAATTATACGAGCCAGAAGATTCTGATAAAGTGATGTGGTATCGCGAAGATACTAAAGGCCAGATTTTACAAGAAGGCATTAATGAAGCAGGTGCGATGTCTGAGTGGATATCGGCAGCAACGGCTTATTCAAATTACAATGTGAATATGGTGCCATTCTATATTTATTACTCTATGTTTGGTTTCCAACGCATTGGTGATTTAGCATGGCTTGCAGGTGATATCCAGGCTAAAGGATTCCTAATTGGTGCAACAGCTGGGCGTACATCACTCAACGGCGAAGGCTTGCAGCATGAAGATGGTCATAGCCTTATTTTGGCAAACACGATCCCCAATTGTGTCAGTTATGATCCAACCTATGCTTATGAAATGGCAGTGATTATTCACGAGGGTTTCCGTCGCATGTATGAAGAACAAGAAAGTGTGTTCTATTATATTACGGCAATGAATGAAAACTACACACATCCTGAAATGCCTAAAGGCGTTGAGGCTAGCATTCTTAAAGGACTGTATAAACTAAAATCAGCGGGTAAACATAAACTAAAAGCACAGCTTTTAGGTAGTGGTACAATCTTGCGTGAGGTTGAAGCTGCTGCAGAATTATTAGAAAAAGACTGGAAAGTCTCTGCTAATGTATGGAGTGCAACCAGCATTAATGAGCTAGCCAGAGAGGGTCAAGCAATAGATAGATATAATCGCTTGCATCCGGAAGCTGAGAAGAAACAGAGCTATGTTGCTGAATGCTTGAATAAGGAAAAAGGCGTAGTCATCACATCAACAGACTATATGCGTCAATATGGCGAACAAATTCGTCCATGGATCGACGCTCCTTACACAGTGTTAGGGACGGATGGTTTTGGTCGTAGTGATACACGTGAAAGCTTACGTAGCTTCTTTGAAGTTGATCGTTACCATGTGGTCGTTGCCACATTGAACACTTTGGCAGATGACGGTCAAATTGGTCATGATGTTGTTGCAAAAGCGATTAAGAAGTACAAAATCGATACAGAAGCAATGAACCCAATTAAAGCATAAAATAAGGCTAGGTACATAAAGATATGGCAAATTTAATAGATTTAATAGTTCCCGATATTGGTGACTTTGATGAGGTAGAAGTAATTGAAGTTTTGGTTTCGGTTGGCGATACCGTCGAAGAAAATCAAGATATTATTACCTTGGAATCAGATAAAGCGGCTATGGAAATTCCAGCCTCTCATGCAGGTGTAATTAAAGAGCTTAAAATTAGCGTAGGGGGCAAGGTTAAAGAGGGCTCTATCATTGCGGTGATCGAATCAAGTGATGCTAGTACGCCTGTAGCTAAAGCTGAATCGACACCTGTAGCGGTACCGGAAAAAGAATCGGCTCCAGCACCTGCAACAACACCAGCGCCTGCTCCAGCGGAGTTAGTAGAAAATATTCCCTATGCGCCTGATAATAAAGCAGGTGAGAAACATGCACATGCTTCACCATCAGTACGTCAATATGCACGTGAATTAGGTGTTACATTAAGTTTTGTTCGAGGTTCAGGTGAAAAAGGGCGAATTACTAAGTCAGATGTACAGAACTTTGTTAAACAAAAAGTAAATGCACCTGCTGTTGCAGCTTCTGGTGGCTCAGCTATTCCGCCAGTACCTGTCGGTAATTATGAGAAATTTGGCGATATTGAAAGTACTGAGTTATCCCGAATTAAGAAAATATCAGGCAAACATTTACATGCGTGCTGGTTAAATATTCCACATGTAACGCAATTTGATGAAGCAGATATCACTGAGTTGGAAAAATTCAGAAAAGACAATAAAGATAGTGCGGCTAAACAAGGTGTTAATTTAACGCCTCTAGTATTCATTATGAAAGCGGTTGTGGCTAGCTTAAGAAAATTTCCGGAACTGAATGCATCATTGAGTGAAGATAAAGAAAACCTCATTATTAAACATTATTACAATATAGGTATAGCGGTAGATACACCAAATGGTTTGATGGTGCCTGTGGTTAAAAATGTCGATAAAAAAGGCTTTATCGAATTAGCTGGTGAGTTAGGTGAAATTAGCGCCAGAGCGCGTGACGGCGCACTAACAGCTAAAGATTTACAAGGTGGCACCTTCTCAATTTCTAGCTTGGGCGGCATTGGTGGTAGCTTCTTTACTCCAATCGTTAATGCACCTGAAGTAGCAATATTAGGTGTGGGACGCCATAAAATGCAACCCGTTTGGAATGGCAGCGAATTTGTGCCTCGTTTGATGTTGCCACTATCTGTTTCTTATGATCATCGTGTTGTTGATGGTGCAATGGGAGCACGATTTACCACGCATCTAAATAATATGTTATCTGATATTAGAAAGGTACTATTATGACTTCGAGCACAATTGAAATAAAAGTCCCTGATATCGGTGATTTTGATGAAGTAGAAATTATTGAAGTTTTGGTCAGTGTTGGTGATGTGATTGAAGCAAACCAAGATGTGATTACTCTAGAGTCAGATAAAGCTGCAATGGAAATTCCAACAACGGCTTCAGGAACAGTTACAGCAATGAATGTGACTGTTGGTGACAAAGTTAAAGAAGGTAGTGTTATTTTAACGCTTGAAACGGCTGAAGATGTGAAAACTGAAGCACTTGCTGTTGAAGAAATAAAAGAAGCGTCCAAAGTGGATGCAGCCGCCGTTGTGAGCGCTGCGGCAGGTGATGCTGATTTACATGCAGAAGTATTAGTTCTGGGTTCGGGTCCCGGTGGGTATACCGCTGCATTCCGTGCGGCAGACCTCGGTCGACAAGTTGTGATGATTGAACGCCATGCCAAAATTGGTGGAGTCTGTTTGAATGTGGGCTGTATCCCATCGAAAGCACTATTACATACTGCTCAAGTGATTAACGAAGCAGCAAGCATGGAAGACCACGGCGTAACGTTTGCTAAACCAAAAGTTGATATCCGTAAAATTGAAAGTTGGAAGAATGGTATTGTCGATGGATTAACAGGTGGTTTAAAAGCCCTTGCTAAACAGCGTAAAGTGACTATTGTTCAAGGTGAAGCACAGTTTTCTGGTACAAATACCATGACGGTTGAAACAGCAGATGGCACACAAACAATATCGTTCGAACAATGTATTATTGCCGCTGGCTCTCGTGTAACCAAAGTACCTGTATTCCCGAACGATGATCCACGGATGATGGATTCAACAGATGCCTTAGATTTAGCCGATGTGCCTAAATCATTATTAGTCATTGGTGGCGGCATTATAGGGCTAGAAATGGCAACGGTATACCATGCGCTAGGTTCAAAAATTACCGTTGTAGAAATGCAAAGTGGTTTAATTCCCGGTGCGGATAAAGATATTGTTAAGCCTTTATTGAAAAAAGTACAAAAAGAATATGAGGCAATTTACCTTAATACGCGAGTAGCCGCGATTGAACCCCAAAAGGGTGGTTTAAAAGTCACACTTGAAGGCAAAGATGCACCTGAAACTGTGGTGTATGACAAGATTCTAGTTGCTGTTGGTCGATCACCGAACGGTAAGTTGATCAATGCAGAAGCAGCAGGCGTTGCAGTTGATGACTATGGTTTTATTAATGTCAATGCTCAAATGACAACAAATGTACCTCATATCTATGCAATCGGTGATGTTGTTGGTCAACCGATGTTAGCACATAAAGCGGTACATGAAGCCAAGGTAGCAGCTGAAGTAATTTCAGGAATAAAATCTGCCTTTGATCCAATGACCATTCCATCAGTGGCTTATACTGATCCTGAAATTGCATGGATGGGTGTTACAGAAGCAGAAGCTAAAGAACAAAAGCTGGACTTTGTGAAAGGTGCATTTCCATGGGCTGCTAGTGGTCGCAGTTTAAGTATTGGTCGAAATGAAGGTTTAACTAAAGCGTTATTCGACAAAGAAACAGGGCGTATTATTGGCGCCGGTATTGTCGGTACTAATGCTGGCGAACTCATTGCCGAAGCTGTATTAGCGATGGAAATGGGCGCTGATGCTGAAGATATTGGTTTAACCATTCATCCTCACCCAACTTTGTCTGAAACACTAGGTTTTGCAGCTGAAATGGCAGAGGGCAGTATCACTGACTTAATGCCGCCACGTAAAACTCTACACTCTAAATAGAAACCGCCGCATGATTCATCTTTTCCGCTTTGGCGGCGTTAAAAACATTCTAAAAATGCTCACGTACTGCGTGTACGCTGCGCCTTTTAGAATGTTTTTGCCTTGCCTAAACGAAAAATCTATCTCATGCAACGGTTTCAAATAGTCTGAGATGATTGATAAGGTAACGCCATTACGTCCTCCGCTTAAATGGGCTGGGGGTAAGCGTTGGCTCATTCCCAAGCTAGAAAAACTCTGGAAAAAACATTCTGAATTACGCCTAGTTGAGCCCTTTTGTGGTGGTTTATCTGTTGCATTAGGCTTGCAGGCTGAAAAAGCATTATTAAATGACGTTAATTTTGCTGTTATTAATTTTTATCAGCAAATTCAGCAAGGTCTGATCTTAGATATTGAGCTCGAAAATGATGAAGCCGCTTATTATCGCCAAAGAACAAAATTTAATCATTTAAATCAGAAGACGGGCTCTGAAAAGACCACGGCTCAGTTATTTTATTATTTAAATCGAACGGGTTACAATGGCCTTTGTCGTTTTAACAAATCAGGTGGTTATAACGTTCCTTTCGGGCGATATAAGAAAATCAATTATCAGACTGATTTTACGCGATATCAAGCCGTCTTATCTAGCTGGCAGTTTAGTAATAAAGATTTTGCTGAATTAGATGTGGACGAAAATGATTTTATTTATGCCGATCCTCCTTATGATGTGCCTTTTCGTCAATATGCACAGCAAGGATTTGATTGGGAAGATCAAGTGAGACTTGCTGAATGGTTAGTTGAACATAAAGGCCCTGTCGTAATATCAAATCAGGCAACTGATCGAATTATTAAGCTATATAAAAAACTGGGCTTTAAATTAAAATATCTCGATGCACCACGCCGCATAAGTTGCAAAGCAAATGGTAGAAAGGCTGTTAAAGAGGTGATAGCAACGCGTGGTTTTTGATATAATGTTCAATTAGTTATAAATCATGTTTGTTTTACAGGAAAATAATTTCACATGTCAAAGATCAAAAAAGTCGTCCTCGCCTATTCAGGTGGTCTTGATACTTCAATTATTCTGAAATGGTTGCAAGATACCTATGACTGTGAAGTGGTAACGTTTACTGCTGATATCGGTCAAGGTGAAGAAGTTGAACCAGCACGCGCTAAAGCACAAGCAATGGGTATCAAAGAAATATATATAGAAGATCTACGTGAAGAATTTGCCCGCGATTACGTGTTCCCAATGTTCCGCGCTAACACCATCTATGAAGGTGAATATTTATTAGGCACCTCGATTGCTAGACCATTGATTGCTAAGCGTTTAGTTGAGATTGCTGCTGATGTAGGTGCGGAGGCAATATCTCACGGGGCAACAGGTAAAGGTAATGACCAAGTACGTTTTGAACTAGGTGCATATGCTTTAAGCCCAGAAATTCAGGTAATTGCACCCTGGCGTGAATGGGATTTAAATTCTCGTCAAAGTCTATTAGATTATGCTGAAGAGCATGGTATTCCTGTAGAAATGAAGCGTGGTAAAAAATCACCTTATTCAATGGATGCTAACTTGCTTCATATTTCTTATGAAGGTGACATTCTTGAAGATCCATGGACAGAGCCAGAAGAATCAATGTGGCGTTGGAGTGTTTCTCCAGAAAATGCACCTGACGAAGCAACTTATTTAGAATTAACTTATGAAAAAGGAGATATTGTCGCTATAAATGGTAGGGCAATGTCACCAGCAACAATTATGGAGTATTTAAATAAGATTGGCGGTGCAAACGGTATTGGTCGTTTAGATATGGTGGAAAACCGTTATGTAGGCATGAAAGCACGTGGTTGTTATGAAACGCCAGCGGGAACAATTATGCTTCCAGCACATCGTGCAATGGAGTCAATTACTGTTGATCGTGAAGCGGCACACCTTAAAGATGAATTTATGCCGCGGTACGCAAGTTTGATATATAACGGCTATTGGTGGTCACCAGAACGTGAAATGTTACAAGTGATGATTGATAAATCACAGCAAACAGTGAACGGAAAGGTTAGAATTAAGCTATATAAAGGAAATGTAGTTGTTGTTGGACGTGCATCTGAAACAGATAGCTTGTTTGATGAGTCAATTGCAACATTTGAAGATGATGATGGGGCGTATAATCAAAAAGATGCTGAAGGTTTCATAAAACTGAATGCATTACGATTAAAAATTGCAGGTCGTAACAAATAATATTGAATAGGTAGATTGGGTAGAAACGAGTGGAATATAACGAATATCAAGATCAAGCAGCAGAGTATATGCGTTTAGCATTGCCGCTTATGAAAAAACACGGTATTGCAATGACGCCTGCAAATTATGCGGTGTGGTATGAATATGTTGCTGGTAATAATGAAGCATTAAAACATGCTGTTGATGCTAATGTGGATGATAATGAGCGCCTTTCTGAAAAACAAAGCAGTGAGTTATACCAAAAATTCTTTGATCGCGAAAAGGATCAAGCTGCATTACTAGAAATGCGCCAAGATTTAAGGCGCGTATTAGCAGAAGTCCTTACTTTTGTTTCCACCGGAGTGACGTCATCTAAATCAACAGCATCTAACCTAACGGATATTATTGATAAATTTCATCCAAATATGAAGCAAGAAGAAGTAAGGGATGTTATTGATGATGTATTGTCAGAAACACGTTTAGCTGTATCTACAAGCGAGTTACTATCAGAACGTTTAAATACCACAATGGCTGAAATGCATGATTTGAAAAAGGATCTTGATGCTGCTAGACGCGAAGCAAAAATAGATACATTAACAAAGCTAGCCAATCGAAAAGCACTGGACGACGTGCTAGAAAAAGCAACACGAGATGCCGATAGTAATAATGTGGAGCTCTGTCTCATTTTCTCTGACTTGGATCTTTTTAAGAAAGTCAATGATAAACACGGCCACTTAGTGGGTGATCAGGTATTAAGGGTTGTTGCCAATACACTAAAAGGGGCAGTAAAAGGTAAAGATCTAGTTGCACGATATGGCGGTGAAGAATTTGCCATCGTTGTGCTGAATACCAGCCTTGATAATGTTAAACGTTTAGCTGAAAATATACGGGCTGAAATTGCTGCAAAACGGATGCAACGCAAAGATACGCGAGAATCATTAGGCACGATCACCATGTCATTCGGTGTTGCTCGCTATTTTCCTTCAGAGGGTGTTGATAGCTTTCTGCAGCGTGCTGACCGTGCATTGTATATGGCTAAACGTAAAGGCAGAAATGCAGTAGTGGAAGCACTTCCACCTACCATATAAGCTAGAAATTATCAGTTAGAAATACTTCATCTAGGGCCAGTTGACCTCCACGCGGCCGAGCATCTTCAGTTCTTTTCCCGATAGTGATCATCATGGTGATGATGTGGTCATGTGGCAGATTGATTATTTTAGCCACTTTATCAAAATCAAAACCATCCATAGGGCAACTGTCGTAACCTAACTCTTTAGCCATTAGCATAATGCTTATTGCAGCAATGCTGGATGAACGGAAACATTCATCACGCTGGGCTTGATGGTGGTTTGTGTAATAGTCTGCAATGGCTGGTAATAAGAAACCTTGAACTTCTTCTGGAGCATTCTGCCAATAGCGTTCTGGTTGCTTTTCCCAAGCATTAAGATCAGCACATAAAATTAAAAGAAGTGAAGCTTCAGTAACTTGAACTTGCCCCCAGCTAGCATCTTGAACTTGTTGTCTTTTGTCTTTGTCTTGCACCTGCACAAAACGCCAATGTTGAATATTAAAAGCTGTCGGTGACAAAATAGCATATTTCATTAGCTCATTAATTTCTGCCTCTGTCATTACATGTTCGGGGTCGAAATGTTTAACAGAGCGACGTTCAACAATAGCTTGTTTTAAATTCATAAAATCTCTTAAAAAATAGGGTGTGATGTGTGTGCGTTATAGCAGTTGTTCTACTTTAATGTAGATGTTTTGTTGGTGTTGCTCATGGCTATGGTAACTTGTTGTTCCATATTGATCGATGTTTTTTCCATTACTGGTTTCGCCGAGTAAAATCCACACGCCTTCTGCACCAGAAATACTACTTACAATATTGCTTCTTTCAACAATACCTGTTTGTGGTGAAAAATGACCGAATAGAGGATGAATATCAACGGTAACTTGATGATTAGGTAACACGCGAGCAACAGCTTTAAATCCATTGTTTATATTAATGTAGTGAGTGGTATTTTGAACTGCCAAGTCACCACTTGAGCTTAATATTAAATATTGTTCTTGTTGTGGAATATCTTCGCCCATCATGATTGAAATAGGTGTGTTAGCAATACCTTGCGCCTGAAAATATTGGTCTTTATTTCTTGAGTTTTTTGTCGACCATTTGCTTACTGATACGCCTGCCGCAACATCACCATCTATTACAGCAACATGCCCTGACACATGTTGTCCATCCTGATTAGTCAGAAGTTGATCTGTTCTTACGACTGTAATTTTTAGCCGTTGTATGGGGGTATCAAGTTGGCTGATCAACTGTTTGATTTGTTTAATTGTTTTGCTATCAGCTTGCAGAATAATAAAGTCATTAAATGCACGTGCTGTGGCTTGTTTAGGTAAGAAGGCTTGAACCTCAGGTAACACTTCACTCGCTAAACGGTGATTTAGCTGAATAGTTTCAATTCTAGTTTCTGCTGATACTAGACCACTGAAAAAACTGAACAAGATAAAGAATATTATTTTTTTCATATTGTTAGCCGCCTTACGCCTCTATCTGCTTTGCTATGATTCCATAGATCATTAAATTGAGTGTAGAGTTCACGCACTTCTAATCTATCATAGTGATTGGCATAACCATCATATTGAGTAGAACGCGGGCAGGTTAAATACGCAAAATCATCAACTAATAATAAGGTGTGTTGAATAGTTTGCTCTTGCTTTTCTGGGTTACGAATATGAATATTGCTTGATAGTTGTTGAGCGAGGGTTATCAGTCGGTGACCTTGTTGCATATTAGATTTAGTGCTTTGGGCAATAATTTGTATTTCTGAACGCGGGCTTCGTCGAGCTAATCGACTTGCACATTCGATAAATTCGGAGTTATCAAAAAGAACGTGGTCGATATTTCGGCCTAATATACACATACGATGTTTAGCTTGCTGTGCTAATTCAATAACAAGTGAAATAGCTTCATCTCGACCATCAAAGCGAATACGTTCGGATTTGTGATTATTATTAGGGAAGTTTTCCATAACAAATATTGCTAGCAGTTACGTGCCTGTTCTGCCGCATTACCTATGTAGTTTGCAGGCGTTAATTGACGTAAACTTTCTTTCGCTTCTTCAGGAAGCTCTAAACCGTTAATGAACTCAAGCATAATTTCAGCGTTAACACGACGACCACGCGTCAGCTCTTTTAAAATTTCATATGGGTTTTCGATACCATAACGACGCATAACAGTTTGAATTGGCTCAGCCAATACTTCCCAGTTAGCATCAAGATCATCAGCCATTGATTGAGGATTAGGATCAAGCTTGCTAATACCTTTTAATGCCGAGCTATAAGCCAAAATAGAATAGGAAAAACCAACACCAATATTACGTAATACTGTTGAGTCAGTTAAATCACGCTGCCAACGAGAAATAGGCAGTTTAACTGCTAAGTGATCAAACATTGCATTGGCTAAACCAAGGTTACCTTCAGCATTTTCAAAATCGATAGGGTTAACCTTATGTGGCATGGTTGAAGAACCGATTTCGCCTTTAACCGTTTTTTGTTTGAAGTGACCAATCGAGATATAACTCCAAATATCACGACAAAAATCAATTAATACAGTATTGAAACGCATCGTCGCTTGGAACAGTTCAGCCATATAATCATGTGGTTCAATTTGAGTAGTGTATTTGTTCCACTGTAAACCTAGGCCAGTAACAAAGGCATCAGCCATCATTGGCCAGTTTACATTAGGGTAAGCAGATAAATGAGCATTGTAGTTACCGACAGCACCATTCATCTTCCCATAAAGCAGGACCGCAGCAACATGTGTACGTTGACGTTCTAAACGGTGTACAACATTGGCCATTTCCTTACCTAGTGTAGTAGGGGAAGCAGGCTGACCATGTGTACGCGACATCATCGGTGTTTCGGCATGCTCAATAGCAATTTTACGAATGGCACCAATCAAGGTGTCCATCTCAGGTAAAATAACATCTTCACGGGCATTTTTAAGCATAATGCCATAAGAAGTATTGTTAATATCTTCTGAAGTACAGGCAAAGTGAACAAATTCGCTTATTGCATCAAGTTCAGCATTAGCTTTTAATTTACCTTTAATGAAATACTCAACGGCTTTAACATCATGATTGGTTGTACGTTCAATATCTTTGATTTCAGCGGCATCTTCAACTGAAAAATTAGATACAATTTCATTTAAGAAACTTTCAGCTTCACTACTCAGTTTAGGTACCTCAGCTATATCATCGTTAGCACCTAATAAATGTAGCCAGCGAACCTCAATTTCAACACGGGCACGTAGCAAACCATATTCACTAAAATAAGGGCGCAATGCTTTTGTTTTGTCAGCATAGCGACCATCAACAGGGGATATAGCGGTGAGTGAAGTAAGGTTGTCTTCCACGAAAGCTCCAAAAAAATAAACAAATAATTAAAGAAATTATATCAGATCTCAGGTTCTATTCGGAGAGCATGTTAAAATGCTCTATTCAAAGATTGAAACTGGAGAATACTGCGTGCTGAATGATTATCAAAACCATGTCGAAGAGCGAGCTAAAGACGGATTGCCACCTTTGCCCTTAGATGCCGAGCAGGTGTCATCTTTAGTTGCGTTACTTAAAACAGAACCGACTGAGCAATTATTAGCATTACTGATTGATCGGGTGCCACCGGGTGTGGACCAAGCGGCGTATGTTAAGGCCGGATTTTTAGCTGACGTGGCTAAAGGTGAGGCATCGTGTGCGTTAATTGATGCGGTTAAAGCAACCGAATTATTAGGCACAATGCGGGGTGGTTACAATATTCAGCCATTGATCGATTTATTAGATAATGATGACACAGCTGCAACAGCAGAAGCGGCTTTATCACATACTTTACTTGTTTATGATGCCTATCATGATGTGGTTGAGAAATCAGCAACGAATGACTATGCAAAACGGGTTGTTCAGTCGTGGGCTGATGCCGATTGGTTTACAGCAAAACCTGCATTACCAGAAAGCATGACATTAACCGTGTTCAAAGTAGCCGGCGAAACTAATACGGATGATTTGTCGCCGGCGACTGAAGCATGGAGTCGTCCTGATATTCCATTACATGCAAAAGCGATGTTAATTAACACGATGGACACGCCTTTAGATGATATCGCCGAGTTAAAGAAAAAAGGTCATCCATTAGTCTATGTAGGTGATGTGGTAGGTACTGGATCTTCACGTAAATCAGCTATTAACTCTGTGCTGTGGCACATGGGTGATGATATTCCATTTGTGCCGAATAAACGCCAAGGTGGTGTGGTGTTAGGTGGTAATATCGCGCCAATTTTTTATAACACGGCCGAAGATTCGGGTGCATTGCCGATTGAGTGTGATGTATCTAACTTGAATACAGGCGATGTGATTACGATTTACCCTTTTGACGGTAAAATTACTAATGAAGCGGGCGACACCATTTCTACATTTGAAATGCGCCCAACAACATTAGTGGATGAAGTGCGTGCCGGCGGCCGTATTCCACTGATTATTGGTCGTGGATTAACGGATAAAGCTCGTGAAACATTGGGTTTAGAGCCCTCTGATGTATTTTTGCGTCCTATTGCCCCGGCTGATACGGGTAAAGGTTTTACTTTAGCTCAGAAAATGGTGGGTAAAGCCTGTGGTGTTGAAGCCGTTCGTCCCGGTACTTATTGTGAACCTAAAGTAACGACAGTGGGCTCTCAAGATACAACAGGTGCGATGACCCGTGATGAGCTAAAAGAGTTAGCTTGTTTAGGGTTCTCTGCTGATTTAGTAATGCAATCTTTCTGTCATACCGCAGCCTATCCAAAACCTGTCGATATTACTTTGCAACATACATTGCCTGACTTTATTAGCACACGTGCAGGTGTGTCATTACGCCCGGGTGATGGTGTTATCCATTCATGGTTAAACCGCATGGTGTTGCCTGATACTGTAGGCACCGGTGGTGATTCTCATACCCGCTTCCCGATTGGTATTAGTTTCCCTGCGGGCTCTGGATTAGTGGCCTTTGCTGCTGCATTAGGTGTGATGCCTCTAGATATGCCCGAGTCAGTGTTGGTGCGTTTTAAGGGTGAGATGCAACCGGGTATCACCTTGCGTGACTTAGTTAATGCTATTCCTTATGTAGCTATCCAAAAAGGCTTGTTAACGATTGAGAAAAAGGGCAAGAAAAACGTCTTTAATGGTCGAGTATTAGAAATTGAAGGCTTGCCTAATTTGAAGGTAGAACAAGCATTTGAATTATCCGATGCATCAGCTGAGCGATCAGCTAACGGTTGCACCGTACATTTGAATAAAGAACCGATTATTGAATTCCTAAATTCGAATATTTCATTATTGGGCTGGATGATTGATGAAGGTTATGAGGATAAACGTACACTACAGCGCCGAATTGATAGTATGAAAGCGTGGTTGGCCGATCCACAATTAATGGAACGGGATGCCGATGCTGAATATGCTGAAATTATTGAAATTGATTTAGCAGATATTACTGAGCCATTATTAGCCTGCCCGAATGATCCTGATGATATTAAACCATTATCAGAACTAGCAGGTGTTGAAATTAATGAAGTGTTTATTGGGTCATGTATGACTAATATCGGTCATTATCGTGCAGCAGGTAAAGTGCTTGAAAATATGGGTAACTTACCGACTAAGTTGTGGATTGCACCACCGACTAAGATGGATCAACATCAATTACAAGAAGAAGGTATTTATAGTATTTTTGGAAGGGTAGGGGCACGAACAGAAACACCGGGTTGTTCATTATGTATGGGTAACCAAGCGCGTGTTGCTGATAATGCCACAGTGGTGTCGACATCGACTCGTAACTTCCCCAACCGTCTAGGTAATGGTGCTGATGTTTATTTGTCATCAGCTGAACTTGCGGCTGTTGTCGCTAGTATGGGGCGTTTGCCAACCGTTGCGGAATACCAAGAAAAAGTAGCCGGTATTGAGCCAATGTCCGATGAGATTTATCGATATTTAAACTTTAATGAAATGGCAGAGTACAACGCTTCTTTGTAATTGAATAGTAAAGTTATAAAGTAATTTGGGTATATAACGTCACTCCCGCATGTTTTTAGCGGGAGTCTTGTCAATACACAGATTCCGGCTAAAGGCCTGCCGGGATGACGACGGTATAATTCTGTATACTTTATTTTACTTGGGTTTATAAGGCTATTTTCAATATTGTTACTCGGCTTCTGAACCTAACGCTAAAGCTGATTTTTTAGGAAACTCACCCCGCTTAGCACGTGCGGAGGATACGGTAGATAGCACAAACAAAGCAAAAACGATAAATATTAAAGGTATAACTGCAATCCAGCTAAATACTGCTAACAAAGTATCGAACATATTGGGATCGGCTTGTGACGAAGCAACGAACCAACCTAGCAGAAATATACCCGCAGAGATTGCATAACCCATCAGCAAAAATTTACTGCGTGTCCATGCTTGTTGCCAATGTGCCTTTATCAAAGCAGTATCTTTTGAACCGGCACAACAGGTGATGCGGGCTTTTTTTACTATCCACAATAACGCTAAGATAGAACCGCCAAGTGATGCCGCAAGGATGATATAGATATAGTCACTACTTAATGCTACAAGTGGTACTAATAAATGAAAAACAGATAAGTTTGTCATCAAAAACTCGTGTGGATAAGCGGCGCATTGATTTTCATATTCCATTGTATTTTCCATATTTAAATCGATTGAAGCTAAGATTTATTTCAATAGTATAATAGATCAATTACCTGTTCAGCTGGAAAACTAACTATTGTGAGTCAATTAATTGCGCTCGGCTTTAATATCTTTGTGATTTACCTATTTGTTAGTGTCTATTTTTTAGTGCTGAAAAAACAAGGTAAGGCTTATCAGTTTTTTAGAAAACATTCTAGATTATTCACGCTGTTTCTTTTTTCCCTGCCTTTTGTTTTTCTGAAATGTTCGTTTTCAATAATATCCATTATTAAATCATTAATGTCATGAATGAATCACTTCAAATTATCTCCCCTTTAAATTTAGCGGTAGCTTTTATTCCCGTTTTGATTGTATTAGTGATTTTGTATCGCTGGTCATTAGATGTAGCTAATGCTGTTTATTCGGTTATTCGAATGTTAGTTCAGCTTTTGCTTGTCGGTTATATTTTGACCACAATATTTGCAGCAGAAAGTGCGTGGCTAGTGATGGTTGCGATGCTTATTATGGTCATAGCGGCCAGTTGGATAGCGCTAGGCACGGTCAGAACGAAACAACGCGCATTATTTCGCCATGCGTTTGTTGCCATTTTAGTGGGTGGTGGCACAACGCTTATATTAGTCACGCAAGGCGTTGTTAACCTCGACCCATGGTTTGAACCGAAATACATGATTCCATTAGCAGGGATGATTTTTGCCAATTCAATGAATAGTGTGAGTTTGGCTGCTGAGCGGCTAGAGGCTGAGTTACAACGTGATGTTGAATACACAAAAGCACGAATCATTGCGTTCAATGCAGCATTTATTCCTGTAGTAAATTCTTTGTTTGCGGTGGGTTTAGTGGCTCTACCTGGGATGATGACAGGGCAAATATTATCTGGTGTTTCACCAGTGGTAGCCGCCCATTATCAAATAGTGGTGATGTGTATGATCTTTGGTTCTACTGGTTTATCGACAGCCTATTTTTTGGTTTTGTCTAAGTCGGTATTCATAAAAACAGCTTAGATTGATAAAGACCTTTCTATTCAATATTAGGGTATGCTAATATAAGTTCATTACATTTACTTCAAGGTTAATCAGATGAAAAGATACATAGCTCTACTATCAACGTTTTTACTATCAACCAGTGCCGTTACTGCAGAAGAAATGACGGATCATCGCCAGTTAGTTGAAATGCCACCGCAGATGCAGCAAATGTTTCTAAAGAATATGCGTGGACATATGGAAGCATTAGATCAGATCATTGCAGCACTAGCTGAGAATGATTTAAATGCTGCTGCAGATATTGCTGAAACAACAGTGGGTTCGGCTCAAGGCAAGAAAAGACAATGTGATGAAAATAAACCTTCTCAACACAAGCAAACTGAACATAAGAAAAAAGCATTTGGTCAATTTATACCGCCTGCAATGAAGGCAATGGGAAGGCAATTACATATTTCTGCAAATGAGTTTGCTGTTGTCGCTCGACAGGGGGATATGGGTGAAGCTTATAAATCATTAAGCCAAATTAGCTCAATGTGTGTTGCATGCCATCAATCATTTCAAGTGAAATCAAAATAAGATTTTAGAATTCTGGTTGTAGCTGCAAACTATGTAAAAAGATCAGGTAGCATTTCGTTTCTGCTATTATATTTGTCACTATAGATAAATAGAGATAGTCCTAAATGAGTGATTCACCGAATAAACAAAGCCGTGGTATTTATTTATTACCTAATTTATTTACAACGGCTGGCTTATTTGCAGGGTTTTATGCCATTGTTGCAGCGATTAGAGGTGATTTTGAATCAGCAGCCATTGCGATATTTGTAGCGATGGTGATGGATGGTTTAGATGGCCGTATTGCGCGCATGACTAATACGCAAAGTGACTTTGGTGCCGAATATGATAGCTTGGCAGATATGGTTTCTTTCGGGCTAGCTCCCGCATTGGTTGTTTATCAATGGGCATTATTAGGCACAGGAAAGTTTGGTTGGATGGTGGCATTTGTTTATGCTGCCTGTGGCGCGTTGCGATTAGCTCGCTTTAACACTCAAATTGGCGTTGAAGATAAGCGCTATTTTCAAGGCTTACCTAGCCCTGCCGCCGCAGCTTGTTTAGCCGGTTTTGTGTGGGCGGGCACTAGCAATGGTTTTGAAGCCTCTCTTATCACCGGCATTGCTTTACCATTAACATTTTTTTGCGGGATCTTAATGGTTAGCACAGTGCGTTATTATAGTTTTAAAGAGCTTGATCTTCATGGTAAAGTTCCTTTTGTTGTGATGTTGGTGCTTGTTTTAATCTTTGCACTTATTGCCAGTGACCCTCCGATTGTCTTGTTTGGAGGTTTCATAATATATGCTTTATCCGGACCTATTTTTACCTTAATAAAAATACGCCAACATCGTTTGAACCGAGAAGAACAAGATAAATAAAAGGAATTTTGATGGCTCATTCGAATAATGATATCCGACCATTTTGGGATGTTATTCCTCAGTTTTTCCTTATTCCATTCAAAGGCGCGGGAATCCTTGCTTTATTTTTGTTCACATCATTAGCAACATTCTTTCCTCATCTACTTGTCCTTATTGCTGTTTTCTTTGTCGTTATTAAATATGGTATGGAAATATTACAAAATACAGCTGAAGGCAGGCTGAAAGCGCCTGAGCTGACCTTTAGAGTGTTGAATGAGAATTATGAACTGCCTTTTAAGCAGCTTTTTTTATTTTTATTACCCGTATTGTTAATGGCTCAGTCAACTGGTTTTATGGCCTTTATTGTCATAAGTAATATTATTTTATTTTATTTATTTGTCTTGCCAGCAAGTGTTATGACGCTTGCCTATACACACAGTTTTTTTTCTGCAATTAATCCATTTGTTTTAATTAGTTTGATTGGCCGAATAGGCTGGTCATATGGCATTCTTTACGTATTTTTATTGTTCCTCAATGGGGGTGCTTCAGCCGCCTATTATTTTTTGGTAGGTGATAGCCTCGATGCTTCTATTTTCTTGGCATTGTTTTTTCAGGTTTATTTTGCATGGGTGATGTATGCCATGATGGGCTATGTTTTATATCAGTATCATGAAGATATTGGATATGAATTACCCGAAGATAGTATCGAGAATGAAGAGGATTCCACCATTTTAGCTAGCTTTCATCATTTAGTTGAAACTGAAAATTACACGGCAGCACAAGATGAATTAAGAGAAATTGTTTTACGTGATCCTGATAATTTAGATTTAAGAATGAAGTTCCATAAGATCGTTAAAATGGCGGGGGATAACAAACAATTAGCAATGCATGGTACAGGCTTAATAAAACGATTATTAGCAAAGAGAAAATGGGTTGATGCTGTTAATGTTTACTTAGACTGTGTAAAAGTAGAGCCGGACTTCAGGCCTGAAAGTGATATCCATTATTTACCCTTGGCTGAAGAAATGCGGAGGATGAGGCTTTATAAACAAGCTATTAAATTAAGTAATGGTTTTCATCAACGCTATCCAAAGAGTAAGCAAATTCCTTATTTATATTTGTTAGTTACAAAAATATTCATTGAAGATTTATCGCTTGATGAAAAAGCTAAGCCGATACTTTCATTACTTCAAAATAAATATAGTGAGCATGAAATAGCACTTGAAGTTAAACGATATAACACTTTTTTAACAAAGGTATAGTTAGTTTCAGGCAAGAAGATCTTTTGCTAACTGTGTTTCTTTGTAAGCTGGGTATGAAGAAAGTAAATACTGGCTATATTTCATGGCTTGTTCTCGTTGGCCAGAGCGCACAAGTTTATTGGTAAGTGACCATAAATATTGAGGAAGGTGGTTAAATTTATCTGAGTATTTTTGCATAAATAGGATGAGTTTATCGGCTTCTAGAAATGCATTAATACTGATGAACCGTCTAATTAGCTTATTTACAAGTGAAACAGTTAACCTCACCTTCGCCGTAGATAAATAATCGTTAAAAGTATCAATCACAAGTTGGTTGGTTGCCGCATCATTTTCAGATAAAGATAAAATTGCTGTTGCAGCCCGATGATGTGCTTCAGAATTAACGTCTAGTTTACTAGTTTTATAGTAAGCAAATAATACCTCCCGATTGAGTGGTTGTTTTTCAACTAACTGAGCAAAAAGAGGAACGGCATTTTCAAACTGTAAATCATGAACAAAAGAATTAGCCTGATTTAGAGTGCGGTTAAATTCCTCATTGGTATCGTGTTCATTCAGATAGTCATGGTTTACATGCTTTGATTGGAACTTAACAATAATAAATGCAATAAAAGCGCCGGAAATCAAACCGCCTATATGTGCTAAATAATTTACATTACTGTATCTAGAATAGGCTGCTTGTTGATAGACTTCGAAGCCAAGCCATAGTACTAATAAGTAAATTGCCGGTAGCTTTACATAATCAAAATAAACATAAATAAAATAGAAAAAGCGTACTTTTCTCGTGTTAAATAATACCGCATACATACCCATTAAACCGGCTATGGCTCCTGATGCACCTAGGGAAGGAATAAGGCTGTCGCTTGCAGAAGGAATATAAAACAGGGCGGAGCAGATACCTGTAAATAGATAGGCAAATAGATAAATCGAGCGATTCATCGATAGCTCGACAATAAATCCAACGGCTAATAGAAATATCATATTGCCGAAAAGATGAGAAAAATCGGCATGTAAAAACATGTGGCTAATAAAGGTTAGAAGCTTAGGATCCCCAGCTTTAAGAGAATATGTCCAAGTAACACTATTATTGAAGATCTCATTTAGATGAGTACGCTTTGATTTCCATTTTGCGTAGAGTGGATCCGAAGGCGTAATAATCTGTTCATTTTGCAAAGCCTGCATAAATGCTTTGTTGGTTTCCATATGAAAAAACCAGGGGCTTTGCTCTTGTTTAATACTGTCCTGCCATTCATCGACAAATTCGATATCATCTTGTTCGATGAGTGCTTTTTTAAAATGAGGGAGCTCTATTTCGGCGAGACCTGATCGGTAATAATAGTGGCTAGCCTCAACCATCTTCTCATCATCATGCAATTGAAATGAGAAATAGATTAAGACGTTAACGGCTATTAAAATTAGTGTAATGATCGGTGGGTTTTGCCACTCTAATTTCTTATCAAAAGGTATTATCAGCACAGGTTTAAGGTGTTATTTATAGATAAATGCTTTTGCTATCTTATTGGTGCCGACAGGGATTTCTGCTTTACCGCCTTTTAACCGTATCACAACAATAACTTGGCTACGTGTTACCCCTTTAATATAACCGGTATATATTTTACCCAATTTTGTTTCTAATTTAACATCAGATTTTATATATTGATCTAAATTAGTGACTGGAATTTCAAAGTAGGCTCTGTTTCGAAATACCTGCTTTCTTCGTGTTTGTGGGTCGCGTGCTTCGTTATCATCAATTTTTGCCAATTCAACGCCTTCTCGGGCATTCAGCAGATTCCTAACAACGGTATCTTTATTCCATCCAAAAGTGAGATCGCTAACAGGATTTTCATTAACCGCAACGGATAAACCTAAAATCGTAGGCCAATCTTTTGTTTCATATAGATCAATGTATTGCAGATTCACAGCACTGTCTGGCTGGCTGGAAAATGTAAGCATTGCTTTGTCTACAAAATAGGCACGATAAGCAGCATAGAGGTCATCGCTGAGATGAACATTAGCCTTTGTTAGATAGCTCTTTAGTGCTTGAAGGTGCTGCTCAATATAAGCATCACGTTCAAGTTTACTTTCTAGCGAACAATGTTCAATAATACTTTCGTTATAGCCTAGATCTTGTAGCTCAAACACCAAGTTATTAACCTTATTGTTAATATTGGCAAAGTCTTGTGCAGTATAAATATAGGGTATCGATGTTTTGATTAAAAATGAACTCATTCCATGCATAATATAATCAAATTCCATGGTGACCGTTGCAAGAGACTTATTGTATTCAAAGTTTACGTTAATACTGCTATCAATTCCTGAATATCCTAAATCAGCTAGTTGCTCTGAGCCGAGAGATTCTATGTCGCCACATCCTAATGCATCGATATAAGCATTAACCTGTTCAAAGGCGCCTTTATCTGTGGGGTCTTGGATTTTTTTAATGAAATCCAGATCAGCGTAAACATGATTAATCTGCAGTTGAAATTTAGGTAATATTTCACCCGACGTTAATTTCTTTTCAAAATTAATATAATCGAGCGCGCTATCCATTTTGAGTTCAATCGAACCAACATCGATATTTGAACCATAGCCATCACCGACAGTTACGCCATGGATAGATATACTGCCATCCATTGGGTTACTGAAGCGCTGATATTTCACGCTAACAAATGGTTGAACAGATTCTATCATCGAGTCAACAGCATTTTTTGTTGAAAAGTAAATATAGGCTGCTGTTGATACCAAACTTAAAACAACAATAAGGAGAAGTATGCCGATTAGTTTTTTCATTATGTTATATTTTTATTGGTAAAT
Source organism: Methylophaga sp. (assembly GCA_002733715.2). Classification (GTDB taxonomy): domain Bacteria; phylum Pseudomonadota; class Gammaproteobacteria; order Nitrosococcales; family Methylophagaceae. The sequence continues at coordinate 128,225 of NVWQ02000010.1, forward strand.
AAAACTTGAGTATAGCAAAAATAATTTGATATTAGCGTGCTAACATCATGAAAAATGAAGAACTACTTGGCAATTTTAGTAATTCATACTAGAATTACAACTATGAACACGAAACAAACAACAGTATTTCACATTGCTGGTATCGCTCAGCAAGATATTGTTACGGCTAATACTTGTTCATTATTCCTGCTGCTTCTGCCTTAGGGCATACATATAAGCATTAAAAATCAGCGTCAGCGCTGAAAATCCTAGAACTATTTTATTAAAGTCTGCAATATGGAGCAGGAACAATGAGTGATAAATTAATTATTTTTGATACAACCTTGAGAGATGGCGAGCAAAGTCCTGGCGCATCAATGACCAAGGATGAAAAAGTCCGCATCGCTAAATCATTAGAGCGTATGCGCGTTGACATCATCGAGGCTGGCTTTCCCATTGCCAGTGTCGGTGATTTTGAATCAGTCCAAGCGGTTGCTAATGCGGTAACCGAAAGCCGAGTCTGTGGTTTAGCGCGTGCACTTGATAATGATATCGATCGTGCTGGTGAAGCATTAAAAGGTGCTAATGCTTCCCGCATTCACACCTTTATCGCCACATCTCCAATACATATGGAGATGAAACTTCGCATGACACCTGATCAAGTTATTGAAAACGCAGTAAAGGCAGTGAAGCGTGCACGTCGCTATACTGATGATGTTGAGTTTTCACCAGAAGATGCAGGTCGTAGTGAGCCAGATTTCTTATGTCGTATTTTAGAAGCGGTGGTTGATGCCGGAGCGACCACGTTAAATATTCCTGACACGGTCGGCTATAACTTGCCGACACAATTTGGTCAGTTGATCTATAACTTACGTGAACGGATCCCAAATTCGGATAAAGCTGTTTTTTCAGTTCATTGTCATAACGATTTAGGTTTGGCGGTGGCTAACTCGTTATCTGCGGTATTAAACGGTGCTCGCCAAGTCGAGTGCACAATTAACGGTTTAGGTGAGCGAGCGGGTAATGCAGCATTAGAAGAAATTGTGATGGCAGTACATACTCGTCAAGATATGTTTAGTTGCGACACTAATATTGATACAACTCAAATATTAGCCGCTTCTCGTTTAGTGTCAGGGATCACTGGTTTTGCTGTGCAACCTAATAAAGCTATTGTTGGCGCGAATGCCTTTGCACATGAATCAGGGATCCACCAAGACGGTGTGTTAAAGAATCGTGAGACTTACGAAATCATGCGAGCTGAAGATGTGGGCTGGAATGCCAACCGAATGGTGATGGGCAAACATTCTGGTCGTAATGCATTTAAAGATCGTTTAAAGCAGTTAGGCACGGAATTTGAGACTGAAGCTGAATTAAATGAAGTTTTCCGAAAATTTAAGGCCTTAGCTGATAAAAAGCATGAGATTTTTGATGAAGACTTACAAGCATTAGTGAGCGATACGGTGACCTTAGATAATGATCGAATTGCTTTAACATCATTAAAAGTATGTAGTGAAACAGGTGAAACGCCCGTTGCATCAGTCACCTTATGTATTGATGAAGAAGAAAAGCAAGTTGAGATGGCGGGTAGTGGCCCTGTTGATGCGGCGTTACGTGCTATTGAAGAGCTTGTGCAAAGTAAAGCTGAGTTACAACTTTATTCGGTGAATAACATTACTAAAGGCATGGACTCGCAAGGTGAAGTGAATGTTCGCCTTGAAAAAGGTGGGCGTATTGTAAGCGGGCAGGGTGCTGACACCGATATTGTTATTGCCTCAGCGAAAGCATATATCAATGCACTTAATAAGATCTTAGTCTCTGTTGACCGCGCACATCCACAAGTATAGATACAATGGATTTAACACCTAGCCAGTTATCCTCGCTCAATGAAATGGGGATCCCTGTCTGGGTGTTACGCAGTGAAAATATAGAGTCCAAAAATAACAAAGAAAGTGAACAAGCGTTCCGGTCTGATTGCCTCGTGCTGATTGAAGCAGACAGAAATGCGCAACAAGCTCACCGATTATTACAAGCTATGCTATTTTCAATTGGCTTGAGCCCTGAGCAATTTTCAGTCATAAGCTCCGATCAACTAGCTGAGTTACAAGCTTCAACGGCACAGCAGAAAGTTTTATTGGTTTTAGGAGAAAGCTTTGCTCAATCACTATGGGGCAAGACTGTGGTGCGCGGAAAAAGTCATCAAACCAGTGATACGCCTATTTCAACAGTTATTAGCTTTGATCTAGATGAACTATTAAGTTCTCCTGAGAAAAAAGCATTAGTGTGGCAAGATCTACTACTTGTAAAGCAACTTTTAAATGCAATCTAGAGTAATGATGCAGCAGGATATTGCTGAAGTTATCGCAATTGAAAAATCTGCAACGGCGTTTCCTTGGTCAGAAAAAAACTTTGAAGACAGCCTTAAATCAGGCCATCATGCATGGGTTTATTTTGATGATCTTGATGAAATAATCGGTTTTGCATTGGTTCAAAAAGTCGTTGATGAGATGCACTTATTAAATATCTGTGTGAAGCCAAGAGAACAAGGTCAAGGTCTTGGCCGCGCTATCTTGGATCATGTGATAAACTTTGCCAATAGCATTTCAGCTGTTTTGATCGTGCTGGAAGTGCGCAGATCTAATCAACGTGCGCAACAGTTATATTTACAATCGGGTTTCAATGAAATGTCGGTAAGAAAAGATTACTATCCTACTGAAGTAGGCCGCGAAGATGCTGTATTGATGGGCTTGGATTTAGGTTTGGTCTCATTATTTAGTGACAAATAGCCGTGGCTACTTGATTTGATTGTACTGCTAGCTTACAATATTCCGAGTTAAATACTTGGTTATTTTATTTATTATTAGGAGATTTCACCATGGCTTATGTATTGCCACCACTACCTTTTGCTGATGACGCATTAGAGCCCACCATTTCTGCAGAAACAATCAGCTTTCACTATGGTAAACATCATCAAACATATGTGACCAATTTAAATAATTTAGTACCCGGTACTGAATTTGAAGGCATGACATTAGAAGATATTATTCTGAAATCTAGCGGTGGCATCTTTAATAATGCTGCGCAAGTTTGGAATCACACATTCTATTGGAACGGTTTAACACCAAACGGTAAAAATGCTGTTTCAGGCGCTTTAGCGGCTGCAATTGATGCTACTTTTGGTTCATTTGATGAGTTTAAAGCTAAATTCTCTACTTCTGCTGCAACTAATTTTGGTGCGGGTTGGACATGGTTAGTAAAAAATGCAGACGATAGTATTGAAATTGTAAATACAAGCAATGCGGGCAGCCCATTAACAGCAGGCCAAACACCATTGCTTACATGCGATGTTTGGGAGCATGCTTATTACATTGATTTTCGTAATGCACGTCCTAAATATGTTGAAGCATTCTGGGGTATTGTTAATTGGGATTTTGTTGAAGCTAACTTTTCAGCCTAAATTAACACTGAAGTAATTCAGATTAAAAGGCCATTTCATATGAAGTGGCCTTTTTTATGTAGTACTTCATTTATTTAGCACCATTCTGGCGGCAAGCTCTTCCCATAAAGATAAGCGTGAAGCGTTTCCAACACGATTACCATCTCCTCGAGCCTTAGCAAGCCATAAGCCATCACCATTAAAGCTATAAACCGGAATAAGATCTTTGCGTAGATTGGCAGGCTTAATTTCGATATCAAGATTATCTAATACCAGTGGAATAGCCCGTTTGTTTTCAAAATAGGTTAGCACCATGTGAGCTTGGTTAAGATTAACGGCTTTTACATAAGTTATACGTAACTTTTGCTCATCTACACCCAATTCCTTGAGTGTAAAGTACTTGGCTATTGAATAGTCTTCACAATCTCCCGCACCTTTTGATAAAAACTCCAAAGGTGTTGCCCAATAATCTTCTTTATTCCACACGGCCATGTCACTCACAAACATCACTTTAGAATTAAAAAATTGATTAACCTTCTCAAGTTTTTCGGCGTCAGTTAAGTTTTGAGAAGAATCAATTAGCTCTTGCCATAATTCAACACGTTGTCTGGCACTGGCGCTATATTTAGCTTCTATTTTTTTTAATAATACTTCTGTTATATTAAGTTCAGCAACAATAGGCACAGAAATAATCAAGCACAGTAAAGCTGTCAAACTAAATCTAAGCTTATGGAAATGTAACGTAAACATGAGATTTATGAATTATCTACCGATGCCATAAATTCCAATTTGTTTGACTCGTTCAAAGTCATTATTATGGCTAACACCTTCAGCAATGACCCGAATGTCTAACAAACTCGTCACTTCATGAATGATCTCGAGTAAATTTTCTTTATTGGGATTAGCTGCAATATCAGTTGTTAAATCACGAGCTAAGCGAATAAAATCAATATTTAATTCTTTAAGAAGATCAACTGGAATAAGATCAGATGTGTAGCGTTTCAAGAGCACTTGTGCACCTAATGATTTAGCAAACAAATTGAAATCTGCAAAAACAGCAAGATCTTTTTCTGCAGTATAAGCAGATAAACTAAAGACGAAGAGTGATGGATCGTCTACATTTACCAGTTTACTTTTTAACCATGTTCTGAAGGTAGTGGATGCAATGGAGGGCAATGATAGATTAATCGTAATAGGAACGATTCTAGACGATTGTTCAACGGTTGACACAATATTTCCGACAATGCATTTATCTAAATTTATTTCTAGGCCGAATTCTTGTGCCATGGAGAAAAAGGTTGCAATGGATAAATCGATACCCGCATTATTATGAACATTTGCAAAAGCTTCTTCCATTATTCGAACAGGCTCTGCTCCAGTGTGACTATAAGCTTCAGAAGTAAATGTGATTTCAGGTTTATCGTTATCTATTACATTCTGAATAGCTAAACGCCAATCTTCTTCATTCATTGAGCCGATACTATCTTCTTTTATACAATAGGCATTATTGCCAATTTTTCTGGCTTCTTCATAGGCTTCAATCATAGCTGGAGCTAAGTGTTCAAAGTCACTACTTCGCTCAAATTTGATGATGCCTACATGTACTAAATCATTTAGATCGTAATCAAGTCCCAATTGAGTAATACGTTGTTTTAATGATTCTAAAAATTCAATGAGAGTATCATTGGAAAAATCAGCAAAAATAAGTGCGAATTCTGATCCATAAAGTCGATAGGAAGTGACATTACCCTGTTCAGGTTCCACAAGAATTTTTGCAAAAGAAACTAATAGCTCATCTACTATTTGATGGCCCTTATCTTTTGAAATATGAGCAAGATCATCAATTTTAATAAATGCCGCATAGCCAGGCTCGCCAGAAGCCAAAAGTTGTTTCAACTTCACGTCAAATGCAGCTTGATTAAGAAGTTGGGTTAAAGGGTCACGTTTTAGATTTTCAGTTAGTGATATCACTTTAGTATTGAGTCGAGCAATCATATTACCGATTTTTAAAGACATACTGTTCATTGCCTGACCCACGCTTTTTACTTCAGTCGTCCATGGTAGCTTGTTTAAAGTAGTGAAATTTCCTAGTGATATTTCATGAGCTTGTTTTTCAATGTTTTTCAAGGATTTAAGCGTTAGTCTTAATGTTGTAAGTAATAATATAATCGCACCAATAAAGATAATAAGAGAAATTTTCAATGAAGATTTAGCTTGCTGATAGAGCTTTAGATAGCCATAGCCAGGGTTGGTTGTAACAGATAATATGCCTGAGATTGACCATCCTGAATTAATTTCAGTTACAGCCGTTGCTGGTTGCATTGGCATTATATTTATTAGCCACTGTGGGACGCCATCAAGTTTCTCAGTATTTATCAATGACACCAATTCCTCACCGTCAACATCAACTAAGCTAATTTTTTTGTAGTAGCCTTGATCAAAAATAGCATTCATCATTGTGCGAATGATGGGATCATGAACATCTACCATATGAGGACTTAATGATAAACCTAGTGATGTGGCAGTATCTTGGACGTGGATTTCAGATTCCACTTCCAGATAACTTTTAATATTTCCGACACTTAAAAAGAAGTTTACCGAGAAAATAAATAAAAAGATCAGTGTAATTAAAATTAACAACTGTTTAGATAATGACATAAAGAAAGCCTATTCTGATATATAAGCTAAACGATACTAATTAGTGTTGAGACAAGCAAGTGCAGAGTGCTAATAGTGGTGCTTAAATTTCAAATTAGTGATCAAATTCAAAATAACCATCCCATAATGTATCTAATTGCACGCGTGCATCACGTAATGGAATAGCTGAGAACTGTCCACCAGATTGAGTAACAAGCCCTAAATCAATCAGCTTTGTTATCGCATCACTGATTTCGAAATCAAATGAACACTGGTATTTTTTTTGAAACCACCTTTCAATTTCATGATCAAGACTAATACTATCTAAGCTAGACTCAGCCCTAAGTAAGAAATAATAAGCTAGAATTGTTTCTTTGCATTCCTCTTCTTCAGCAGCATCAATTAAGCGGTGAAATACGCCAGTATTGTTATCTAAATTTTTAAAATACAAACTATCCGTTAATGTTTTCATGAACTGGATTTTACGATTTTTGAAATTACTGAACTGTTTCCATAAAAAAGCGCCCAAGGCACCGAAGCCAGCAGCAAGCCCTAGTAAGGCTGTTTGATCAAGAATGACGGGCTGTTGGTGCATATTTAACCAAAAGGCGATCAGCGTCCATGTTAGAAGCAATGTAGCTCCAAGTTTAGTGGCAAGCATAATGATACCGCCAACAACAGCAGGCACACCAATAATTAGTTTATCAATGGTTTTCATTCTAACTTCGGTGTTAGGAAACAGCATTTCTAGATCAGCACGAGGAATATTTTGGAACAATTTAATAATGGTTGAGCCTGGCTGGAAAAACAGTTGTTTCCTTTTCTGCTTTTCAAAATATTGCTGGTCCTTATATTTCACATAAATCACCACACGGTCATAGTTTATGAAAGTAATAGTTTTCTTTTTCAATCCAAACCAACTACTAAGCGTCTCTTGTTTTATAGATTCTCCGCGCCTAAAGAAAAGTACTTGTTCAAAGTCATTAAAATCAACATTTAATTTTATTTTGAACAGTGATTCTTCTTGTAATGCACGATCAAGGTCTGCTTGGGTGATTTCTTCAAAATTAGCAGCATTAAGTAATGTTTTTAATTCAGAAACTAATCTTATTTCGAGTATCTCTTTGTCATCATCTATTTTTGAATAAGGCGTTTTGGTGTCGAGATCAGGATTTACCGGTGCATAACTTTCTTTAAGTAGCTCGAGACTAGAATGAAACTTGAAGTGAAAAATGCTAGAAACTAACTTGCAGGCATCTTTAAAGAGTAAGACATCACTAGATGATAGTGTGCCTTCCTCAGCACACATACGGATAATATCTACTTTGCTATAAGGGATAAAGTGTTCTGCTGTAGCCATAATTAGCGTAATAGTTCTGAAATAATATCTTGAACTGATAATTCACCCGTTTTTGAAAAAGGTATCTTGCCAATGGAAGTATCAACATCACCATTAAAGTTGTAGTTTGCTTGTTGCTGGGTGAACACACTTTTAGCGGCTTCGATAAGAGCGTTAGGATCAAGGCTAATTGGCAACGTTAGTGTTTGAGTGCCATGGGCTGCAAGCTTTTGGTCACTAGTGGCTTCAACACTGCCAATCGATAAGTTATTAAGCTTAAAATCACCGCTAAAGCCAGACAGAGGCAATGCAAAAGGATTAGGGTTATATAAATCGACATCAAAAACAACTTTTTTATCTGCCATCGAGAAGTCAGCCAGGCGAATAGATTTTACCTCTGGAGCGCTCACAAATTCTTTTACAAGATCATTGCAGCCAACTAATGCTAGCGATAGTAATAACAGAGTAAATATTTTTTTCATGGTTTTTCCTTAACGTTTAATTCGTGGTGATTGTATCTGAAATTGCAATATCACCGCTTGTAATAATTTGTGCTCTTAAACCTGCCTTATGAGTGAGCCCTTTGATTAGTTTGGTATCAAGAAGTTTTTCTAAATGGACGCAAGGCTCACAAAGCATAATGCCTCTTAGTTTTACCTTTCCCACATAGAATTCTTGTTCAACCAGTGCATTTAAATCAATATCTTGTGTCACGATATTTCTGCGAAAGTCAGCTGTTGAGAAGTTTAATCCCGTTATGGTGTTGAACTCATCAATTTTCTCTTGTTCGATTAATGTTACTTCAAGGCCAGGTGTACCTTTAAATTTATCAGAAAAGGTACCTTGAGCAGCATAATAACGGTCTCCGACAATGCCTTTTCCAGCAATAAGAGTGGCAGATGGATGAGCTAGCAAAGGCTCTCCGGCATTCTCGGTGAATAATATTTCTATTACTCTAGCTGTCATGTGTATTTACATCATCGAAATAAGATAAAAACAATGCATGTAGCTTAGCATGCCCCATCTCTTTCATGAGCTGAATGTTACGCACAGGTATTAATTCGGGCTTAAGATAATTAGCAATGGCATTTTCTAAACTCTGTTCGCGAATTAGATGTAATAAAGGGTAGGGCGAACGATTGGTATAGTTTTCAGCATCGTCAGATCCGGTATCGGCAAATTGATAATTAGGATGAAAACTCGCAATTTGATAAATGCCATCGAGCTCCATATCAATTAATAATCCATCGGCAATATCAAGAAAATCATTGTAATCGTAAAAATCGGTTAATACATTAGGATGAATTAATAATGTGGTTTCTATACTGTCGTCATTATTGAGCCGTTTTAATTCTTGTTGCAAATCGTGGAGCAAGGCTTCAATCGTGTCAGCATGAGATACAAAAAAACGGATTCGATTATCAATAAGTTCGCGTTTAGCAAAAGGGCATAAATTAAGCCCTATGACCAGTTGCTCTAACCATTTTTTGACCGGCTGAATGACCTCTTGTTCAATCATGGATTGTTTGGCAGTTCCAGCAAAATTCAAATGAAGCAGGGTTGTTTTCTTTACAGTTGCTACATAACCAGTCGGGCTCGGTACTATTAGCGGTGGCATTATCAATTAAAAGCATTGCTTTATCATAATCATTATCATTTACAATCCATAGTTCAAGCCATGATTCATGCGGGACTAAGTCGCCAACAGCGCCTGCGGCATATTCATTCTTTAGGGTTGTTTCTATGCCATTATTTTCTACTATATTTTGGATGTTATGTACCAAATAGCGGTTTTCTCGCGTATAGAGTAATATCATGACGTTGTCTGCTTAAAATGATGTTTTCGCTGTTTAGCTTTATCCAAAATATGTTGTTTTTCTTGATTAGCGGTGTCCGTTAGCCCCCACAATAATATTTCATCAAGACTACGAAAACAGCCTAAGCATATATCATTGTCGTTAAGACAGCAGTTTCTAATACAAGGTGATGATAGAGACATCGTTAGTCTTTCTTTGATGTTTTCCGCTGCTCGTTTATGATGCTTCTAATCTGCTTTAACTGCTCAGGGATAGCAACGCAAGCACTAGCATCACCTTTGCAGCTAGAGCATGCATAAACAGCCCATGCAGAATCAATGAGTGCTTTTTTATCGGGATATTCTATGCGATTTGTTGCCCCGATCAAATTCTTAGCGCGTGTTGAATTATGGCCCACTTCGAAGTTACAGGCACTTATTTGTGCTGGGTCACTAAAGTCATAACGCTGATGAATATCAATTCCAATTTGATATAAATAACGCATTTCAAGATAAATTTTGCGTAAGGAATCACCTGAATAGGTCGAGGCGGCATGTGCTGTTAATGAAATAAACAGCAAAAATAGAAAACAGAGTTTATAGCGTGAATTCATGAGTCCGATTGATTATTTAGAGGGCAGGAATTCTTAAGTTTTGGCCCACATAAATTTTGTCTGGATCTTGTAGCATAGGTTGGTTTGCTTCAAATATAATCATATATTTTGATGCGTTTCCATATTCAGCTTTAGCTATTTTCCCTAACGTATCACCAGATTTGACAGTGTATATTATTGATTCTGGTTCGGGATTAGCAACTTCTAATTGACAATCAACATTGCCAATACCGAATTGATTTCCCGCAATCAATGTTAGTTTTTCACTGCAAGCCTGAGTATTCACTTTGCCCGCTAGTGTTGCAGAAGGACCACTTACTGTGACGACAAGGTCTTGAACAAGCACTTCTGATTCTGCGATATTATCAGTGATGCTTTGAGCTCTTGCATTATCAATTTGTTCGGGTGTTACGCTTGATGGCGCGGCATCTTCTGTGGCGTGAGTCACATCAAATATCTGACCACCCAATTTACTACCTGCATCAGTTATAAAGCTAAATAAGCCCATTTTTCTCTCCATAGTTAGTTGATGAATCTCCGAATAACGCAAGCTGATTTAATCAGAGATCCCTTAAGCCAAAAGACAATGTTCGATAATACGTTGTAGATACACATTCGGCAACCCTTTTTAGGGATTATAATAAGACCCTAAATTACGTTGTCTCATAGGAAATATTATTTTGTTAAGTTATCGTCATTCATTTCATGCTGGCAATTATGCTGATGTTATTAAACATATCGTGTTAACTGAAATATTCGAGCATCTTATAAAAAAAGACAGTGCCTTTGACTATATAGATACGCATGCGGGTACTGGCTTGTACAACTTGCAAAATGAACATGCCAGTAAGTTGCAAGAATACAAGCAAGGCATTGCAAAATTAGATACCGAAGAATGGCCTGAACTTGCTACCTATCTTGATATTGTGGCGAAGCACAACTCCGATAAAGAGTTAAAGTTTTACCCGGGTTCTCCGCTTATTGCTATGCATTTTCTCCGCGCTAAAGATCGTGGCTGGCTTTATGAATTGCATCCAAAAGATGCTGAGCTGCTGTCAAATAATATGGCTAAAATTAAACGCGCGAGAGTAATGCATGAAGATGGCTTTAAAGGTTTACTATCATTATTACCGCCAATATCAAGGCGAGCTGTAGTGCTTATTGATCCATCGTATGAAATAAAAACAGATTACGCGCATGTTTTCAACACACTGGCGGCGGCTTACAAGAAGTTTCCCATCGGCACTTATGTGCTTTGGTATCCGGTAGTTGATCGTACTGTTATAGATACTTTAGAACGAAAATTTATTCGAAGTGGAATCAAGAAAATACAGCGTTTTGAATTAGCCATTGCTCCAGATCAGTTTGGTAGTGGTATGTCGGCAAGTGGAATGATTGTTATTAATCCGCCGTGGACATTGAAAGATAAGATGTCACAAATACTACCGAAACTTGTTACTACCCTTGGAAATGCTGGTGCATTTTATAAATGCGATACCCTAGTAGGTGAATAGGGAATTAATTCCCACAAGATCGGGATAATATGTCCCTTTAATCGGGAGGGTTATCTGCTGCTTTGGTGATAAGCACTATTTATAATGTATCCATAATTATTTAAGGGGTACAACATGAAAAAAACAATTTTATCAGCACTATTTTTATCATTGAGTGTATCAATGATGGCAGTACAAGCAGCTAATTCTGATGCTTCTCTTAAAGCACAGTTTGATAGTCAAAAGGACTTAGTAACCGATAATAAATTCTATCCGGCAAACAATGTATTTTATACTCAAGAAGGTGTTTTTGTACCGACATTCAAAGAGCAGCTTGATAGCCAGAAATCGGCGCTAAAAGATTATACATTTTATCCGGCGACAGCTGTTTCTTATCAAGCACCTTCAAGTACGGTAAATACTCAGCTTGAAGATCAAAATGTATTTTATACAAATGAAGGCATTTTTGTACCTTCATTTAAAGAGCAACTAGATAGCCAAAAAGAAGCGATTAGAGATTATAAATTTTATCCAGCCACGGCCGTTTCTTATCAAGATGCATCAGCTGCTTTAAACACTACATTTAAAAAGCAGCTTGATAGCCAAAAAGAGCTTTTGAAAGATTATACTTTTTACCCAGCTACTAATGTTTTTTATACTAATAAAGGTGTAATGTTACCTTCATTCAAAGATCAGCTTAACAGTCAGAAAGATGGCTTAAAGGATTATACGTTTTACCCAGCGGTCAATGTTTATTATACTGAAGAAGGTGTTTATGCACCTTCGGTTAAAATACAGCTTGATGGCCAAAAAGAAATGGTAAAAGATTACAAATTCTATCCAGCAAATAACGTATCTTATAAGTAAACGTATGGTTATACCCATAATCATTGAATTTGCAGATATTTATTTTCGTCATCCTCGCGAACGCGGGGATCCATGGGCAGTGTAAATAGCCACTATCGTTGGATTCCCGCGTTCGCGGGAATGACGGGCTTTTTTGTATAATCATGGTTGTTTTGTGCATTTTGAATGATCACGGGTATAAACTAATAAATACCGTTTAGGCCAATAGGGCTAAGCGGTATTTTCATTTTATCTGGTTAAACCTATCTATTTTTGATAGAGATTATTTTGAGTTTTAATATATAGCGCTTCGGCTTTCTCTCTAGCCCATGGCGTTTTACGTAGAAATTTCAAGCTAGATTTAATAGACGGATCATGGGTGAAGCACCGAATGTTAACGTGTTGCCCTAGTAATTCCCAACCGTAATGTTCGACAAGCTTGTTGAGAATATCAGCTAAGGTGACATTGTGAAGCGGATTGTTTTCTTGGTTTTGCGACATGATTTTCCCGATAAATTTCAAACTGCTAAAGACGATTCTTTTCTGCAATCCACTGTGACATATATTTTGTGCTCATCATCGAGTGATGTTTGAGCATGGCCCCCGTAAAATTATGTAAGCGGTGCTGTGCTAAGTTATGTTCAGTAGCCCTAATGTTTGTTATTAATTTCTCACCTAGTAATTGGCTATCATAGTGCGGCGCTAAGAGCGTATTACAATTTTTCTGAGCACGAGTCCATGCTGGCTCATCGTTATACAATTGAACGGCTGCTGCAACAACTCCTGCTACATCATCAGCAACAATCCCAGGCCATATTTCACCAAAGTCCATTCCCTCACTACCTAAAGATGTGGTGACGCTAGGGGTTTGCATTATCATTGCGTCTAATAACTTACCTTTAATACCCGCACCAAAGCGAATAGGGGCGATACAAACTCGGTATTGCTCCATTGTCACTAAAGCATCATCTGCCCAACCTTTAATTAAAAACCCTTTTTTTGAATTATTGAGTGCTGTTGCTTTCGGCGGTGGGTATGAGCCATAAATATGTAGTTCAGCATCGGGTATTTGTTTTCTAATTAATGGCCATAGCTCTTGAAGGTATAGCACAACATCCCAGTTTGGAGCATGCCTAAAATTACCAATAGTCATAAAGTGTTTACGTTCGGAATAAGAGCGTGTTTTGACAGGCAACATTGCTAAATCAACCATAAAGGGTAAGTGGTGGAGAAGTGTGGTATCTACCTTGAAGGTTTCAAGCAATAACGACATTTCAAAACTAGAAATAATGAGCGAAATATCACACCGTAATATTGCTGCTATTTCTCGTTTGGCAATATCGCTAAACAAATCAGATCGTGTCATTTCACGTTTAGACTTATGAGCTTGATGGCGTGCATGACGCAGACATTGCAAGTCTTCAGTATCTAGTATTTTGAGTGCATCAGGGCAGTTATTTTCAACACGCCAGCCAAATTGTTCCTCCATCATAAAACGGTCAAATAATACGATGTCAGGTTGATACTTAGCCACATAGGCATCAAAGCTATCAGAATTTAGCTCAATAGATTGACTTGAAATTCCTTCACTATCTAAGTCAGCCATGTGCTCGGTTGTTTGTGCAGGTGTTGCAAACTCTACTAGCCAACCTTGCTGTTTGAACAAGCGCAAAATTGACATCATATGGCTGCCTGCCGCAGATGATTTCGGCTCAGGCCATACATAGCCTATGACTAATATTTTTTTCATCTGTTTGTTTTATTGGTTTTTAGAAATATTGTCATTAAGTGTATTTTGATATTCATCTTGAGATAAAAAATGAATATTAAGTTCATAATTCGAAATATTAGGTTTTAAATACTGGCCTACAGCAATTTTATTTGTAACAGGCGCTAAACCGCAAGGTGAATAGCTATAATTGATGTCATTAGGATCGGGCAGCACGCATTCAATATTGATAATGTCTTTTTCACCCTGAATCTCTTGGTATTTAAATCCATAAGCCGCGGGGTTAAGAGGCTGATCCATATCAGCATAAAATAGCATAAAGCTACTGCTAGGTAGTTGATATTCACCTCGGTCAAGCGACAGCGTGACATAATTCAGCTTATATTTGCAGCCAATATTTGGATTATGCTCATTCAGTGGCACTGTTATGTGATGTTGACCATTTTCTATTGCCGGTTCGTACCAATAAGATCTGCTAGATTTACTTCTTCCCTGGAACAAAGCCCAGCTTTCACACAGCTTGCTATCCGATTGGGCACGGTATCCAACACCAATCTTATAGGCAGTGCCATCATAAATAGAGCCCGAGAGAGCAATGCTTTTAAGATCATACTCCTTAGGTTTACCCTGAGAGCCATATGTCGCAAGCTTTTCGGCTTTTATAAGCGCATTACGTTGCTCAATGCCTTTCTTAATTTCTAATGCGATAAATATAATTAAAAAAGCAAGCATTATCCATAATGTATATTTAATATATTTCACTAATCGTTACCTTAAATAGTTTTATTTCAGATGAAGAGTATATTATATACACCTTGCTACACTATCAACATGAGCCGATCATTGTCAGAAGCACTTTTCACCCCGTTTAAGCAATCTATTGAAGAATTTAGCTTACCTAAACGATTTACCTTTCCGTTTTACTACTCGCCACATCCGCTTTGTATTTTAGCTGCTAAAGAGCTTCAAGAATATATTGGGAATCACACAAATTGGCAGCACAACTTTGGATTGTCAGATGATAATCAAACGGCTGTTGGCAAGATGTTTGGTGTATTACTGGTTAAAAATAAACAGGGTGAGATAGGCTACTTATCGGCCTTTTCAGGCAAAATAGCAGATAGTAATCATCACGCTCATTTTGTTCCACCCGTGTTTGATATGTTGACCGAAGGTGACTTTTTCAGAACAGGGCAAGAAAATCTTAATCAGATAAGCCATCAAATTAAATCCTTAGAAAGCAATCCTGAACTTTCTATGCTTGAACAGGCGTTAAAAGCAGAACAACAATCATCTAACATGCAGATAACAGCACACAGAACGAGCATGATTGAAGGTCGAAAAAATAGGAAAGAACAAAGGGTTAAAGCCGTAACACAGCTAAGTACAGGAGATTTTGTTGCCCTGAAAGATGAGTTAAGCACGCAAAGCATTAAACAAAAAAATAAGTTACGAGATTTAACGTTTTATTGGAATGAACGAATTAACAAAGCCGAAAAAAGTCTTAATTCTTTGCTCGATGAAATTATAAAACTCAAAAACAAACGTAAAGCATTATCAGCGGCCTTACAACAAAAATTATTTGATCATTATCGTTTTCTAAATAAACAAGGTGTTGAAAAAAGCTTATATGACATTTTTGACGATACAACACAGCAAACACCACCGGCAGGAGCAGGGGAATGTGCCACTCCTAAATTATTGCAATATGCATTTAACAACAATTTAAAACCGCTAGCGATGGCTGAGTTTTGGTGGGGAAGTTCACCAAAATCAGCAATAAGACAACATAAGAATTTTTATGCCGCCTGCCTAGGAAAATGCCAGCCAATTTTAAGTCATATGCTAGAAGGCATAGAACTCGATGATAATCCGCTATTGACCAACCCTGCTGCGGGCAAAACAATAGAGATTGTGTA
Organism: Methylophaga sp.; assembly: GCA_002733715.2. GTDB lineage: Bacteria > Pseudomonadota > Gammaproteobacteria > Nitrosococcales > Methylophagaceae. Next base: position 144,009 of record NVWQ02000010.1, read on the forward strand.
TGAAGATGATGATATGGTGGTCATTAACAAACCTGCCGAGTTTTTATCTGTGCCTGGCAAGAACATTGAAGATTCAGTTTATCTACGAATGAAGCAGCTTTATCCTAATGCTAAAAGCCCACTTATCGTACACCGCCTTGATATGTCTACTTCAGGACTCATGGTTATTGGATTATCGAAACAAGCCCACAAGAATCTGCAAAAACAATTTATTAACCGCACAGTTAAAAAACGCTATGTCGCGTTATTAGATGGTCTTTTATCAAAAGATAACGGCATTATAAATTTGCCACTACGTGTTGATTTAGATGACAGGCCACGGCAATTAGTCTGTTATGACTACGGCAAACCAGCAGAAACACACTGGCAACTAATAGAACAGAAAAAAGGTAAAAGCAAAGTATATTTTTATCCCAAAACAGGGCGTACACATCAGTTAAGAGTGCACTCAGCCCACATTAAAGGCTTAAATATGCCGATTGTGGGCGACGATCTTTATGGAAATAAAGACAAACGATTACACTTACATGCAGAATTTTTAGAATTTAGCCATCCGCTCACTAAAAAATTAATGACATTCCAAATTGAGGCTGAATTTTAGACTCTAATTTCCAGTGAACAGATAATAGTGATAGAAATACACTTCGCGTATTAAAAATTTAAATTTCGCTTTAAATGAACGATAGCGTGTAGTGGGAGTAGGCGACGTAACTGCAGCAATATTTAAGTTTTTTGCTATGATTGATGCGCGCTTTAAATGTAACGGATCACTGACAATAACTGCCGTACTTAAACCGCCTGAATTCATTAAAGCCTTCGCTTCAATAAGGTTGTCAACCGTGCTTCGTGAACGTGTTTCAATCAGAATATCCGCCTTTTTTACGCCTTTACGCAGTGCATATCTTTCTGCCACTTCGCTTTCAGAATACGGTGCGCCTTTTCCATATCCTCCGGTGAAAATTATCTTTGAAACAAGACCTTGCTGATAAAGTGACACAGCATGATCAATTCTTTCTTTAAACACGGGAGAAGGGTTTTTATGATAGGCAGCAGCACCTAACACGATCGCATAATCAGATTTCACAGCATGATCTTGAGCACCATAATTCCAGATGCTGGTAGCAATAAAAACAAGCCACACACAACTAGCGAGAAAGAACCATAACAATGATTTTCGGATACGACGCATCATATCGACATTATACCCTTGAGGCGATGAAAATGCATATCCCTAAAATAAGGCCTAATGACGATAAATAGTTTCAATCAAATGGAAACCAAACTTAGTTTTAACAGGTCCATGAACAGTTAAAATAGCTTTCTTAAACACAACATTATCAAATGCTTTCAGCATGGTTCCTGGGCGAAACTCGCCTAACTCACCACCTTTTTTTGCTGATGATTTACACAATGAGTGCTTTTTAGCGAGCTTGGCAAAGTCTCCACCTTTTGCTAATTGTTGTTTAATTTTCTCTGCTTCTTCTTTTGTTTTCACCAAGATATGTCTTGCACATGCCGTCGCCATTAGCTTCTTTCCTTATATAGCTGTTTAAGTAACTCCACGCGTTTTTTATTGATACCCATATCACTATGACCAACACGTGATGCGGAACGAAGGTGAATAAGGTGTTGTCTGGCATCAATCTTTATTTCTAAATCATCAACAAAACCAAACAGTGCTGATGTGAATGTGGCGGCAAGATAGCCATCACTTTCAGTTTGTACTGTGCCTCCTATTTCATCAATAACCTTTTTTAAATTGAGTAAGGCAGAAGAGGTATTTTGAGTGAGAGTAATAGGGCTAATATAATGTTGCGTATCATCTTTGTGTTCACTGCAAACACAATTAGGCTTATCAGGGCAGCTCGCTAGATTGTTTTCAATCAAACCAAGCGCTTTTCCTTGCTTAGATGCTGCTCCTTGTATAAAGAACCAGATAATAACTGCGATGACAATGCAGGATAAAATAATGAAAAATATTTTCATGACACTTGCTTCCATTGTACTGTTTCCATGAATGAACTCCAAAATATAACTCTTTTCGTGGTTCACTATCAACACGTGACTGTGTGATTTTACTTACTACTCTGGTATAAAGCCTGAAAATAGGAATAAAGTTTCTTTTGCAGGGGCTCGTGTTGGTTCATTTAGCGGATTAAAATTTACTTACTTGGCAGCAAGCCTTGCTGCAGTGATACTATAACGGCCATATTAATTTTAAACCGAAGCACCAATATGAGCATTTTAGTATTACAAATCATTATAAAGCAATGGGACAAGAGTCAGCGAACAAAACAGCATATTGAAGAAAGACAAAAAGCAGCGAACTATTATCCTATCGCATTTCCAGCTGCTTTTTATGCATTCGACAAGCAATGCATCATCGATCAGCATGGCGATGATCTGATCGGAAATCGACTGATTTATTCACAGCCCGATAGTCAGACCCTTCAGCTTGATCGGTTTAAAGTAAATTTAAGTAATAAGATACTTGAGTATAGTGAATCAGCTGATTCTGACATACAGCCTACGACAATAGGTTCACTCGACAACAGATGGAATCAGTGCACTTATAATTGGCGATATAGTGTCTACGAAGGTGGTTTTTATTATTGGCTGTATGAAGAAGTGACAATTAACGCAATCTATCTAAACACCTTAGATGAAAACGTATTCATAAATACAGAACCAGAAAAGATTGTTAATTTAACGTCAAAATCCGCTTCATAACTATTTACATTTCAGCAATAGCAATCACACTTTCTTCACATTGCATTTGTCTAAGCGCCTCATTATCAATATTGGCATAAAAGCTATTACTTTGAGGGAATGAAGAGAAAATAGTCATATGTTGATATTTTTCACTAAACTTATCTTCAATTACACTGGCTTTTATATCTTTATCGATATACACCAAAAATCCGGGAGCGGGTTGATTATCTTCAGAATTAATCATTATGGGCTCATCACATACAAAAGTGTCGCTTAGCGTCACCATATTAACGTCACCAGAATTATCGGTGCAACCGCCTACAACAGCGTATAAACCTAATATAACGAGCATTGAAAATATGTTTTTCATCTTTCATCCTCCAGTTATTTCAAAGATTGTTGCAATTCTTATTCCATTGGTCATTAAACTAACTGAATAATGGCCCTCGATTAAGGTATGAATTTATGGCTTACAAGCCAAAGATTTCATCCCACGCCAAAGGCTGGTCACCAACCATATCTAAAAATGGCACGGGCTGATCATTAAGCAGTAATTCGCCCGTATTAAGGTTTGCTATAGACTCATAGTGGTCATCCTTTTCAACAGCAAAGCCCATCATGATCGGCATAGCAATGGCCTCTTCCAATGGTGTGCCAGCGAGCATGCCTTTATCAATATTGATGGCAAGTTGGCCTTGTATCGCAGTTGCAAGCTCTCTAACAGTTTTAAGTGAAAACAGTTGTTTCGCCTCGGTATAATTCAGGTCAAGATTGACCGTTGCATTGCCTGTTTCATTGCTTATCTCTAAAATGGATTGGGTATTCACGCCTTGCTTAATCATTTCACCTAAAGCTTGATAATAAGCGACCATTGATGACGTTATTGCATCATAATTAATATCGGCATCATCGCTATTAAGCATCATCATTTGTGAACGACTCATCTCTTGTTCTTGATCTAGCAGTTTAATGACCGCAGTTCGCTCAATTCCGTTAATACTACCGCCCATATGCACCTTAGAATCAGGAAATTCAAACCCCGCTTCAGCTGATTTTATTTGCATATTATTAATATCGAATGTAGCTGAGGCATTCATTAAGCCATTATCTTGTTCAGCAGAAGAGACAATGCTCATATCAGTAAAGGCGACATCGGTACCTTTGCCATCAGAAAACAAGACGCTAGGAATTGTAATAGCAATTTTGCCATCAAGAAGGGAGCTTTTATAAAGTTCATCTGCATCTATATCAATCGTTGATGCAGCCATGGTCATATCAAATTCTTCATCACCATCAAGACCTTTCATTTTTATTTCACCCATCTTCATTTCACCCTTCATTTGGGTTCCTTGAATATTGCTTGTAATGTCGCCTGAGAGGCCAGCAAAAGAAAGTTCAAATTCTTCTTCCGCCAACGCTTCACCTGTTAACTCTGCAATCTGTGCGGCATTAATAGAAAAGGGTGCAACCGTAAAGTCAGTCTCAATCATATCGCCAGCACCTGTGGTAACGCCTGAAACAAAAGGTTCTGCATCACCAAAAAATGAAGTGATAATAGAATTTACTTCTTCAGAAAGTGATGATTGGTCAAGCGTTGTAAGGATATAGCTAGAGCCTGTTTTAATACCGTTAGGCGTCATCATCACTGGGCCATGATATATCTTATGATTTAGCCCAATCTGAATAGGCTGCGCGTCTTTATCACCAAAAAAGCTAGTGTCAATGGTGAAAACAGACTGTGCTGAGCTCTGCGTAAAGCCTTTTTCGAATGATTTCTTTTCTATATTAAGAAACGGAGCAACCTCAGATGTTTGCTGATTTGATTGCGCCAGCATCTCATCTAATACCGCTTCGGTGTTTTGTGATGTAAACCAAGTGGCACCCGCCCAAAGTGCAGGAATGAGAAGAAGAACGGGGAGGAGTAGTTTTTTCATGTGTTTAGTCCTTAAACGAGTATTAGAGTAAATTTAAGTGTTCAATAATAAAAAAAGATGAAAGCTAAGTCCATCGACTAACGCAATGTTCTGCTAAATAAGTTCAACGCTAACTGATAAGCCAAAGTGGCGGTTTGGCCATCATAACGACCGTCATCTTGTTCATCACGCATAAAAGCATGTGCCGCATTAAACTCATGCCATGTAAGGGTAATATCCGTTGCATTGAGCGCTGTATAAATTTTAGCTAGGCCTTCTGCTGGCACATGATTGTCTTGCTTGCCCCAAATCATGCATAACTCACCTTTAATATCATCCACGCGATCCATGCTGTGCTGACCAGTCGCATTAGGAATAACTTGAACATGCAAATCAGTAGCATAAAAACAAGCTGTGCCTTTCACCTCCGGCTGTAAAGCAGCACGAAATGCAAGGTGACCGCCAATGCAAAAACCCATCGCACCAATATGACCATTGCACCAGTCTTGTTGCTGTGCAAACTCAATTAATGCGACATTGTCGGTGTCATAGCCCTGCACATCTTTAGTGTGTTTATCGTCGTTACCTTTCACACGCCCCGCATCGTCATAACCCAACACCGTGCCAATAGGATTCAATTCATGAAACACCTCAGGCACCAGCACAGCATAACCATGACTCGCTATCAACTTAGCGGCACGTTCAATCGGCCCCGTTTGTTGGAAAATTTCAGAATAAAATAAAATAACAGGGTAGCTTGCATCAGCATCCACATCAGGACGGTGAATATAAGTACGCATCACACCTGTTGGTGTGTCGATATCAGCAAAATGGCTTTGAATTTTCATATTGTTCTCATTGTGTGTTTATTGGACGTTAAGTAAAGTTGACTTGCATTATCTCCATAATAAAGGCTTCGGAGACTTGGGCAAGTTCATATTCTGAAGATGAATAAATTTCACCTTCCTTATTACCCAACGTGATGCTTACAACATCGGGTTTATCATCATGGAGCAGAAGAACGATCTTTTTATCAAGAACAACGCAATCAATGGTGATTGCATCCGCTTTCATACCTTGCTTACGTAGGGTTTTATCCATAATCCCCATTAAGGTATCGATATGTTCAACTTTGCTATAGAACAGATCATTCGCCCTAGCAACAATCTCTGATAAATCTTGTAATTTACTATTCATTTTTAATACTTAGCGAATAGGGCGGTACGCATTATTTGAAAATTGATTTAATGGTATTTGACCAGATAGTCAATTGATTAAAGAAACATTTAACAAATTTGCCGTCAATGTGTTTATATTGTTTTTTAAGCGGTTTTTTCACTTCCCAACTGCCTTTAAAGCCGTTTGGAAATACCACTAAATCACCTGCTTTAAAACTAACAACAGGGCTGCCATCTTCAGGTGTCATTTCGCATTCACCCTCTAAAATAAGTGCAGTTTCTGTAGTAACGAATTCCCACGGGAATACCGATACTTCTTTTTGCCATGTTGGCCAGTTAGCCGTACCCAATTTTTTTAAAAGTGCTTCACTTGGGTTGCTATCAACGGTAATTTTGTTCATGTTATTCCTAAAGTTTTAGTGTGTTGCCCAAAATCGAAATGATTTGAGATGTTTAATAATTTGTTGAAAATAAAGAATTAACTATTCAAGATAAGTTAAACATTACATCCAGGTTGCAGAACTTAATTTACGATGAATTTTAGACGATAGCTCTGGATTATTAGGCGCTAACATCTTAGCCACATTAATGATCATTTCTCGAGCCGCCGTCTCTTTATAGTCAGGATCAATGTCTATGACTTTGAAGAGATGATCGACTGCCTCCGTGTAACTCCTCTCTGCGATTAAGCACGTAGCTAAATCAAAATGTGCATCACAATTATTGGGCTCAGCGAGTAATAATTGTTGCAGTTCTGCTTTGCCTTGTGTTTTTGTGGCGAGCTCTAAAAAAGTTAACTGCCCCATTAACGACTTACCCATAGCACTGTCTTTCGACTCATCGGGTAATTGATTAAACAAGCCTTTAGCTTGTTCAAATTCATTTAAATCTATAAAAATTTGTGTCATATCCATTGCAACATCGATATTGGAAGGTTCTAGCTGCATCGCATGTGTCAGTAGCGCTACCGCCGCTAAGGTGTCCCCGGCCATATGCTTGTCTCGTGCTTGTTGACGGGCATCGTCAATTTCTTTATTTTCTGGTTTTGTCATTTTTAAAACTCTTGTAGAACCCAGCCGCTATCGCGGAGAACAGATTAGATTAACATCATTGTTTATCGCATAATTTTACCACAGCTATTATTTTAGCTGTTTTGTTCTGATAGAAAATAAAGCTAAAACAGAGTCATTTACTTCCTGGAGCGAGTCAGGCGTTTTATAAATCCCTCACGCGAGCCAGCATTGATCCAGCCGGTAGCGATCGTCTTACTCAGTTCGTTATTCACCCGACCACGATGAATGTGAGAAGGTGAAGCCGGAAAGATCACCAACTTTCCCCGCTCCGCCACTTCATGATGCTTCTGCCAGTGGAATTCCGTGCCGGCCTCCGCTACAGAGTCGCAGTAGAGGATCCAGGCCAGCACGCGGTTCACTGGCTCGGTGAACTCGTCACTAATCGTCCAATCGCAGTGCCACTGCCGGAAGCCCTCACCGGGAGCGTAACGCTGCAGGTTGAACACCGGCATCACAAATAACTCCTGGTCAGGGCAGACCTGCCGGAACATAGGCCGCTCTTGCTGGTAGCGCTCTAGGCCTGCTGAGACACCCCGCACGATCAGTTCTGCAAGAGCTGAAGCCTCAGGATCAGAACGACCGTTCGCCACAAGGCTGATGTCCGTCGAAACTTTGGCGGGCTCCGCGTCGCTGCCGCCGGGACCGAAGGCCACGCCCGGCCGCTGCAGGTCCTGCCGCCGCTCAAAGAAGGCCATGACATCATCAGCCACAGCCTCAAAGCCAGCATTATGGTAGCGACCAATTAGTTGCATATTGAGGACTCCTTACAAGCAACGGTAATTCGGCCATCCAGCCGATCCACAAACTGTTTAAGGCTGCCGCGATCGCTTTTACTTTCAGTAGACAGCTCGACTGAAGCCGTCAGAAGTGCTATTTTGCTCTGTTTCATGCTGCACTGAATGCTGTTAATAAACATCACTTCCAGAGATCGACTGTAATTTTTTCATGTTATTCCTAAAATTTAGAGTATTGTCCAGAATCAAAATGATTTGGGATGATTAATTAATGTACTGGCATTATAAGGGTAGCATCTTCTTTAATCCTGAACATGTCATTCGAGCAGAGGGACGAATCTTTTTAACTTAGTTAAGCTTTAAACTCTCCCTTTGGTCGAGATGACGTTGTTGTTAACACCATCAGCACAAATTATCCAGGTAGCCACTACATATTGACACCTTATTTATTTTGCGGATAAAGTGGGCGAGTTAATCTAAATCAAATTGACCTATCCCTTGAGATACATTTTTCTGTCATGCGCTTTCTGTTATTATTCCTGTGCTCCGCATTTTGTGGTGACGCTTTGCTACAAAAGCGATTAAGATTTTGTAATTATTTTACTAACAACAAACAACGTAGGGATGTTATGCCAGAAATTATCATTGAAAAAAACTTAAGTGAAGAAAAATTAAAAGAACTAGGCGTTTCAAGCTGGAATATTTGGGACTGCCCAGTCTCTGAATTTCGCCTTGATTTTGACGATAAAAATGAACGCTCATATATTTTAGAGGGCGAAATTGTTGTCACGCCAGATGGTGGCGAGCCAGTGACTATCGTGCCGGGTGACTATGTTATCTTCCCAGACGGTTTAAAAAGCGTTTGGCAAGTAACAAAAACATTGAAAAAGCATTACCAGCACTTCTAACGTGATCAAGGCATCTTCGGATGCCTTTTTTTCAGACAACGACCCGGTCTGAAATCAATTTAAACTAAACAACAATATTGAGAGAATAACAATGAGTGAAAATTCGCCTTCTACAAAGACATTTCAACAACGTGTTGATGAGTTTATTGCCGTTGCAAACCAGCAAGTGCCTGAGTGTTCGGTAGATGATGTTAATACAGCAATTATATTTTCTGCCGCGCGGTTTAATGCGTTTAGCGTAGCCCGTTCAGTTGATAGTGCTGAGAAATTGCAAGCAGAGAAAGCAGAAGCCATAAAATACTTCACACAACGCTTCGCAGAGATGTTTGAGCAAAACATAGATGAACATATATCGCGTTTTGACCGCTATTCACAAAAATAATCTGATATTAGAAATTTAGGCATGTTCTAGACCGTGAGCCGCTTGCTCTGAAGCCCTTGATTATTGAGTTGTATTATCAGCGTCGAATGCCAGCTTCGCTCGTTCAGCTTTAGAGATGTATTTATCTTTTTTGCTATCTTGTAGGCGTTTTTCAGGGTTTCTTAACTTATTTTTGTGTAGTTGAATTAACTTCTTTTTACGGTTCATAAGATCTTTCTTATTGTCGAATCGAGGTTTTAATTCCCCGTTGACTTAGCTTTCAGTGTCTACAAGAATACTTTTTGCAACTGCTTCAGCAACTTTAATACCATCAATAGCAGCCGATAGTATACCTCCAGCATAGCCAGCACCTTCGCCAGCAGGATAGAGTCCGTAAGTATTAATGCTTTGGAAGCTCTTGTCACGCCTGATACAAATAGGTGATGAAGTTCGAGTTTCAACACCAGTCAATACAGCATCATTCATTGCATAACCATCAATTTTTCTATTGAATGCAGGAATCGCTTCTCGAATAGCCTTAATAGCAAAATCAGGCAGAGCTTTAGATAAGTCGCCTAAATTCACACCCGGTTTGTAGGATGGGGCAACATCGCCCAGTTCTGTCGAGGGTTTATCTTGTAAAAAGTCACCAACAAGTTGAGCTGGCGCTTTATAATCACCGCCACCTAACTTATAGGCTAGTTTTTCTAAATCTCTTTGTAAATCAATACCAGATAAGACATGTTCTGGATAATCTTGTTCAGGATCAATACCGACCACAATAGCCGCATTGGCATTGCGTTCATTACGGGAGTATTGCGACATGCCATTAGTAACGACACTACCTTCTTCAGAAGTCGCCGCTACAACCGTACCGCCTGGGCACATGCAAAAGCTGTAAACACTGCGGCCGTTTTTGCCTTTGCAATGATGAACCAAATGGTAATCTGCAGCACCTAAGATCGGGTTGCCCGCATTCTCACCGAAACGGGCTTTATCAATAACAGATTGTGGATGCTCAATACGAAAGCCGATAGAAAATGGTTTAGATTCAATATAAACGCCATATTCCAAAAGCATTTCAAACGTATCTCGGGCGCTGTGCCCAATCGCTAGAATAATGTGTCGGCTATGCATCGTTTCGCCATTACTGAGTGTTAGCCCCGTGATTTGACCGCTATCATCAGGATTCTGTTCACGATGAATCGTCTCTACTTTTTGACCAAAATGAATTTCACCACCTAAAGCGATGATTTCCTCGCGCATTTTTTCGACCATGCTAACGAGTTTAAATGTACCAATATGAGGCTTACTATCGACTAAAATTTCGTCGGGAGCACCTGCTTTAACAAACTCAGCTAGCACTTTTCTACTTAGAAAACGCTTATCTTTGACTTGGCTATAAAGCTTGCCATCGGAGAACGTACCAGCGCCACCTTCGCCAAACTGCACATTAGATTCGGTATTTAACTTACCTTTCTGCCACAGTTCCCATGTATCTTTGGTACGTTGTTTTACATCCTGACCTCGGTCTAAAACAATCGGTTTCAAGCCCATTTGAGCCAACACTAAGGCGGCTAAAATACCGCAGGGGCCGAACCCAATAATAATGGGGCGCTGCTGTTCTTTATTTGGGAAACTTTCTTCAGCTTGAGCTACAAAGTGATAGCTAGTATCAGGGCTGACTTTAACAAAAGCTTGTTGTGAGAACTGTTCTAAAACGGACTCTTCAACACTATCTTTAAGTACAACATCTAATTGATAAATTAATAAGATATTAGTTTTTTTGCGGGCATCATGACTACGTTTAAAAATGGTAAAACTTAACAAATCATCGCGATTTATCGCCAGCTTATCGACAATAGCATTAATTAAGTCATCTTCATTATGGTTTAGAGCCATTTTTATTTCATTAAGTCGTAACATATAGGGTTCGCTTGTAGGACAGGGTAATTTAGCCCTACATTCTAACATAGCGATACTTAACGTTACTTCATTAATACTTGAACATTACAGATCGCGAGTTAATTAAAATCAAGTTGCTCAAGCTCTCGATATACACTTTTCTGTAATGCACTTTCTGTTATTATTGCCCTGTTTCGCATTAACAGCGATTAAGATTAGTTGGCTCAAACTGACTTTAGGTTTAAGACGTTACTTCAAGAGGAAAATATCATGAGTAAAGGACAAGACAGTAAAAAGAATGCTAAAAAGAAACCACTTTTAACTGCAAAAGAGAAGAAAGCCGCAAAGGCAGTCAAAAAATCTAAAGCAAAGGTTCTAGGTAATTAAGCGCCGGATGGCCTTAATGAGAAGTATATTTTAGCGGACGTTAAGCCAGCCATATAACGCCTCAAGAAGCGGTGACGTAGCCATCCGCTTCTTGAATTGTTAGGTGTTATCGCTTACTTAAACAGCAACAACTTTATTTGCACATGGGCCTTTTTGTCCTTCACCCACTTCAAACTCAACGGCCTGACCATCATTCAGTGATGCGTATCCGTCGGATTGAATTTCTGAATGATGAACAAATAGATCCTTGCTACCATCTTCAGGTGTAATAAAACCGAAACCTTTATCGGCATTGAACCATTTAACTGTACCTTTACTCATTATTGTTTTCTCTACTATTACGGTGAAAGACTATAAATATCACGATTCCAGTTCACCATTTGGGAATCAAGATAACGGCATTCTAACACTAGGCATCAAGCTCGGTAGCAGTATCGTCATCGTCAACTGATGAAATTTGATCTTCATCAACATTTTTAGCTAATTTAGCTAGCCGCTTTTCTTCCTTTTTTTTCTTTTTTGCGATTTCTTTCTGTCTTTTCTCGAATGAATAATTAGGTTTTGCCATTAGAACTCTCTTACGTTAGTTTGGATATAAGTAATCTTTGTATTTAACATATAGCGCTCGGTTTAGCGGCGAGCAACCAATAGATAGTTGATTAAGGTAATCAAGCTGGCTGATCCCATCATTTCTACTTGGTTTTATCTTTCCATTTCGCCCAAGGGTCTTCAGCCCTCTCAATAGATGAATCAGGCGAGTTTAACGATTCATGCTCAGGCTTCTCGTAACTGTTATCTTTACCTCGTTGATCGCCAGAACTTTTACCTGAGTTCGAGCGATGCCCCGCATCCTGATCATATGCAGCCGCTTTCGCTACACGTATTCCGCGCAATTGCTCAGCATCATCCAAATTCAGCTCAGCAGGCTCACCTGGCGTTTGGTCTGCTGGAATAATCCGTTCCCTAGGAGATAATGAAAACTGTTCGGAAGACACTTTAGGTAAGCTTTTAAATTCATACAAATAGAAAGCCTCAACTCTCTCACAGGCCCACGTTGTTTTTTTAAGAAACTTAACACTAGACGCAATACTAGGATTCGTCTTAAAACAATTGATATTTAAATAGGCAAAGAGAATTTCAAAACCGTAGTGATCGACTATTTCAGTCAACACCGTTTTCAAGCCAACACCATGTAAGGGGTTGTTCTTATAATCGATTTCATTACCCATGTTAATACCCGCTCAAAACACCTAAATTAATAGCTACATTATACCTGTTGCGGCATCGCATATTGCAATTACTCGAAGCTATTTATTTGGTTTTAAGGGTAACGTCCCTTTTATTTCTTTTATTTTCCCTTTTATTTCCAGATCAGAAATTATTGTCAACGCTAGTTACTCGACCAATCTTGAACAATCAAGTCAGCTACGCGATTAAACTCATTAACATTGTTTGTGACTAATACACATCCAGATGAAATGGCGTGACCCGCAATCATGGCATCATTATTACCAATCATTTGCCCTGCATCACTTAATGCTTTTTTGATCACGGTGGTAGCCTCAACGGCATCTTTATCCCAAGCTAAAACAGAATCAATACGTTCCATGAATTCATCGACAATAACATTGTGTTTGGGCGATGCTTTTTTACCAATTGCACCAAAGCGCAATTCAGCATAAGTAATGCTTGAAATAATAATTTTATCTCTATTTTCAACATGCGACTGTAGTGTAGCTAACAGCGTTTCAGGCCGTTTCCTCATAATAAACGAGCAGATATTAGTATCTAACATATAGATTTGTTTCAAAGTTGAACCCTGTCCTTATCCATTAAATCAGAGCGCTCCAACATAAAATCATCATCAGCCCGCTCAACAGTAGCAAAACTTGTCCAAGACTTGTGCTTAGGTCGCAACACCAGTGAATCACCTTCTTGAGTGATTTCAACCTCAGAAACCCCTTTAAACTCAAACTCTTTCGGTAGCCTCACTGCTTGATTTTTGCCATTTTTAAATAATGATGCTGTTCGCATAGTCGCCTCCATCTGTCTAATTATCTTAATGCTATAAAGTATAATGCCAACCAAGGCATATATCAAGCATATGTCATAATTGCTGGCGATTTTAGCTTTAAAGGGGTGGGCTTATAAAAGTAGCAAAAGGCAAGACCTGACACCTTTTTCCCCCATAATTAAGTATTGTGTCCCCATAACTCCTTTATTACGTTTTACTTCTCTACTAATCGTACTGGCTGATCGGTTTAACCGCCTAGCAATCAGACGAATTGAATATTTTGCACATTACATGTGTGCTATACAAAACCGTTCGTGGGGCGTTAAATGTGTATAAGACATCGTAGGGACTCCTGATTTTAAATTGTGGTAATTTGAATTTATCAGTTTCTTACGATGTCTGCTTTTTTAACTTAGGTGTTGCACTTGGAATGTGAACTCACCTAATTCATACCAACGGTGCTATCGCAATAGGATTGACCAGTACTTTCGCACAGTGCGTTAGTACCTTGTTCACATCCACCATAGCACTTCACTTGCCCGATATTGTTCACTGCGGCACCCCCACCTTGGACTTTAGAACAATATACTTGGCCAATGCTATTAGTTACGCATTCACCTACACCACACATTGCTTGGCCAATACCGTTTAGTGCTGCACCCCCTTCTTCGTACTTTGAACAATATACTTGGCCTATGTTGTTTGTTATGCATTTTCCCTTTCCACATACAACAGTTCCAATTGAATTCACTGATATGCCACCATGTCTATAACGTGAGCAGTGAGCTTGACCGATAACATCTACTGCACATTCACCTAAGCTACAATAAACTTGTCCAATTGAGTCGCTTAAGCACTCGGCAAAAGTTTGTTGTGTAATACTGAGTAAGAGAAAAATCAATAGTTGTCTAGCGATTTCCATAGTGCCTCCTATTGGCCATTTGTACAAGGTGTAGCTTAACAAAGCGGCCTATAAATGCTAATTTATTGGAAGTAAATCTCGAGTGTTTCTTTCAGGAACAGACATGTTTTTATTTTTAATATGATTTAATATTTTTTCTTCATGCAGTGGAGACCAACCATCATGGTTGCTAATATAACAATTGTTGCAAATATCAATGTCATAAATATTTATATGTTTTCCATCGTAAATATTTGGACCAAATGTAAATTCATTATCACATGTAAAGCACTTGATTTTAAAACCATTTGAAGTCATTATTCTTCTCCACTTACTTTTTTCGATAAAATTAATGGCACTTATTTGTTGAACCCAAGATTGTTATTTAGAACAAATATAACTAAAGGATTCAACTTCAGTCGTAAGGACATGAGCACAGATATATTCCCCGTTCAATATAAACAACAGTTTACATGAATTAATTTTAGAACATATAGATTTATTTTCAATCAAAAACTAGATTGACCAATGAAAAAGTTGTCTATTTCTGGATTTAACCAAATATCATAAATTACAGCATGCAGTAGCTATACCTAGATTTGCCGAGAGCGGTAATATAAGGCTATATTTAGATTTACCAACTCCATATAAAATACTTGTGAGAAAGGGTATTTAAACTTTTAAGCTATTAAATTTTCTCAAAACTACAAATGGATTAACTACCATAAGCGTCATTTTTTGCTGTATGTAAAAAGTGCCACTTATGGTAGATCCGTAACGGAAGAATGATCCTTTTACTATAATTGACACATAACGCCGCAAGCACGCGACCGATACCGGAACTTCGATTTTGTGCGCGTATTTTTCCGCACAAAATCGAAGTGAGAGTAGTGGGTCGCCGTGACTTGCCTTATTAGGCTTAGTTTGTTAGGTAAACGTGCCAATAATTGCACCAATTAGAGTAAGTTCAACAATGCCATGTGCTGAATTTATTAATGTCAGTTTTGAAGATGTACGAGCAAAGCCATTGTAGTAACCTAATGATGTGAAAATAAATACGACTGCAACTATTACTCCAAAAAGTGCTCCGCTCAGAATGCCAGATATATTTGCTGCTGCCATAAGCATCGCGACACATAAGGTTTTTGATAGCCCTGAAATTAGAGACATGATAAAAGCACCTCCAAGACCTTCGGTATTGTCAGCTTCATCTTTCGTGATACCTAAAGCATTTGCCCATGCCTCACCAAAAACTGCCCAATGGTACCAAACAAACCCAAGGACATAACTTGTAATGGTCGCAATTGCTACGCCTATGTAATTTATGTTTTGTAATTCTACGATCCAATTCATATATTCTCCTAATCTTATTTTGAGTAGCCTAACGCTTAGCTCACTGGTTGACCGAAGTGACGATTTTGGCAATCCGGTGCAGCTTTTTATTATGTAATTATTTTATCCAAGTGCCTCTCAGCTTTCATTTCCAGGGTTACTAACTCTCCCTTATAAAACACACTGTTAATTATCCAGGGTATTGGCATCTTCTGCCCATCTTTCTTGCTCTTTATATGGTTCACGGTAAGAGGAATATTTTTATTTTTTGCGTATTCTCTGAGCAATTGATTTGTATAGTAGTCAGTGAAAGGGCAAGTATTTGAGTAATAGGCCGTAATTCCTTTACTATTAGGGCATACTCCTAATTTGGCACTTTCCATAATTGTTGGGTAGATGGCATTTTTATTTGTCTTTAGACCCCATAGTTTAAAGAAGGGTGGGGCTTCATCAATAATTTCAAAGCCGTGATGCTTTAGGAATTTTGGATCAGTCATAAATGGTGTAGCGCGACGTTCAGAATGGATCATTTTTACGTTCAGAATGGATCAAGCAAACCGAGCCGTTTTACAGTGAGAATGGATCATGTATAGATTCTTTGGTTTTAGATGCTTGTAAATGT
>NVWQ02000003.1 GCA_002733715.2 Methylophaga sp.
TTGAGCGGTCTGGTATCAAACAGGCCGATCGCTCTGATACTCACAGATCCGCCATTCAATGTGAAGATATCCGGCCACGTCCGGACATCCAACAGCAAATATCCGGAATTTGCAGAGGCGTCGGGAGAGATGACGACAGAGGAATTCGCCGATTTCCTTACCGAAGCAATCGGAACCGCCCTCGTTTTTTAACCAAGGGTGGCCTGATTTACTGCTTTATGGACTGGCGCGATGTTGACGAAATCAGGGAGGCATTTCGCCGGCTCTCACTTGAGCAGATCAATCTTGCCGTCTGGGTAAAACCCAATGGCGGCATGGGCTCTTTATACCGCTCGCGCCACGAATTGATCTTTGTGGCCAAAAGGAAGGGCGAAGCACACCGCAACAATGTCGAGTTGGGAAAGCAGGGCCGATACCGCACGAACGTTTGGGAGTTCGCGGGCGCAAGTGGCGGTGCAAAATCCGAAGAAGATGATTTCTCGGTCCACCCGACGGTGAAGCCTGTGAAGTTACTCCAAGAAGTAATGCTTGATGTAACGGCCGCCGGGGAGTTTGTGCTGGACCCGTTTTTGGGAAGCGGCAGTACCTTGCTAGCGGCCGAAAGGGTTAAGCGAGTTTGTCTGGGGCTGGAAATATCTCCAGCCTATGTAGATGTCACCATTGCCCGCTGGGAAAAGATGACAGGTAAAGAGGCCATTCATGCCGGCACCGGTTTGACGTTCAGGGAAGTGCAAGAGCACCGGAATGTTGAATCAAGCGACCTAATCGGCCCGCCTGAACCTGACAATAGATCACCAGTTTCAATCGACGACCCGGAGGATTTCTGATGGCAGATAGAAAAGAACCGGGTGACCAGCCCATAGGCTACGGTGTCCCCCCACAGCATTCACAGTACCAACCCGGCCAGTCAGGAAATCCGGGTGGGCGGCCAAAGGGGGCCAAGTCTCTGAAATCTGTGTTGCAGGACGAATTGGCGCGCGAAATCAACCTGTCAGAACAAGGCGTTCATTCCAAAGTGACCAAAATGGAGGCATTGGCAAAACGTCTTGTCGGGGATGCTCTGTCTGGAAAGGCACGTTCCCTGTCCGAACTTCTGCGGCAGATAAAAATGCATCTTCCGGACTCTGAGGGCACCGAGAAACAAGATTTGCCGGCATCTGAAGGCGATGTCCGGCTGTTGTTGAAATACGCATCAAAAGCAGTGGATGCCCAATTGAGCGGAGAACAGAACAATGACACATCCGACGAATTCTGAAATAAACGCGCTCCTTCGGATCAGCTTTTTAGCCTTTGTTGAAAAAGTCTTTGAGACCCTTCATTCGGGGCAGGCTATGGAGGATAAGTGGCACATCGAAGCCATCTGCTATGAGTTGATGCGGGTCACCAACGGTGAGAACCGGCGCCTAATGCTGCACATTTCACCCAGGAGCCTCAAATCGATTATCACCTCGGTTGCCTGGCCAGCCTTCGTTCTCGGGCTAGATCCTGCAACACAGATTTTTGTTGTTTCCCACAACCTTGATCTCGCAATCACCCTGTCCAACAAATTCAGAAAAATTGTCGAGGCTGATTGGTACAAGGATGCGTTTCCAACCATGTCGGGAAAACCTCTCAAAGACAACGAGCGCATTATTGTCACTCAGGTCGGCGGGTTTAGGGAAGCTCTGTCGGTGCATGGGTCGGTTATCGGAAAAGGCGCCGATATTATTATCATGGACGACCTTCTCGACGCTTCTGAACTGGCAACACAAACGGGATGTGAGAAGGTCAATAACTGGATCGACACTTCGCTTTCAACGCGCTTCAATCATCCCGCTGAAAGTAAAATGGTTCTGGTCATGCAGCGGCTTTCTATTTTTGACCCATCGGCGCATCTTGCCTCTCAGGAACCTTGGCACCAGTTGTCCCTGCCTGCTATCGCAGAAGAGGACATGGTCGTGAGGCTAAACGCTAATGAAACCTATCATTTTTCCAAGGGGGAGCTCCTAGACCCTGTCAGGCTACCGCAAGAGGTCCTGGATCTGCAGCGGTTGAAATTGGGAGAAGCGAATTTTATGGCACAGTACCTGCAAAGGCCGGTGCCGGACGGTGGAAGTGAAATCGATCTGGCACTGTTCCAACGATATACAGAGCTTCCCAAACCGTATGATGTTCGCTTTCTCAGTGTAGACGCCGCCTCGGGCTCACAGTCAGGATCGTATTGTGTTATTCAGACTTGGCAAATGACCGACGGCTGCATTTATCTTATGCACAGTCAGCGTGGATACTGGAAGTTTCAAGATCTGCAAAAGCGGGTTATCGCGGCACAAGTTCTGTGGAAAGCCGACTTTATTGCCATTGAAAAAGCAAGCTCTGGTATAGCACTGCTTGAAGTGCTTTGGGAATATTACCCGGCTAATATCAGACGGCAGTTGATTCAGTCGATAAAAACAAATTCGAAACTTTCAAAAGAGGACCGAGTTGGCAAAGCCATGGTCATGGTCGAACAGGGCAAAGTACACTTGCCTGTGGAGGCGCCATGGCTGAACGACCTGATGGTCGAATTGGTAGCTTTTCCCGCTGGGCTGAATGATGACCAGGTTGATGCGCTGTCACAAGCTGTCGAGTTTTTCCGAAAGCTTCTGACAAGTAGACACAACCCTCATTTCAAAGGGCTTGGGCGGGTTATTGCGGCGTGGTGACAGGGTGGGTGGCCTATTGCTACATAAACTTAAGGCCGGCACGTATTGTAAGCTGGATCGCAGCGGTCCCCACTGGGCTGCTTGCTCCGTGGACGAAAAGGGTTTCCCCCGCTTCGGCGCGCCCGCGCGCAAGGAGGGCGTACCAAGCCGTGACATATCCTGAGCAGAAAAACTCCGAATGAAATACTTCCAATTGATTGCGGTTGTTGCCTCTTTTCCTGATTTTGCAGAGATGACATTGTCACCTGTCCCTCGGATCTACTTGTGTAGGGCAACGTAACCGGAATGATCGTTGCGCCGAGCGCCACAGCGCTCTCGATTGGCAGGCAGCGGTCATTCAGCACTACGCCGTTCGGGTGTTTCTGAAGCGGGGCCTTCCGGATATTGGGACCGCCGCAGCAGCCACCATCAATTCAAGCATCACCCTTTGTCGAAATTTTCAAAAAGTTTACTGCGCCTCCAAAGCTTATCAAATCGGTCCATGGCACCGACGAGAGGTCCCGGTTTGCGAGACAATCTTTTCTGAAGAGAGCGTCGCGCGCGCAAAACATTCGGACTGGCCGGGTTCGCTCGGGAGGCCACAATATCAAGGCACATGGCCTCAATCGGCGTACTTGCGCGGGCATCAATATCCAGAAGGTCTTCCGACGCAGCGATCGCATCATCTGCAGCGCGCCGGTCTAACCATATTGCTAGGTCATCCGGCAGCACTGGGTTCGGTCTGAAGACATAATTTCGTCGGTTGACGAGTAGAGAGACGCGCGCTTTCATTGATGCATGANCTGCAGTGCCGGGTGCTGGGTGGGTATACAGGCAAAACCACGCGAGCGCTGCGGTTGCTCTTGCACGGCGGGTCCGGAAATGCCGGTNGGTGTGATGGAACCAAACCCGGCTCCGTGCTCCTGCGCGAATGGAACGGGCGGACATACAGCGTCGAGGTCACGCCGGAGGGATATGTTCTGGACGGCCAGGCTTTCCGGTCGCTCTCGGGCGTCGCAAAACGCATCACCGGGGCAAACTGGAGTGGGCCACGGTTCTTCGGCTTGAAACATAGGGCAGGGGGCTGAGATGGCCCGGATCCGCTGCGCGGTCTATACCCGCAAATCAACCGAAGAAGGGCTGGAACAGGAGTTCAACTCGCTGGATGCACAACGGGAAGCCTGCGAGGCCTATATTGCCAGCCAGCGCCAAGAGGGCTGGGTACTGCTGAAAACCCGGTATGACGATGGCGGCATATCCGGCGGGCATATGGACCGGCCTGCATTGCAACGCCTGATGCGCGACATCGATGAAAACCGGGTCGATCAGATCGTGGTTTACAAGATTGACAGGCTGACGCGATCACTGGCGGACTTTGCCAGGCTGGTGGACCGACTTGATGCAGCGAAAGCCTCATTTGTCTCGGTGACCCAGTCGTTCAACACCGCCACCAGCATGGGTCGCCTGACGCTGAATGTACTTTTGTCGTTTGCCCAGTTTGAGCGTGAAGTGACGGCAGAACGCATCAGGGACAAGATTGCCGCCTCAAAGAAGAAAGGACTTTGGATGGGAGGTTATGTGCCACTTGGTTATGATGCGGCTGGACGAAGCCTGACCATCAACGAAGCGGAAGCAAAAACAGTTCGCATGCTGTTTGATCTGTATGAAAATCACCTTGCAGTGAACACTGTGGCAAAGGAAGCCGAGCGCCTTGGCTTGCGATCAAAGCGCTACATCACCAAAAGTGGGCGCGACCATGGTGGACAGTCGCTGTCGCGTGGTCATATCCACAAGATCCTGATCAGTCCGCTCTATGCCGGACGCATCGCGCATAAGGGGACGATTTATGAGGGGCAACACCAGGCGATCATTGATCCCGACCTCTGGCAGCGCATTCAAAGCCTGATGCAGCAGGGCCACGCGCAACAAAGGGGCAAATGCAACTCAGGCCGCCTGACATTACCGCTGGCAGGAAGGCTGTTTGATGACAACGGCGAGCGGTTGAGCCCGGTCCATACGACAAGACGCGGCCGACGCTATGATTATTACATCTCACAGTTTCTGAAGGTACCAGGGGATGTAGACAAAAAGGCATCAGGCTGGCGCCTGCCTGCTCGGGCGTTGGAGCAGAAGATAGCGAAAGCTGTCAACGCTCATATCTGTCAAATGGCACCCCGAGGGTTGCTCAAAGATTGTGATGCGGCGACGATCAGCGGTGTGATCAACCGGGCTCGTCGAGACGGCTTTGATGCCTTGTCGATGATCGAAAAGGTAACAATCGCGCCAGGCAAATTGTGCATCCGCCTCGACTTGAACAAATTCGCCGATGCCTTTGATGTGCCCCGGCAGGTCATCGACGCTGATGCAATGACGTTCGAGATATCGTTCACACTTCGTCGTCGCGGCGTTGAAACCAAACTGATGATTGAAGGAGAAGCCGCACCGCGCGACGACACGCTTCTGCGCAATATCGCTCTGGGCCACCGATTCCTGGAAAGTATCAAAGCGGGGCAAACTACGCAGGAAATTTCAGAGGCGCAGGGCCTGTCCAGAAAACGTGTGCAGCAAATACTGGAGTTTGCATTTTTGTCGCCCGCGACCGTCCAGCTGGCGCTTGATGCAAATCTGCCCGACTGGTTGACGACCGACTGGTGTCTGACCCACGAGATTCCCGCGGATTGGTCCGAACAAGCGGCTCTCCTAAACCGAGCCTGACATCGCAAAACCCAAACTGGAAATACGGAAAATCCCTTTTGAGACGCGGGCGCCAAATGGCGCGTCTGTCTTACCAGTTTGCGGTCTCTTACCGGAGTCACAGCGCGCATGTCTTTGAAATGACGATACTATTCCCGCTGCATGCGAATGGTCTCAGATTGGGTGGGGTCAGTGGTAGCCCGTAGGGGAGTTGAACCCCTCTTTCCTGGTTGAAAACCAGATGTCCTAACCGATAGACGAACGGGCCACTAGGTGACGTGCGCCGTTATTTAGGCAAAGCGCAGATAAAGGGCAAGGGAAATCTTGGGGTTTTTCGCCCTATTATTCACCCGATACGGCGGCGTCTTCCAGTCGTAGCTGAGCCCGACTACGTCCAGCCCAGGTATTGATCTCCAGCCGCCCGGCCAGATGAAAGCGTTTGCCGCCATGGGCCTCAATTGCAGGGCCAAGGGGTCCGTCGAACGCACCAAAGGCTATGGCGTCAATTGGCCCGGACGGGGCGTCGCCAAAGCTGATTTTCAAATGACTGGCGCCAACCCGTTTGCTGAACCGGATTTGCTGGTCAGGGAAGACGAAACGCGGGGCAGGGGCACCGGCCCCAAAAGGGCCAGCGGCTTCGATCTTTTGTATCAGTTCAACGCTGGCAGCACTGGCCATCAAAACACCGTCAAGGCGCAGGTCCCGGGGGCCAAGATTGCCCGAGCCCTGTTTTTCCAACAACTCACTCAGCCGTTCCATCGCCGGTTCCAACTGGTCCCGCGCCACGCTCAGCCCGGCGGCCATCTTATG
>NVWQ02000011.1 GCA_002733715.2 Methylophaga sp.
ATAACGACGAAGATGCTAGCTTATCACCTTGCCCTACGGGAGTTCAACACGAATGCCAGCACTGCGTTACAATGCTTGAAAAGGACTAGTCATTTCCCGCGCCTTGCGCCTTGTTCTGACATCCGTGTTGAGCTCTGAAACCTGCAGTTTCAATGGTTTTGGGTATAACTGGAATTAACCGAGGTTTGCTTGAAATGGAAATTATACCTGTCATTGATATTATGGGGGGAAAGGTTGTTCATGCTAGCGGCGGTGATCGTAATCTTTATCCCGCTTTACAATCAATAATAACGAGCAGTAGTGATCCACAGCAAGTTGTTAGAGATTTACTTGCTTGGCATCCATTCGACACTTTGTATATTGCCGATTTAGATATGATAGAAAATGGCGGCGATAATCATGTTCTTTATCGCTCGTTGGTGGATGCTTTTCCAGATGTGAATTTTTGGATTGATGCGGGAATAAAAAATTATGAAGGCTGGTTGGGATTTAGAGATTATTCGACTATCTATCCTGTGATCGGAAGTGAAACCCTGCATGATAGTGAGTGGTTACTTAGTCATAAAGTAAGTAATATGACTATCTTGTCATTAGACTTCAAGAATGGACGGTATCTTGGTGAGCAAAATTTATTAGAACACTCTGAGCGCTGGACGGAACAGCTTATTGTGATGGAGCTTGATAATGTTGGTGAGCGATCAGGGCCGAATATAGAACATCTATTAGCATTACAGAAACAGGCAGTACATAGTCAATTAATCGCAGCAGGTGGAATAAGAAACAAGCATGATTTAATGCGTTTAGCGGAGAAGGGGATAAAACACGCTTTAGTTGCCAGCGCATTGCATGATGGCTCTCTTAGTAAGAACGATCTAAAGTAACAGACAAAAAAATACCGCTCTTCCATAATAGAAAGAGCGGTATTCTTATTTTTACACTAAAGCTTAGTTAGCAGCGAAAGGATGCTCACTAGCTTTGTATTGCGCTACAACGTCAGCTGCGCTTGGCTCACGCGCTACAGCACGTTTGATTGATTCTTTAACTGCACGGTAATTCCAGTCTTGGATCTTCTGATCACTGTCCGCAGTTGGAGAGATGAAGACACCAACACAGATGAAGCAATCATCAGCTTCAGCCATTGGGATTGTGCCATCTTCAACACATTCAGCAACAGCCATGGCAACACCACGTTGTGCTGGGCCGAACATTTGAACGGCTTGTTTCATGTTTTTGATAGTAACTTTGTTAAACATTACTGTCGCTGGTTTAACCATTAAGTTAGGTGCAACAACGGCTAATAAACCGTTTACGCCTGCTTTTTGATCTGTCATAGTGCGACAAAATGCATCTTCTGCTGCGCTACCACGAGGGCCCATAAGTAAATCAATGTGAGCAACGTTGTCTAGGTCACCATCTTCAATTACTAAAGATTCACCTACTAATACACGATCGATAACTGCCATAGTCTTAATTCCTGTTCCAAAAAATATTAATAAAAAACTCAAATTTTCCTCTTTACAAAGTTGCAAAGAGCGTATACGTATTCAAGGAACGTATGACCTGCTCAGCACATTTTGCGGCAAACCGCATCGGTGCTAAAATTCTGTTTTAAGATAACTTTTGTTGAAATGCGTAAACTAACAATGTCGCTGCGGTCAAATCTGCAGTCGTGCCAGGGTTTAGTTTTGCCTTCTTCAATTTATTATCCCATGTAATGACTTCAACCTTGCTATCGCTCAAATTATTGTTTTCTTTAATTTTTTTAATTAAAGAATGAGCGCTAGTAGATACTTTTTCTGAAACCGCCCGTCCTTTTTTACGGGAAATTAGCGTGTCAGGAATCATCGATAGCGTAATAAGATACGCGAAAGTAGTGGCCCATTCAACTGTTTCCCCACAATTTATTGCTTTTGTCAAATTGGGCAATCCAATGCACCATATTGCATCATAATTATTGATGTATTGTCTGGCGATTGTGTCACGTTTTTCTGCCAGTTCCATCGCTTGTTTTAAAGTGATAGTCGGTGATGATTGAATATCGTGTTCTTCGACTTCTCCCATACCACCAGCTTCTGCCAAGCGAATCGCTTGATAACATTTGTCTGCATCATCAATAGTGAGCTCTTCTAACACTTGTTCTAGAGCATGATGAAGTTGCTCAAATGTTCGGCATTGGTGCATTGCCTTGCATAGTGGTGCAAATAATAAAACGATGCCTAGGTTGGTATTGCAGTTGACGACGTCACGCGTTGCGCGGATTGATTGTAAAATAAGGTTGCCGACAGAGAGCTCTTTTTTAGCCATAACCGGGGCGATAGCATGAGCACTTTTTATGAAATCTTCGATTTCCATTTCATGGTTACCACTAAAACTATTCACATTACCGGGTTTGGGTGCTGAGACCTCTTGTTGGCATGCCCAGGATACACATTCTTGGATTTGTTCTGCTGTCAGCATGTCATTGTTCGTGGGGTCGTAATGCGCTTAGCTAATGCCTGGGCTAAATAGGTGGCGGCATTAATGCCTGTGGCTTGGTATAAACCTTTCCATGCGGGTACACTATTCACTTCTAGCACGGTATAACTACCATCTTGCTGGCGGATTAAATCAACACCCGCATAATCAGCTTGTACGGCCTGTGTCGCTTTAATAGCGAGCTGTTCCATTTCAGGAGTGACAGTGGTAGTAAAGCATTCTGCACCTTGGGCAAAATTTGTGATCCAGTGCTGCGAGCGACGTGACATGGCAGCGCAGACTTGACCATCAATCACCATTAAACGCCAATCTTGCCAGTGTTCAGGTTCAAAGGGTTCAATATACTCTTGCATATAAAAAGCATCGCCCACGGCTTGAATTTGATCGAACTGTTCAAGCGTAGAAATTTTCTCAATACCTTTTCCCATGCAACCAAATAAAGGTTTGATAACTAGCATCATATTTTTCTTAAACTGTGCGGTGGCAATGTCTCTAGCATGTTTTGAGTTTTCACATGCCCATGTTTTGGGGGTATTCAATCCCGCAAGATGAAGTCGAAGTGAAGTGCGGGCTTTATCAACGGTATGTTCAATTGCGCTGGCAGGGTTGAATACTGGCACATTGAGTTCAGCTAAGGTATGTAAGATATCCATTCGAAGTGTTATTTGTTCAAGACTGCCGGGGGCAATGCCACGTACCATGGCAGCACCGGGCAATTGGTTTTCAAAGCCAGGAATGAACATTCCTGTCGGAGAATCAAGATCAATGACACAATCAGCTAAATCAGTTAGCACAGCTGTGATGCCAAGTAACTGTAAAGCATTCACTAACTGTTCGCTATGCCAGCCATGGGTATCATTGAAAATAACTATCGTAGGAGAAGACATTTAGGTGCTTTTCTTTAGGAGCGGAGTATCATTTCGTTACTTCATAAAAGGAATAATCTAAAGCCCAAATGAAGTAGTCAACAACTCTTTATTCAGCTCACCAGCAGTAAAGCTCTTTCCAGTATTAGCATTGGTCACCGTTACTTTAGCGGGGCTAAATAGCATGGGATCAACTTTAAAGAAGTCAAAATCATAGGATTTAAATATTTCGCCAAAGGGACGACCGTAGTCTGATGAGGTGTTGCTTGGTAGTTTCTCAGCGAGATCTTGTGCTTCATCATCGGTAGCATCGACAAATAGATGTACCATACCGCCATAAAGAATAGCGTCGTTTGTACGGCCCATACCGGTCATAAAATCACCACCTGGCGGTGAAACTGGCGTCACGCCAAAACCATCAATGATTTTATCCATAGGGAAGTGTAAGGTATGCGCTTTGTGCATGGCGACTTCTAATACGCGAATAGCAATTTGCATCACACCTGCTAGGCTTGATGTGGGCGTGAGAATGAAGGTTAAGTCTTCTGGTTTAATACCACAATCTTTTGCCACTTTTTCAGCAATTTCGATCGGTGGGAATTTATCTGTTTCTAATACGATGACTGTTTTATCAGCTTTATCTTTGTAACCAAATTCTTTTAATACTTCTTCTTTGCCTGCTAATGCACGACCGGGGCCTGAGCCTAGTGCGAAGAATTTTTCGTGAGATAAGCTCCAGCCAGCATATTGGCTACCGAGACAGCTTAATACGGGGGTTTTAGCGTGCACATTGACTGACCAAGGCCAGTTATCAAAACCACTATTTGTCCCCATCGTAATTGTAGCTAAGCCTCCCATGCATATTTCACCAATTAAGCGGCCGGCCTCTAAACCACCAGTACAGTTAATACCCGCATCAATAATACGCGTACCGTTACTTAATGCACTGATTTCAAGTTGCAGTGATTGCGCATTAGCCACAAGGCTGTCAACTAAAGGTTGGCAAGTAGCATTGACGCTAGTCCAGTTAGCAGAGATAGAATCGCCCATAAAAGTGTCTCAATATTATTTAATAATTAGGAGGAAGTATACGTTATGTATTATTGCTTGTAATCAGCTTTTTCCCTAACCGTTGCTATTACTTTGATACGTGCTTTTCGCATGGCTTCTGCTATGGCTACGCCTTCTAATCCTTGCTCAATAAATTGCTTCGCGGTAATTGCTTGTACGGCTGAAAAATAGTGCCTGAATGCTTCAACAGTAGGTACAGGCAAATCTTCATAACCTGTACGTCCACGGCTATCGGCTTCGGCCGCTAATAAATATTGTTCGAAACGTTCGGGTCGACGAAATGAATCAAGTGCTTCGATTACTCTTAAAATGGTTGCGGGTTTCATTTCAAATAGACGGTGAACATGAGTATGGTATTCCGCCACATTTAAAGCCAAAGATTCAAACTCTTTTGGCACCCGAAGCCGTTGGCATAGTGCCTTGGTCAGCTTGATACTGCGTTCTTCATGACCATAATGATGGGGAAGAATGTCGGCAGGTGTTGTGCCTTTTCCTAGGTCATGGCAAAGTGCGGCAAAACGAACTGCAATGTCATCACTAAGCTTAGCCGCTTGATCAATTACCATCATCACATGAATGCCGGTATCAACTTCGGGATGCCATTTCTTAACTTGCGGCACACCAAAAAGGCGATCGATATCAGGAAATAAGGTTTTTAATGCACCAGTATCTCGAAGTGTCATAAAAAATAGTGAGGGCTGTTTAGTTGCTAATGCTTTGGCTAATTCTTGCCAAACCCGTTCTGGTACAAGATGATCCAGTTCTTTGTTTGCCACCATTTGATGAATAAGTTGCTTGGTTTCATCGGCAATGGTGAAGTCAAAACGCGCCGCAAATCGGGCAATGCGTAATACGCGAACGGGATCTTCAATAAAGGCGGGTGATACATGGCGTAGTATTTTGTCTTTAAGATCTTGTTGGCCATTAAAGGGATCGATTAAGGTGCCATTTTCTGCTTGGGCTATCGCATTAATCGTGAGATCGCGGCGCTCAAGATCTTGTTCTAATGTTACGTCAGGTGCGGCATAAACAGTAAAGCCTTTGTAGCCTTTTCCTGATTTACGCTCGGTGCGGGCAAGGGCATATTCTTCATGTGTTTTAGGGTGCAGAAAAACGGGGAAGTCTTTTCCCACGGGCTGGTAGCCTTGCGCTAACATTTCTTCAGGTGAACTGCCGACCACAACCCAATCTCGATCTTTAATCGCTAAACCAAGTAGGTGATCGCGGACTCCACCGCCGACAAGATATGTTTCCATGTTAAAGGAGCCTCTAATTAAGTCTGGTTGAATTTAGACTGAGATGAAATGGTACCAAACTTCTTCGAAAATCGCTGTAATAGTT
The DNA here is from genome assembly GCA_002733715.2 of Methylophaga sp. Classification (GTDB taxonomy): domain Bacteria; phylum Pseudomonadota; class Gammaproteobacteria; order Nitrosococcales; family Methylophagaceae. The sequence goes on from NVWQ02000011.1 coordinate 5,754, forward strand.
GTTCTCTTGCGGCGATTTTCGAAGAAGTTTGGGGCTATTTCAGCCAGCATAAAACAATCATGACTTGATCTGAGTCTCCTTAAGGCTTTTTAGGATCTATTGCAGGCATTCGCTTATGCAGCGGTGTAATAGGACGTTTGAGCTGATGTTCAAAAATAGCGGCATAGCTGAGCACATTACTAGTATATTTTCTGGTTTCGTTGAAGGGGATATTTTCAATCCAAATATCGGCCGCCAGTTGTTTTTTTGGTAACCATTTTTTAACACGATGCGGTCCGGCATTATATGAGGCGGTTGCTAACACGGGATTATATTGATTGTCGTTATACATCTTGCTTAAGTATGCACTGCCAAGTTGTATGTTTCTATTTGAATTTAGAAGCTCAGATTGTTTTTTCAGTGGTTGTTTAATAAGCTTAGCAATTAACGTTGCTGTTTTAGGCATCAGTTGCATTAAGCCCGATGCACCAACACGCGAGCGTGCATGCGCGTTAAAAGCACTTTCTTGACGAATAACACCTAGCAACCATGCCGGATCAAGGTTATTTTTTTTCCCTTCTTTTAATACAGCTGACTTATAAACAACGGGGAAGCGTAAATCTAATGCATCCCAATATTTTGCTTTACCTAATAAGGCAATTGTTTGGTTATGCCAGCTCCATCGATGCGTCAATGTTGCAATGAGTTGGAGTTCTCGTGATGTGCGTGTTTGTATGAGCTTATAGGCTTGTCTGCGTGCTTCAAGAGTCATATTCAGTGCATAAAACTCTTTAAGCCGTAGAATTGCAGGTTGCTGGGAAATAATATCAAGTCCTGCCTCTGTTGAGATAATAGGATTGTGATTCATTTGATAAGGTAAGCTAAGCTTGTCAGCCGCCAGAAAAGCATAATAATCGCGTTGCATAATGATGCCTTGGTAAGTTGAATCTGCGGCAGCTTTATCGCCCAGTTCTTCTTGACTACGCCCTAACCAATATTGCCAACGGGTTGATTGTTTATCATCATAATTTAAACTAGAAATAGCACGTTGTACGCCAGGCCAATCTTGTTGCCACAATGCGGCGCGAGCCCGCCATGGCTGGGCTGGAGCATCACCATAAAACTCTAGCGTTCGATCTTCACGGCTTAATGCGGCGCGCTTGCCGATAGAACTTTGAATACGATCTTTTTCCTGCTCACTGAAGCTATAGGCGGGAGCAATCCGCTGCCAAGATTGGTGGGCTTGGTTTGTTGATTTACGCGCTAGCCGTGCAATACCATGTTCAATAATATCGCGAGACATGGCGGTATCTTGGTTCAGAATATTAGACCTTGACGATGGCAATGCTCGAAGTGATGTGAGGGGATTATTGTGCATTTTTTGCCAAGATAAAATCTCGGCTTTGGCTTGTGTGGCATCAGGCAGTGATTTTGCTAGATAAAGTGCGAGCGAATATTGATCTGCCAATAGAGCAAGCTGGATCCGCTGGCGACGAAATTCATTTGTGAGAAGCCCTTTATCTTGCCAAAGTTTGAAAGCACTATTACAAGATGAGGGCAAGGATTTAGCCGATAACCACAACTCTGGCGTATCTTTAAGCGCTAGTTCGTGTTGATTTGTTGCAATAAGCGCTTGCAAACGAAGGCACTGCCTTGATACCGATTGTGGTGGATGGTAAATATCTAGAAATGTTTGCCACTGTTTTGTTTTAGCTAGTTTATCTAGCCAGGCACTACGAAGCCGTTCTGCATAAAAAGTATCTTTATTTTCGCTTAAAAACTGGATAATAGTTGCATTGCTTATTTGACTTAAGCGGTGGCGAAGATATAAATATTCTAGATAAGGTTGTAGCGGATAATCATTTAATTGTGATTGCAGCGCATGGAAACGTGAAATTTGATTTGTTTCTAATGCATTTTTTGCTTGCTGAAATATTATGCGCTGCTTTGTTAGGGCGGTACTATTAGTCGTTGCGAAAGTAATTGTAGGGCTTAGATATAATAGATAGAGGCTACTCCAAAGTATCCATTTCAGTGCGGTCATAATGTATTTGTGTTGTAAAAGAAGATAGCGAGATCTTACACTATACCCGTTATCATTGAAACTGCAGGTTTTCGCTCCCCCGTCACTCCCGCATGTGGTTAGTGGGAGTCTTGTTTATATTCAGATTTCGGCTAAAATTCTGCCGGAATAACGAAGCGGTAAAGACTGCAAATTGATTTCACTTGGGTATATATTAATTGAGTGCGGCTTCTATATTATCTAAGTTGGGAATATAGGCAATATTATTACCTATTTGAATCTGGCTGTGTAAATACTCAGAGTCCTCTGCATCTTCAATAGGTTGGAGTGCCGACTCAGTTAAATGGATGAGTTGTGGTACGCCGTAGCATGGAAGACCATAAACACTTACACTGCTTGAATCGTTAATTCCTCGAATTACACAAAGCTTATTTGCATCGGTAGTATTTGAAGGGTGATCTTGAACTAGCCCTTCAAGATCAATTACTGGGATTTTCCATGAATGCCATTCACACTGACCAACCCAATATTGGGGTTTTCCACTGATTTTATCAAGAGTTGGCATTGGAATAACTTCAGCCAATGTTGTATTTGGTAGTAATAAATAATGTTGCTGTAACGGTATCAGCATGCATGGAATAAAGTCAGTGGATTGTTCGGACATTTTATGATGTTCCTATTTATTGTTCTAGCAGTGCTTGGATAGTTTCCATAAGCTCTATCTCTTGGTAAGGTTTGCCTAGATAAGCATTGACACCAATCCCCATTGCTCTTTCACGATGTTTATCTCCCGTACGAGAAGTAATCATAATGATGGGAAGCGACTTATATTGGTCAATATTACGCACCAATGTAGCAAACTCAAATCCATCCATTCTAGGCATTTCGATATCTAAAAGGATGATGTCAGGCACTTGCTCATTTAATTGAGCTACGGCATCAATACCATCACGTGCAGTAATAACATCAAAGCCATGACGTTTTAGTAGGTTTCCAGAAGCCTTACGCATTGTAATTGAATCATCGACAACCAGGGCGATAAGTGTACGATCTTCCCTATTTTCGGGCTGTCCAGATTCTATAACCAGTAATTCGACTTCACTGTCTTCTTTGACACTATCTTTTTCATTAAAAGTATCAACAAGTGTTGGAATATCCAAGATAAAGACTACTTCACCATCACCCAAGATCGTTGCGCCAGTAATAGCATCAATATGTGCTAATTGTTCACCTACAGGTTTTAATACAATTTCACGGTTGCTATTGATAACATCGACGAGCAATGCAATATGCATATCGCCATAGCGGAAGAGCAAGACCGGTAATTGTAATTTAGGGTCATCGGGCAAGACTAACGGTTGTTTGAGTAGGCTAGCAAGTGAAATAAATTCATAATATTCACCATTAAACTCATATTGAGGTTTTTCTTCGCTTTCTAGTAGTGCCTCAATAGCTTGTACAGAGATCCGATCTCCCGCATGAACAGCGACTAGAGGAATAGCGTATTCTTGATCGCCACAACCAACAAGTAATGACTGCATGATCGACAATGTGAGTGGTAGTCGAATATTGAATGTTGTACCGTGACCCGCTGTAGATTGGATGGATAGGCGACCTTTTAGGGCGCGGATCTCACTGCTCACCACATCCATGCCCACGCCGCGGCCAGAAATTTGTGATACATCGTCAGAAGTACTAAAACCAGAGGTTAAAATTAACTGGATAAGGTCTTCATCTGAGGGCATGTGATCCGGGTTAATTAAACCTTGCTCTAATGCTTTTTTGCGAACCTTTTCTACATCAATGCCTAGTCCATCATCCATCAAAGTAATTAAAACTTCAGAACCTTCTCGCAAGATAGAGATGGTTATTTGTCCTGTTTCATCTTTACCTGACCGTACACGCTCCTTAGGAAGCTCAATACCATGAGCAACAGCATTTCTAATAATATGCTCAATAGGTGCAACAACACGATCTAGGATGGTTCTATCTAATTCATAATTTGCACCATGAACTAAAAGCTGAGATTTTTTACCTAGCTCAGCGTTTACTTGCCTAATGATGCGTTCAAATCGTGGAATAAGCCCATCAAAAGGAAGTAGTCGAGTATTCATTAAACCTTGCTGAAGATCGGTACTTAAACGAGATTGTTGTAGAAGAATTGCATCAGAATCACGGACAAGAGTATCGAGAGATTGAGTTATTTCATGAATATCACTCACACTTTCCGTTAAGCTTCGAGAAAGTTGTTGGATCATCGAAAAACGATCTAATTCAAGGGGATCAAATTCTGAATCTTGTTTAGATTGTTCATCCTCATAGCGAAATAGGATTTGAGTTTCAGTTTCAATCTCAAGTTTTCTTAACTGTTCTTGTAATCGATCTACGGTTGAATCCATCTCTGTTAATTGCAATTGAATGGCTGTATTTTGCTGGCTCACACGATCTCGAGATATATTCACTTCACCGGCAAAGTTTGATATGAAATCAAGCAAGTCAGCACGAACCCTGATTTGTTCATGTTGAACATGTGTCTCAGATTTATTAGCTAATTGCTGGTCTAAAATTTGATTAGACGGCTTAACTTGGCGCGTTTGAATGGGAACGGGTTGATTTGAGAATTGTGCAATCTCTGTTACTAAATCATGAGCAAAAGCAAACTCAGTGCGATTTTCTAACTGCTCTTGCATTTCAGCTAAACGATCTTGGCAGCGTAATAATAAATTAAAAAAGCGGTCATCTGTTTCACATTTATTATCGATTGCTAAGAAGGTTAATGATTCTGTTTGATGAGTAAGATCTGCAATCGGGATGATCCCTGTTAAACGTGAACCACCTTTTAGCGTATGTAAATCACGCTGAAGTTGCATAACAGCTTCTTGGTCATTTTCATCTTGCTGCCATATTTTTATGGCGTTACCGCTTGATTCCAGTAGCTCTGCACATTCTTCAGTAAATGCTTCTAGTAATTCTGGCTCTTCAGTTGGAATTGTAAATAATTCAATCTCTGCTTCACTTTCCTGGGGCGGTGAATCATCCTGTATTGGCTCTGGCTCTGGCTCTGGCTCTGGCTCTAAGCTTAGAACCGCTTCAACCTCTTGAATATAGGTATCAATGCTATTGGCTGGCTGACCTTGCATTAAGCCTTCAATTTGATTGCTAACTTCTTCATAGCCTAACTCAAGCAATGTTGAAACTGTATCGTTGCTATCACTGACTTTTGAAGTTAATTTGTTTAATAACTGGTAAATAACCGTGAGGTTATTTAATTCAGCATGTTGAGCATTTTCTGTTAGTGAGTCTAATGTTTGATGAATTGCATTTTGATAGTCGGTGTTATCTGGTTCTTGCTGAAGTTGCTGTAACTGATCTGAATATGCATTTAATAACTCATCTGTTTCTTCCAAATAAACAGCAAGAAATTCTGGGTCGATTTGCTTTTCAGTTTCATTGCCACCACTATCAGAATTTGTAGCGGCTAGCATTTGTTCAAGATGCTCCAACAATGTCGCTTCATTAGGCACATCCTGTGGTTGCGCTTCATCTAATGTTGCTATTGTGCGATCAAGTCCATTTATGACTGATGATAATAATGAAAACTGTTGTTCATCTAAACTTAGGTTTTGCTCATGAAGTGTGCGTAGTGTGTGATCAAGTTTTGTTGCTACAGTGGCGACTGACGTGATCTGGGCAATGTTAGCACAGCCCTTAAGAGAATGAGCCGCTCGAAGTAAGTCTTTATGCAGATCAAAAGGCAATTCAATATCTTGAAATGCATGGTTAAAGGTGGCGATATGCTGAGTTGCTTCACTAAAGAAAATTTGTTGCAATTCATCTTCTTCACTTAATTCTTCTTCAGTTTTTTCTGTTAAAAGATAGTTTGCTCGTTCAATTATGTGGTTAGAGGCATCGGTTGATTCCATTTCTCGTGCCGAGTAGCGGGACACCAAATCAGGCATTAATTGGAAGCTGTTATCAACAAGTTCTACTATTTGTGGAGAGAGGGGCCTCAGGCCTTCTAGCACTTGGTTAAGCAAATGTTCAGTTGCCCATGATAGTTCACCAATAACGTTTGCTCCAGCCATGCGACCACTCCCTTTAAGGGTGTGAAAATGGCGACGAATATCCGCTAATGATTCATTATCTTGTTCTATTTTCCACCGAGGAATAGTAGATGTTAATTGTGCCAGTATATCTTCTGCCTCTTCTACAAAAACTTCGGCAAGTTCAACATCAATCTCATTGTTATCAGCTGAAGATTCCTCTTCTATAGCTATCTCTGAAAGATTTTCCTGTTCTCTTAAATATCGGGCAACACCTGTTTCGACGGATACTGATTCTTGTTCCAACAGTTTAATATAACGTGAGACACCTGATTCTTCATCAGGAGTAGTAGGGAGCATTTCCTCTTCTAATAAAGTTTTGATGTAGCGTGCTACACCCGTTTCCTCAATTTCTAAAGGGAAATCAGGTGTATCGAGCTCACCAAAGTCAGGTTCGGAAGGAATTGTAGCTGTAGCAACAGAATTAAATTGGTCAAGAATATTTTGTGCTCTTTCTAATAATTCTGCTTGTTGGGAACCACCTTGTTGAATCCCTTCCATATAGAGATCAGCTGAGGCAATTATCTCAGCAAACAAGCCAAGATTTTCTGATGAAAGTTGTTTGTTATCGACAACCATTTGCGATAGTTGCTTAGCAGTATTTTCAAGAAGAACCGCAGCATCATTTAAATTGAGCAAGGTTAAACTGCCAGCAATAAGATCCAACTGGCTTGAGATTTCTGCTACAGGTTTCGAAATGTCTTCTGCTTCGTCAGCCAATGCTGCGAAAGATTCTTTGATTAAAATCAGCTCAGTTAGACATTCTTTCAGAACAGTTTGTTGAAGCTGGTTTGCTTCGATAGTTTGCTGATCTTCTATTTTAGTTCCTGATTGAAGCTGATATTCAACTTTCAACAAAATATCTGCCAATGACATTAAATGGTCATCATCAGGTAATTGTTGTTGTGAAATAAGCTCATCCAGTTGACGAGCCTGATTATGTAATAACTCACTGGTACTATGATCAGTTAACAGTTCAAATGTCCCTGCCATATTATTAAGCTGATCTACAATTGTGGTAATAGATTCAGCTGTTTGGCTTTGTTCATGGAAGCGGTTAATTTCTTCTTTTATCTCTTGGGTTTGGTTTACGAGTTCAGAATGTACATCGGGTAAAGCACTATCAGTAAGATTATAAATTCTCTGAGATTGCTCTGGGTCAAAGAGCTGAAGATTGAATGCTTCTTTCAATGTAAGAATGTGTTTTCCAGAACTTCTCGCACGAGCAATTTGCAGTAAAAAATCTTGAGTTAAATCTGATGGAAATAATGCAATAAATTCTTGTTCACCTTCAATTGTGAAGAGTTTGATGGCGGTATTTAATTTGCCCACCATAAGCTTGATTTGAGGAGTGGCTGGTAGACCTTTGTCGAGTAAGCTTTCAACGACGCCTTCAGCTGCCCACCATAAGGTGATGGAACGTTCTTGAATACAGCTAAGCCGTAAGTAACGGGCAATATTTCCTATTCTTTTCAGGCTGAGATCGTCATCTTCTTTAAACCAGCGAAGTAAGGAATACTGGAATGCATGAGTTAACTTTGTGATTGGAATAGAAAGTTTAGGTAATGATTTGTTAGGATCGGGGACAATATGATCAGGTAAAGCCACAGCCAAATTAGGCGAAAAAAGATCACCTGTTTCAAATTCATCATCGCCTCGAGAATTGCGTAATTCATTCAATATGGCAATAAGGTGTAACGGATGGTCCTCTAATTCATCACTCAGTAGTCTTAAATAATTAGGTAGTATTAATAGCCCTTTAAGAATGCTGTCTTGAATCTTAGTATGATCTTTGTTTTTTTCATCACGAACTAGAATAGCAGAACTTAACATTTCTTCTGCTAGCATTTGGGCGCCATCTAAATTTAACATTTCCATGGTACCGCTGACTTGGTAAATGTGAGTTATGCATTGCTCAATAGCCGAATCATTATCCGGAGCATCGATAAATGTGGTTAGCGCTTGTAATGCATCTGCCAGTGATTGCTGGACCTCATCTTGTACCCAAGCAAGTGCATTATAATTGCCACTAGATGTTCGAGCCATTGCTTACTCCTGAACAGTGACAATGAAATAAAACTTGATTCATTTTAATTTCCTGTTCTTTATGATGGTAAGGTGAAACCAGATACTGATTTACGAAGATCATTAGTAAGATCAAGTAAGCGACCGATAGCAGCAGCACTCTCATTGGTACCGGTTGATGTTTGCATGGTAATTTCTTGGATTACATTCATACTGTTTGATGTGCTCACCGCTGCTTGTGCTTGTTGTTTTGCTGCATCCGAGATGTTGTCGATCAAATCCGCTAATTGAGCCGATACAGTTTCGATTTGAACGAGCGCTGCCCCAGCATCTTGTGTTAGTTTCGCCCCTGATACTACCCCTGCAGTACTTTTCTCCATAGAACTAATCGCTTCACTAGTATCACTTTGGATGGTACGTACTAGAGCATCAATTTGTTTGGTTGCGTTACCAGAACGTTCCGCTAGTCGTTGAACCTCGTCGGCTACCACCGCAAAGCCTCGACCGGCTTCACCCGCCATAGTTGCCTGGATCGCGGCATTAAGTGAAAGAATATTAGTTTGCTCTGCGATATCGTTGATAAGCTCTACGATGTCTCCGATTTCCTGTGAGCTTTCTCCAAGACGTTTAATACGCTTGGAGGTTTCTTGGATGTGTTCGCGGATGGTATCCATACCGGTAATGGCATCTTTTACGGCATTATTACCTTCTGCGGCAAGCTCTACCGACTGTTTCGCCACCTCAGATGATTGACTCGCATTTTGAGATACTTGTTCAATAGAGCTTGCCATCTCGGTGATCGCGGTAGATACTTCGGTAATTTGTTGCGCTTGGTGTTCACTCGCATCGGTCAAGTGTATCGCTGTGGCTTGTGTTTCTTGCGCTGCAGAGGCTACGTGTACGGTTGTTGAGTTGATGTTTTCAACTAAGTCACGTAAGGCGTCAATGGTGTAGTTTATTGAATCGGCAATGGCACCTGTAATATCTTCGGTTACCGTTGCTGTTACGGTCAAGTCACCATCGGCAAGGTCACCCATTTCATCCAGTAATTGTAAAATCGCATCTTGGTTATGGCGGTTTTGATCTTCCATGGCTATTAATGAAGAACTTAATTCTTGGAATGGACCATAAGTTAGCCGTAAAGATAAGAAAAAAGTAAGCAGTAAGCCGATAGCTGTCGCTATCCCGATATGTATGGGGTTATCGTAATATTGTTGATAGAGCCCGGTGGCGAGTAACCCTATGCCTACGATTGTTACAATGGCAAAAAGTAAGGTGATAATAAATAAAGGGAGATTCTTTTTTGAGACTAAAGCGGATAAAAAAGAGTTACTTGGGTTCATAATAAATTTCCTAAAATCAAATTACGGAGCAACGTTTAAAAAACGTTGATCGGCAGTGAGCTTGTTAAAACTAAATACATCCCAATGCGTCTCTGCTTGGGTAATACTTCCATGAAGGTATGGCTTAATAGCACTATCTTCTTCACTAGAAGACATGCTGTATTCGGGTTCATGTTGAAAATGTTTTAAACCAAATACTTCATCAATAAGTAAGCCCGAATAGAGTGTGGGGTGATTATTCACAATAATACGGCTTTGTTTGTTTAACTTTGTCTTTTGGCCATACAGAAAATATTTAAGGTCAAATAATGGCAGTAGTTCACCACGAATGTTTGCAATACCAAATACCCAAGGTTCAGATCGTGGCACAGGGCTAATTTGACTGGGAACGGGGAAAACTTCACGTGTTTCACTTAATGGCATTAGATAATTACTGTCATTAATTCGAAAACCGATAGCAGTCCAAACCCCCAATGAGTTATCTTCATCTGCAAGCCTGATCGCGCTCTGTTGACTTCGTTGTTGAATATCACGAAGGAGTGAAATAATTTCTGCTGGAGAAAGCCTGTTACTCATGATTCTTCTTCTCTAAGAAAAGCATCAATAGCTACGATCAAATCTACTTCTGCAACGGGTTTTCCCAAGTAGCCTTTTGCCCCTTGTCTCATTCCCCACAATTTATCGGTTTCTTGATTTTTAGATGAAACGATAATAATTGGGATATGGGCTGTTTCAGCTGCTCTACTTAAACGTCGCGTGGCTTGGAAGCCATTTAAATTAGGCATAACCACATCCATAATAATAAGATCTGGATTTTCATTTTGGGCGACTTCAATTGCTTGAAGACCATCTTCAGCTGTTATGATCTGATGGTTATGCTTCTCTAAAATTTTCTTAAGGACATAAATTTCAGTTTGTGAGTCATCTGCGATGAGAATTAAGGCCATTTTTAGTTCAACTCTCTAATTAATTATGTAAGCCGATATGTACGAATGGCGCCAAGAAGGTCATCGCGTGTAAAAGGCTTAGTTATATATTGTTCAGCGCCGACAACGCGTCCTTTTGCACGATCGAATAAACCATCTTTACTTGAAAGCATAATAACGGGTGTAGCTTGAAAACGAGGATTATTTTTAATCAATGCACAGGTTTGATAGCCGTCGAGTCTAGGCATCATAATATCAACAAATATAATGTCAGGGTGGTTAGCGCTAATAATAGGGAGAGCTTCAAAGCCATTTTCAGCATTGAGCACATCACACCCTGCTTTTTTAAGTAGCGTTTCCGCGGTACGACGAATGGTTTTACTATCGTCAATGATCATTACCTTCAGACCAGAAAATTCTTTTTGTTCGTTACTCACGCTAAAACATTACCTTATCGATTGTTGTTTAACAATAACTTCAACTGGGAAGATACCCCATTTTTTACCATCAGGCTAGTAACAACACAAGAAAAGTTGTACTTTAGTCACGAAAAGAAAAATAAGTAATGGCAACAATGGGCAATGAAAATCATTAAATACGGTGATATAGATTGCATTTGCTGCGTTTCATTCAATATTATATAGATTGGTAAACAATATGATTTCTGGTGTTCCACATTTAACTACAGCTTTAAAAGGCCCCTTGTTGCGACTTGAAGCTCATTTGCTGGAGCAACAGACGCAGGTAGAATCATGGTTAAGAGAGCAATGGTTGGCTACTCCGGCACCGTTTTATGCATCTGTAGATTTACGTAATGCAGGATTTAAGCTAGCGCCAGTAGATACAAATTTGTTTCCAGCGGGATTTAACAATCTTAACCCTGATTTTATGCCACTATGTATCCAAGCTGTTCAGTCTGCTGTTGAGCGAGTTTGTCCGCGAGCAAAAAAAGTATTGATTGTGGCTGAAAACCACACTCGGAATTTGTTTTATTTGGAAAGCTTGGAAACGCTGCGACAAATTTTTGAACAGGCGGGATTAGAAGCACGGATAGGAAGTTTACGGGATGACATTACGGAATCTATAGTTATTGACCTACCTTCTGGGGGGAAATGTTGTTTAGAGCCTTTAACACGAATAGGAAATAGAGTTTCGGTGGGAGATTTCTCTCCATGCTTAGTGCTGTTAAATAATGATTTATCAGGCGGTCGCCCTGCTATTTTAGAAGGTTTAGAGCAAGAGCTTATACCACCTTTATCAGCAGGTTGGTCGGATAGAAAAAAATCAGATCATTTTACGCATTATCAAGCGGTTGCTGAAGAGTTTGCCAAACAAATAGATATCGACCCTTGGCTTGTTTCACCACTATCACTACAATGCGGTGAGATTAATTTTAAAGATAAAAGCGGTAGCGAATGTTTAGCAAGTAATGTTGCTAGCATGTTGATATCGATACAAAAAAAGTATGATGAATATGGTATTGATAAAGAACCTTTTGTGATTGTAAAAGCAGATTCAGGCACTTATGGAATGGGAATAATGACAGTAAAAAGTGCTGATGATGTCATAAGCCTAAACCGCAAGCAGCGCTCAAAAATGGCTTCAGCTAAAGAGGGTTTAGTGGTTGATAATGTGCTTATACAAGAAGGCGTTTACACATTTGAAACCTTGGGCGAGGAACAAGCCGTGGCTGAACCCGTTGTTTATATGATGGATCATTTTGTGGTGGGAGGTTTTTATCGTGTGCACACGAGTCGAGGCGTTAATGAAAATTTAAATGCGCCAGGAATGCATTTTGAGCCACTCGCTTTTTCGCAGCCATGTAATACGCCTGATAAACAAGGTATGCCAGATACACAACCCAATCGTTTTTACGCTTATGGCGTTATTGCAAGATTAGCCTTGTTAGCTGCTGCAAGAGAGTTAGCTAGCGATTAGATTTGAACTAAGCTCTAGAAAACAAACAAAAACGGCTGATAAAAATCAGCCGTTTTTTTAGTTGCGAAGCGTTATTAACTTTAAGTCATATGTTCACTTAAATACGCTATTGTCATTGTCTGATTATGTAATGCACTGTGCCCATCATCATCACCTGAGCAAATTTCACCGTAAGAATAAAAACCAGTAATACCTGTTTGAACACCTAGTAGACGTTGAACAGCAAACACTTCATCAGACAGTTGTTCTTTCATAACGAGTTTTCTGCCTACACAGCTCACGCAGATTGCAAGTGCTTTATCATTAAGATTGATACCCTTGTTAAGAACTTGGCTTGCCGCATCACTCGCTGCATTAACGAGCCTGTCATGATCCGATCTAAGAAATCGGATCGTCGAACCTTCATTAACATTACCAAAAAACGACATACTATTATCACTATCATTTACTGCTGCGACAGTTCTTATTACCGTAACGCTTTTATCCTCGGCCATAATAGCAAAAGGAAAATCAAGCCCTGAAGCAGGCAAACCATTGGCGTAATGTTGCCCGATATACATTTTGTATAAAGGCAGCGCAGGTTTGTTATCAAGCTCATAAACAACATTTTTTATAGAGCGGGTTACTTTACGCGGTGGACCATAAGGTTTCCATCCACCATTTGCACCACTAGTAACGATAGCATGATCACCATAAATACCGACTGCAATAACAATGCGGTCATTTACCTGGCTATTATGGAGTAGTAATGTTTGGGTGAAATTGGTGCCATCACCTGCTAAGCCGCCCGTAATAGGAATGTTTGATAAAACCTCTTGAACACCTTCAACAAGTTCTGATCCATTAATATTTAAACCATCACTTAAAATAAATACACCTTTTAGATCAGGCTGCTGTAGCTCGCTGGCAATTTGAGCACCTAAAGCATGTGATTGCGCCATGGTGTTGATTGGCTTAGCGAGAAATTTGAGTGTACTTCGCTCCCAGAGCATGGCGGTAATTTGTACGCTATCATCGTGCGCACCTTCAGCATTTATTTCGCCAGACGTGCTACAGCCAATGATTTCAGCATTGGGATAACGTTTTTGTAATGTTTTAGTAAAGCCCCGTTCTTTTAATCGGCTAGGAGAAGTAAATACAAGCACCCAATTAGCATCGGGTAAAGGTGATTTTGAGGGTAGCTTGCTGAGTGCTGCTTTGGCAGGTAAATGTTCTTGCTGAAACTTCATAATTAATGTTGCCTAGAGATTAATTGGTTAGACGCTCGAGTGATATTAACCTAATTTTTTAGGTTATGGGAAGCCCAATTTAAAAGTAAAAGAGTGGTAGTTAAAATTTTTGAGGATAAAAATGCATTATTTATGATTTCACCCTAATTCTAGGGGGTGATGCTGAATTGTTGAGCAGAACAAACAAATTATGGTTACAAGCATAGCTGTGGGGGGGGGGCGGGCAAGTTTGGTTAATATTACAGATGGATTTACTTATATTTGGCGATAACGGAGACAAGCAATAAACTTGAAAAACAAATAATAATATGTTTCATTACCTCTTGGGTCTGGGTTTGTGACTTGGTTCTCAAAAGTGTTATTTTGAAAAGATGGGTAGAAAACCATAAAGAGTTTGCCTATAAAAATTATTTATTTTTAATTAATAGAGAGAGAAAATTATGTTTCCATTAGCGTTAAGTATTGGTGGTTTAGGTGGTGTTGCAACGTGGCTTGCATTTGGTCCACTATCAGGCCTAGTTGTTATCTGGGGTATTTTTGTTGCTTGGGGTGCTTTCTTCCACAGTGGCGGCGATGCTGCTGCATTACGTAGTACAATTATCTGCGGCATCTTAGGTGCAGTAATAGCGGGAGTTGCATTGTTCTTAGCAGGTATTTTACCGCTAGGTAGCTTCGCAGCACCTGTTGCAGTGGGTGTAATGGTGTTTGTATTGGTAATGTTGGCATCGATTCCTGTATTTTCAACCATTCCTGCAGCGGTATATGGTTTTGCTTTAACAGCAGCACTTGCGCTAACGGGTGGCGGTAGTGTTACTGCACTATCAACCGCTAATCCTGTTGTTGTGATTTCTTTATCAATTATCGTAGGTGCGGTATTTGGTTTGGTATCAGGCAAGCTATCTGCAATGATCTCTGGTGACTAAAAACTAGAGTTAGATAAAAAAAGGCTGTGTTCAGTAATGGACACAGCCTTTTTTGTGGATATATACCCATAATCATTCAATCTGTAAATTTCAGACCAAAAGCTAGAAAACCAGCCCTTCGTTGCAATGCTTGACAAGGACTAGTCATTACCTGCGCATTACGCCTTGCTCTGACTTCCTATTTTTGCCCTGAATCTTCACAGATTGAATGATCACGGGTATAGATTTAGCCAGCTAGTTTAGCTTTTAAAATTTCATTTACTTGTGCAGGGTTGGCTTTGCCTTTTGAGGCTTTCATTACTTGACCTACAAAGAAACCGAGTAGCTGCTCTTTACCGGCACGATACTGCTCAACCTGATCGGTATTATTGGCAATAACCTCATCAACAATGGCTTCAATAGCACCTGAATCGGTCACTTGTTTCAAGCCTTTTTCTTCAATAATGCTATCTGCATCATTGCCTTCACCATTCCATAAAACATCAAATATTTGTTTAGCAATTTTTCCTGAAATAGTATTGTCACTTATGCGAACCAATAAGCCTGCAAGTTGTTCAGCGCTAATTGGTGAGCCGTTAATGTCTAAGTTTGATTTATTAAGCGCACCTGATAATTGGGTGATGATCCAGTTAGCGCAAAGTTTTGGATCTTTATTGTCGGATGCTTTTAGAACAGCTTCAAAATAGTTTGCTAATTCACGGCTACTGGTTAAAACAGATGCATCATAACGAGACAAGCCTAGTTCAGAAATAAAGCGGTCACGTTTCGCATCAGGCAATTCAGGCAAGCTGGCACGCATTTCATTCATCATTTCCTGTTCAAGAATGACAGGTAATAAGTCCGGATCAGGAAAGTAGCGATAGTCATTAGCCTCTTCTTTACTGCGCATTGAACGCGTTTCATTTTTATCCGCATCATAAAGACGGGTTTCTTGCACTACCGTGCCGCCATCTTCAATTAATTCGATTTGGCGCTCGATTTCAATATTAATGGCGCGTTCCACATTTCGGAACGAGTTGATATTTTTCAGTTCTGCGCGTGTGCCGAGTTCTTTTTGGCCTTTAGGACGAACAGAGACATTAGCGTCACAGCGAAAAGAACCTTCTTGCATATTGCCGTCACAAATTTCAAGATATTGCACTAGCGTATGGATCTTTTTCATGTAAGCTACGGCTTCTTTTGCACTACGCATATCAGGTTCAGATACGATTTCTAACAGCGGTGTGCCAGCACGATTTAAATCAATTCCTGTTTGTCCTTGAGTATAGCCATGAATGGATTTACCGGCATCTTCTTCTAAATGCGCGCGAGTTACACCGATATTACGTTCAGTACCATCTTCAAGCTCAATCGTTAATTCACCTTTACCTACAATAGGCAGTTCCATTTGACTAATTTGATAGCCTTTAGGTAAATCTGGGTAGAAATAGTTTTTGCGGGCAAAGACCGAACGTTCAGCCATTTCAGCATCAATCGCCAAGCCGAACTTAATCGCCATTTTTACGGCTTCTTGGTTAAGCACGGGTAATACGCCTGGCAAACCTAAATCTACAGCACATGCTTGTGTATTAGGCTCTGCACCGTAGGCAGTGGATGCACTAGAGAAAATTTTACTTTTAGTGGCGAGTTGGGCGTGAATTTCCAACCCAATAACAACTTCCCATTCCATATTGTTCGGCCTGATCTTAAATAATTTAATCGACAATTGTACCAATTATTGGATGGCGGCTCTATCTTAAAGTGATAACTTGCCAGCCTTGTTGTTTCGCAATAGCGTGCAATTTGGGATCAGGATCGACAGCCACTGGATTTTCAACAAGTTTTAACAGTGGTAAGTCATTATGTGAATCACTATAAAAATAACTGCCAGCTAGGGATAGTTGCTGATCATATAACCATGACTCTAAGCGTTCTACTTTGCCATATTGATATGATGGCGTACCTTCAACCTTGCCGGTATAAATGCCGTCGATCATTTCTGGTTCAGTCGCAATTAAATTGCTGATGCCAAGGTTTTCAGCAATAGGCGCAGTAATAAAGCTATTGGTTGCGGTAATAATTAATGGTGTATCGCCCTTGTTTTGATGATGGGCAATTAATTTGCGGCCAGCATTTAAAATGATGGGCTCTATTTTTTCTTTTAGGTACTGCTTGCGCCAAGCAAGTAAATCAGTCATTGAATTATCTGCAAGCGGTTTAAGTTGAAAGGCAAGAAATTCAAAAATATCCATTGTTCCCGCTAGATACTGATCGTAGAAGTCTTGATTGGCTTGCTGATAGGCGCGGCCATCAACAATTTTTTGCTCAACTAAAAACTCACCCCACAGATAATCGCTATCGCCACCGAGCAGTGTATTATCTAAATCAAAAATTGCTAAAGCCATAGGGTTTACGTTCTGAAAGTAAAATAAATCTAATTATAATCCAAAATCCATTGCATACTGCGGGTGCATTGTCTAATCTAGTCCGTATTGAGAAATTATAGGTGTTAGAAAATCTGATTTTCTAACCAGAGATTAGGGCTGTGATTGATAAAGATGGGTTTCGACCTAATGTGGGGATCATTCTCTGCAACCGACAAAATCAAGTACTTTGGGCGCAGCGTGCGCAACATGACTCGTGGCAGTTTCCTCAGGGAGGGATAAAACCTGAAGAAACACCAGAACAGGCAGTTTATCGTGAGTTAATGGAAGAAGTTGGCCTAGCGCCCGAACATGTTGAAGTGATTGGTGTGACTAGTGGTTGGTTGCGCTACCGTTTGCCAAAGCGTTATTTGCGCCAAGGCAATAAACCGATGTGCATTGGTCAAAAACAGCGTTGGTTTTTATTGCGCTTTATTGGCAGCGAAGAAGATGTAAAACTTGATGGTTACGACAAGCCTGAATTTGATGACTGGCGCTGGGTAGATTATTGGACGCCAGCAAAAGAAATTGTGTTTTTCAAACGTCGCGTTTATGAAAAAGCTTTACATGAACTTGCGCCATTACTTTTTCCTGACTATAAAAAACGTGTTGATAATCAGAAAAAAGCGCGGGCTTAAGCTATACCTGTAATCATTCAAACTGTAAATTTTAGACCAAAAGCTAGAAAGCCAGAGCTGCGTTGCAATGCTTGATAAGGACTAGTCATTACCTGCGCATTACGCCTTGCCCTGACTTCCTGTTTTTGCCCTAAATTTTCACAGATTGAATGATTACGGGTATAAGATTTTATTGAAAACCTTAGCATTGCGTTGATTGTTGTATAAACTTTGCCTTGCCATTGGCAGATCGGCAATTTCAGCGGCTTGGAAGCCGTGCTCTAAAAACCAATGAGCAGTTTGGGTGGTGAGCACGCAAAGATTGCTTAACCCAGCTTCTCGCGCTTGGCTTTCAAGGATATTAAATAAATATTCACCTCGGCCTGCACCGCGATAGTCAGGTTCAACAGCAAGACAGGCCAGTTCTGCCGTATCACTATCGGGATATTGATATAAGGCGGCACAAGCGATAATATTATTATCACGCTCCATGATAGTGAAAAAATCCATTTCAGTTTCTAGTCGTTCACGCGAACGCGGTACCAATGTGCCGTTAGCTTCGAGTGGTGCGATTAATTCTATAATACCGCCAACATCATGCACCGTTGCGGGGCGCGTATTTTCAAAAGGTTTTTTTGAGATCAGTGTGCCAACTCCATCATGGCTAAATAATTCTTGTAGTAGCGCACCATCAAGCGTGTGATCAATTAAATGGACACGATTTACACCTGCTGCACAGGCCGATGTGGCGGAAAGCAGTAAATGATTGTTCTTTTTTTCAAACCTTTCTTGTGCTTGAGACAATGTGAGCTCTCTTGGTAGGTTTGTTTCAATATCGCCAATGAAAATAAGTTTATCTGCGCCCATTTGACTTGCAACTTCGGTAGCCATAGCTTCAGCAGAGAGATTAAACACTTCTCCCGTGGATGAGTAACCTAAAGGGCCAAGCAAAACAATATTTTCCTGCGCTAATTGCGCCTGAATACCTTCAACATCCACCTTACGTACTTTACCGGTATGTTGAAAATCAATACCGTCTTTTACGCCCATAGGTTGTGCGGTAATAAAGTTACCACTGGTACAACGGATCTTGGCATCGGCCATTGGAGTGTTCGGCAAACCAAAGGAAAATTGCGCTTGGATTTGGGTTTTTAAAGTGCCTATAACATTGATTGCAATAGCAAGGCTGGCATCATCGGTTACACGTAGATCGTGATGATATTGCGCAGTGATCCCTGCGGCTTCACAGCCTGAAGCAATTTGTTGGCGTGCGCCGAAAGTGACAATAAGCTTGATCCCCAAACTATTGAGCAAGGCAATATCGTGAATTAAGGTGGCAAAACCCGATGCGGCAATCGTATCACCATCAAGTGCAATGACAAATGTAGTACCACGATGAGCATGAATATAAGGCGCAGCAGATCGAAACCAGTCTGTGGTGGTTTTAATGTCAGTTGAGGGTGCGTTGAATGCCATCTTTGGAACGTCTCTTCCTGTGGTAAAATATTGTTATTATTATATCAGAGGCTCATTCAAGGCGTCGCTGACAGATTTAGTAGGAGAAAATTATGCCAGAATATCGTTCAAGAACATCAACCGCAGGCCGTAATATGGCAGGCGCACGTGCTTTGTGGCGTGCTACAGGCATGACGGATGATGACTTTAGCAAGCCTATTATTGCTATTTCCAACTCGTTTACCCAATTTGTCCCTGGTCACGTTCATTTAAAAGATATGGGTCAGTTGGTTGCGCGTGAAATAGAGAAAGCGGGCGGCGTTGCCAAAGAATTTAATACGATTGCGGTTGATGATGGTATCGCCATGGGGCATAGCGGTATGTTATACAGCTTGCCGTCGCGCGAAATTATTGCTGATTCAGTTGAATATATGGTCAATGCACATTGTGCGGATGCCATTGTATGTATCTCTAACTGCGACAAAATCACCCCGGGCATGTTAATGGCGGCATTGCGCTTAAATATTCCTGTGATCTTTGTGTCCGGCGGGCCAATGGAAGCGGGTAAAACTAGATTAGCAGGAAAAGACGTTAAGTTAGATTTAGTTGATGCCATGGTGCAAGCAGCTGATGACAGTGTCAGTGATGAAGATGTGGCTCAAGTTGAGCGTTCAGCATGTCCAACCTGTGGATCTTGTTCAGGCATGTTCACAGCGAACTCAATGAACTGTTTGACTGAAGCATTAGGTTTATCGCTGCCGGGAAATGGCTCATTATTAGCCACGCATGCGGATCGTAAAGATTTATTTTTAGAGGCGGGTCGTACCATTGTTGATCTTGCAAAACGTTATTATGAACAAGATGATGAAAGCGCATTGCCACGTTCAATTGCATCAAAAGCAGCATTTGAAAATGCGACTGCGTTAGATATTGCAATGGGCGGATCCACCAATACGGTATTACATTTATTAGCCGCAGCACATGAAGGTGAAGTCGATTTTACGATGGATGATATTGATCGTATGTCTCGTAAAATACCAAATTTATGTAAAGTTGCACCCGCAACGCCAGAATACCATATGGAAGATGTGCATCGTGCTGGTGGGGTATTTAGCATATTAGCTGAGCTTGCTGCAGGCGGCTTATTACACACAGAATTGCCAACCGTGCATAGCGCAACATTAGCGGATGCATTAGCAGAGTGGGATATTGTTAGAGGAAATAGTGAGGTGGCAAAATTACGTTACTCAGCAGGCCCGGCAGGCATTCCAACTCAAGTAGCTTTTAGCCAAAGCACACGCTGGCCGAGTTTAGATGTAGATCGTGAAAATGGCTGTATTCGTGATATTGAACATGCCTATAGTCAAGATGGTGGATTGGCAGTGCTATTTGGGAATATCGCATTAGAAGGTTGCATTGTTAAAACGGCAGGTGTTGATGATTCAAACTTAACGTTCTCGGGCCCAGCACGAATATTTGAATCACAAGATCATGCGGTAACGGCTATTTTGACAGAACAAGTTGTCGCAGGTGATGTGGTATTGATCCGTTATGAAGGGCCAAAAGGTGGCCCAGGCATGCAAGAAATGTTGTATCCAACCAGCTATTTAAAAGCTAAAGGTTTAGGTAAAGCCTGTGCGTTATTAACAGATGGTCGTTTCTCAGGCGGCACATCAGGTTTATCTATTGGTCATGCCTCTCCTGAAGCAGCGGAGGGCGGTAATATTGGTTTGGTCGAAGAGGGCGATACGATAGTCATTGATATTCCAAATCGTATTATCAAGGTTGATATTACTGACGAAGTTTTAGCTAAGCGTCGCGTAGCGATGGAAGCCAAAGGTGAGCTAGCATGGAAACCCGTTAACCGAGAACGTAAAGTGAGTCTAGCCTTACAGGCATATGCGGCATTAACCACATCTGCTTCGAAAGGGGCGGTAAGGGATGTTGAGCAACTGAAGCGATAAGTCTATACTCGTGACCATTCACTTTGCAGATTTATAGCCCATCCATTATGTGCTATAAATCTGCAAGTTGAATGGTCACGGGTATATGCTAGAGGAAGCACGATGCTTTTTATGAATCACCAGCATGTTTTATCAGATATTGTATTGGAACAAACGTACAGCGTTCCACTAGTTATTCTATCTGTCTTAATTGCGATTGTTTCAGCATTTACTGCCTTTGGTACAGCAGAACGAATTTATACTGCATCACACAAATCATCCAAAATCGCATGGACACTTTTTGGCGCAGTAACGATGGGGGTCGGTATTTGGGCCATGCACTTTATTGGTATGCTAGCACTGAGCTTACCCGTTCCTGTTGTTTATGATGTCACTACAACGCTTATTTCAGTAATTCCAGCTATCGGTGCCTCAGTTGTGGTGTTATGGATGATGGCGAAACCAAAATATAGCCGAATCAATTTACTAAGAGATGGTTTACTGTTAGGTGCTGGCATAGGGTTGATGCATTATATTGGCATGTCAGCGATGAGAATGAATGCAAGTATGTACCATGATCCATTTTTATTCTATTTGTCTCTTGTTGAAGCGGTAGTAATTGCAACGATTGCTTTAAGAATAAAACATCAAGCAACAAATCGACAACAATACCAATTCATTAGTAAAGCACAGATATTGAGTGCCATTGTAATGGGACTTGCAATTTCAAGCATGCATTACACGGCAATGCTAGCCGTTGACTTCTCACCTATAAAAACAAGTGAAATGGTACAAGGGATAGATTCAGATACGCTTACTATTATGGTAAGTGTTGTAGTGTTTACGCTGCTGACACTGGCAATTTTACTCCCTCATTTATTACGATATAAACAAACCATAGCAAAGTTAGATCGGCTAATTGAACAGGAGAAAGGAGATAAAGCCAGAATTCACGCCATTGTTGATTCAGCATTTGATGCCTTGGTTAGCTGTAATGCAAAAGGTGAAATTATTAGTTGGAGTACACGAGCAGAAGAGATGTTTGGTTGGTCAGCGAATGAAGCAAAGGGCGTATTGGTATATAAATTGATGATACCTGAGCGATATCGTAGAGCGCACCGTAAAGGGCTGACTCATTTTCTGGCAACAAAAAAGGGTGTAATCCTGAACAGTGTGGTTGAAACAGAGGCTTTACATCGTCAAGGTCATGAATTCCCAATTGAACTGACTGTATCGGCTATAAAAATTAAAGGAAGTTATGAGTTTAACGCCTTTATTCGAGATATTTCCGAGCGAAAACAAGCACAAGCCGAACAATATTTGCTGGCTAAAGTATTTAGTGATGCGCATGAAGGTATTGTTATCACAGATATTCAAGGCACCATTGTTGATGTTAACCCTACCTTTAGCACGATAACAGGCTATAGCCGAGAAGAAGCGATTGGTAATAATCCCAGTATGCTGAGCTCAGGGAAGCATGACGCAGAATTTTATGCTGAAATGTGGAAGTCAATTCTTGAGAATGGATATTGGCAAGGAGAAATTTGGAACCGTAAGAAAAACGGTGAATTATTTGCAGAAATGATTACCATTTCGGCGTTGAAAGATAATGATATCACAACACATTATGTCTGCTTATTTTCAGATATTACAAAAAGTAAAGAGCAGCAAAGTGCACTAAAACAAATGGCACATTATGATGCATTAACCAAGTTACCTAACCGAACATTATTTGCTGATAGGTTCGCTCAAGCGATTGCACATAGCAATCGGAAAAGTACATTATTGGCAGTTTGTTTTCTTGATTTAGATAGCTTCAAGCCTATTAATGATCAATATGGTCACAACATTGGAGATCAACTGCTCATTGAAGTGGCAGAACGCATTAGTTCTAGTATAAGAGTAGAAGATACTGTTTCTCGCCAAGGTGGCGATGAATTCGCCATATTGTTAGGTGATATTGAGTCATTTCCGCATTGTGAACACTTATTAGAACGTCTCCATCATAAACTTTCTAGGCCATATATTATCAATGGCTATCCTCATAAAATCACGGCATCTATAGGTGTAACACTTTATCCGATTGATGATGAAAACAGAGATACATTGATGCGGCATGCAGATCAAGCAATGTATCAAGCTAAGTTGGCAGGTCGTAATCGCTTTCATTTATTTAATGCCTTGGATGATCTGCAAATTATTCAAAGACACCACCAATTAGATGAAATACGCCATGCATTATCAAGTAATGAAATGTGCCTCTATTACCAGCCAAAAGTAAATATGAAAACGGGTAAAATACTGGGTGTTGAAGCATTAGTGCGGTGGAATCATCCTGAAAAAGGCCTTGTTCCCCCTCTAGATTTTTTACCTTCCCTTGAAGGGACCGACTTAGAGATAGAGTTGGGGAAATGGGTAATTAATACAGCTTTGAATCAACTTACTCTTTGGCAGAAACAAGGGATATATCTTCAAGTGAGTATTAATGTTTCATCTCATCATTTACTTTCCCCTGATTTTTTTGATCAACTGAATGATGCATTAGAATTACATCCCTCGATCGATTCGCAAGATTTGCAATTGGAAATATTAGAAAGTAGTGTTCTAAAAGATATTACAGCCATCAGCGGAATTATTAAAACGTGCCAAAATGTTTTGGGGGTAGACGTAGCGTTAGATGATTTTGGTACAGGTTATTCATCATTAACACATATCAGAAATTTATCGGCCAATACGATAAAAATCGATCAAACTTTTGTGCGTGACTTATTAGATGATCCGAGTGATTATAGTATTATTGAAGGGGTTATTGGTTTAGCACAGGCTTTTAATCGTAACATCATCGCGGAAGGTGTAGAAAATGAATCCGTGGGCATAATGCTTCTTATTATGGGGTGCGATAATGCGCAAGGTGAGGGAATAGCTTGGCCGCTCCCTGCTGAGGATATAGCACCGTGGATTGAAAGTTACACACCTAATTTACGATGGATCGCATACGGTGGTAGTCAACTTTCATTGCAAGAACAAAAAATAACGATGCTTAAGTTGACAACAGAGCATTGGTTCAACAAGATGAATAAAATATTAAGAACGGACAATAAAGATTTAGGCTCCTATTTAAATCGGTGTCATTTAGGGATCTGGATTGAGCGCTTACGAAAAGACCATGTGTTTGATGCGCGATGGATTGAGCGGCTGCAAGGAATACATGACAAGATGTATAAACAAGCACGAATACTTCTTGAGAAACATCAGTCACAAGATGTTGATTCTGTGGAAAAAAGCCTCAATAAGTTTGCAAAATCTTTTGAAGATGTGAAAGATATCTTAGAGGAAAAAATGTAATTTCCTCCTTCAGCTTACCAGCTTTCTTTTTTACGGAACCGTAAACGAGGAATAATTAATCCTAACAATAGTCCTCCAAAGAGCACTGCCGCACCGATTAGAAACCAGCGTTTAGAATCGCTGCCTTTCAAAGCGCTATTTTCAATAACGACCGCTTGCATGTCATGGTTAATTTGTTGCAGTTTTTCTTTTAATTGGCGATTTTGGTTGTCTAAGGCAACAGCACTCGATGCCGTTCTGCGAAGATCATCCAATTCTTTACTCAAGCGCTGAGATGTTTCTTTTAATGTTAGGTTTTCAGCACCAGAATTTGAATTTTGTGCTGATAGCGATTGCAATTCTTCTTTATATTTTGCAATTTCTAGCTCTAGGTTAGCTACCTTCTGGGCGCTAGCAATGGCACGATTACGCGAACTAGGTTCATTACTTAAATAGCGAGTTAATACCCAGCCTGTCTTTCCACTTTGCGTACGCACTTTAGAATAGCCGCTAGATTTATTATTTTCGATAACAGATAATTTAGTGCCACTGGTTAGCATTCGGCTAATACCAAACTTAACGCCTTGTCCCGTTCGCATGGTAATTTCAAGTTCTTCAGATACATAGCGCGTTGCTGCAAAACTAGATGTAGAGACAAGTAATTGGAGGGTGATAAGTAAAACTGAAAAAAGTATTTTCACGTAGTGTTTTCCGTAGCAGTAGATTTGAAGCAGGTATTTTACCAGTATTAAATCTTACTTTCTAACTAAAAACGTTAAGTAGTTCAAAGTTATTAAAGGAACTAAGAGTGTGAATAAAAAAGACAAATAAAAAAAGCCCCGCCCAAAAATGGACGGGGCTAAAAGTACGAGGGTTACTTTTTAAATGTGGTAATTGCCTACCATTTAGCTTGTGCGCGGAACTTAATTGACGAAGGCTCAAAGTTTTCATTGGTACCATTCACAGTTAAATCAGTGACTTTGTCATAGTTCAACATTAAGCGTAAATTTTGAGTTGGGTAATAATTGATACCAACAGTCCATTTATCTGCTTCATCACGAGCATTGAACTCATCAATTTCAAGAGACTCGAAACGAGCTGCAATTTGCCATGCACCCGAAGATGATTTAGGCGTAATTCCAGAGGTATAGCCTTTTTTCCATTTTAATGACTCGCCAGTTAAGAAGTAACCTGCTTCAACAGCATAACCGGTGATATCAATATCACGAGCAATGTTTTGCTCTAATGTGAAGTTATTATATTCAGCCATTGCGTGGAATGAGCCAAAAACACCCATTGCATCGACTGTGTAAGCTTTAGAACCATCATTTTCAGTAGGTTTGGTTGATAACCATTTTTTAGCATCTTTATGACTCACTAAACGTTGTTCAAACTTGAATGTGTCGCCACCACCACGTGTCAAATAACCTGCACCAACTTGTAACAGGTGATTCTCATCTTTCATAAATGGCACAAATGAGCCTCGGACAGAAAATGCGCTACCATTATTGTTTGTTGAACCTGTTTTGATGCCACCATTTGTTAAACCAGAGGTGATTGCCCAGCGATAATCTTTAGCCGCTAGTGATGCAACAACACCCGATTCACGAGCAGGTGAGATGGAGCTATCAGCAAACCATGGACGATCCATAAATGTCATATATTTAGAACTAATTTTTGTATTTAATCCATATGCAATGTGAGATTGCCCAAGTTTTAAACCAAATTTATTACCTGCTAATTTTGTACCATACTTAATATATGCGTCTTTAATCGAGGCATCACCACCGGCAAAGTCAGATTCAAACTTATAACCCCAATTATAAACGCTGCCAGCAAAACCTAAACGTGCCCGTCGCAATTCAGTGCCTTTGAAGTCTTGTTGACCGGAATTATCTTCATCTGTGTTGATCGCATCCCACATAATACGGCCGATAGGTTGGAAAGACCAATTTCCATCAGCGCTTTCAATTTTAATTTTACCTTTTGTTGTGATTTTTGGTATTGATTTAGCCACCTTTTTAATATCTGCATTGACAGCATCAGCTGCTTCAGAATCAGCCTTAGCAGCATTGACTAGTAAGTCATAATTTGCTGCAGTTATAGTGCCTTGGTCACGTAAGACTTTTAAAAGGTCAATCATTGCATCGTTGTTGGCTTGTGCAGGTGCTACTACTGCACCAAATAGTGCACCAGCAATTAGTAGTGTTGAGAGTTTAAGTTTCAAAGGACTATCCTCATTAAGAATTAAAAAGTAATAAAATCTGTTCGGAAATAAACTCCGAGTTCGCACACAGTAACGATTAAATATTTCAATATGATTACAGTTTGTAAGAAAAGATACAGTTTCTATAGCAATGAACTATTTTGTTGTTATTTAGCAACAAATAACAATGAGATGGGGGCTTGAAATAGAGACTGTATGCCTCAATATATAGATGAACGTAACAATTAAACGGACAAATGGATGTTTAGATTTTTATTTATATTATTTTTATTAGTGCCATTAGTTGAGATCTACTTTTTAATTAAGGTGGGTGATGTAATTGGTGCGGGTTGGACTATTTTTGCAGTTGTATCTACCGCAGTAATAGGTGCTGGATTATTACGCATACAAGGTGCGACGACATTATTAAGAGCACAAACAAGCTTAGCAAAAGGCGCGTTACCTGCAATGGAGATGATGGAAGGTTTTGCCTTAGCCTTGAGCGGTGTATTGCTATTAACACCAGGGTTTTTCACTGATACATTTGGTTTTTTATTGCTAATTCCGCCAGTACGTCGATGGTTGATCAGCCGGAAACTACAGAATGCCACATTTGTTCAAGGTGGCTTTACCGGCAGTAGTCAGTCAGATCCAACAATTATTGAAGGTGAAGTTGTGGATACTAATGATGAGCCGCGACTAAAATAATTTCTACTTAGCCCTTGAAGTAAATTTTTCACCCCCCATCTTATGAGTTCTAGATTTTTTAACAGACATTTTAAAGGAAATATTGATGAATATTCGTCCCCTACATGACCGTGTGATTGTACGTCGCATGGAAGAAGAAACAGTGAGTGCCGGCGGTATCGTTATCCCTGATAACGCAGCTGAAAAACCTGTTCGTGGTGAAATTATTGCCGCAGGCAAAGGCAAAATTACTGATTCTGGTAATGTTCGAGCTTTAGATGTGAGCGTTGGTGATCAAATCTTATTTGGCAAATATGCCGGAACAGAAATTAAAGTTGATGGTGAAGAATTACTTGTGATGCGTGAAGATGACATCGTAGCAGTAATCGAAGCCTAAATAACGCCGCACAACGTATTCATCTTTTCCCCAGAACGGCGTTATTTTCGTACTTAAATGATTACATATTTCAATATGCTCACATTTTTTGTGCGAAAAAGCCTTGTTCTGAGAAAAACCTAAACACGTTGAGACGTTTTAATTAAATAATTATAAAGAATATTAAAGAGGAATAAATCATGGCTGCAAAAGAAGTCAAATTTGGCGCAGATGCGCGTAGTTTAATGGTCAACGGTGTAAACATCTTGGCTGATGCGGTAAAAGTAACATTAGGCCCTAAAGGTCGTACGTTATTCTAGATAAAAGTTACGGTGCCCCCACCATTACTAAAGATGGTGTTTCTGTTGCTAAAGAAATTGAATTAGATAATAAATTCGAAAACATGGGTGCGCAAATGATTAAAGAAGTGGCTTCGCACACTTCTGATGCAGCTGGTGATGGTACAACAACGGCAACCGTATTAGCACAAGCTATCTTACGTGAAGGTGTAAAAGCCGTTGCTGCGGGCATGAACCCAATGGATTTAAAACGTGGCATTGATAAAGCTGTTGCCGCTGCCGTGACTGAACTAGAAAGTATGTCAGTAGCCTGTGATGATGACAAATCGATTGCTCAAGTCGGTACTATTTCTGCCAACTCAGATGAGTCTGTCGGTGGCATTATTGCTGAAGCAATGCAAAAAGTGGGTAAAGAAGGCGTTATTACGGTTGAAGACGGTAGTGGCTTTGAAAACGAGCTAGATGTTGTTGAAGGTATGCAATTTGACCGTGGTTATCTATCTCCTTACTTCGTAACAGATCAACAAACGATGGCCGCAGATTTAGAAAACCCTTATGTATTGTTATTCGACAAAAAAATCTCAAATATCCGTGAATTATTACCAACATTAGAAGCGGTTGCACAAGCAAGCCGTCCACTATTAATTATTGCAGAAGATGTTGAAGGCGAAGCATTAGCCACGTTAGTGGTGAACAGCATGCGCGGCATCGTTAAAGTATGTGCGGTTAAAGCACCTGGTTTTGGTGACCGTCGTAAATCAATGCTACAAGATATTGCCACATTAACAGGCGGTGTTGTGATTTCTGAAGAAGTAGGTTTAAGCCTTGAGAAAATAACATTAGATGATCTT
The DNA here is from genome assembly GCA_002733715.2 of Methylophaga sp. GTDB lineage: Bacteria > Pseudomonadota > Gammaproteobacteria > Nitrosococcales > Methylophagaceae. Next base: position 34,403 of record NVWQ02000011.1, read on the forward strand.
GGTCAAGCGAAGAAAATTGCAATCAGTAAAGAAAACACTACAATTATTGATGGCGCGGGCAGCAACAGTGATATTACAGCTCGTGTTGAACAAATTCGTACGCAAATTGAAGACTCTTCTTCTGATTACGATAAAGAAAAATTACAAGAACGTGTTGCTAAATTAGCAGGTGGTGTTGCAGTTATCAAAGTAGGCGCAGCCACTGAAATGGAAATGAAAGAGAAGAAAGCACGCGTTGAAGATGCATTACATGCAACACGCGCAGCCGTAGAAGAAGGTATTGTTGCTGGTGGTGGTGTTGCTCTGGTTCGTGCTGAAGGTAGCTTAGGGAAATTGAAAGGTGATAACCACGATCAAGATGCCGGCATCACAATTGCACGTCGTGCAATGGAAGAGCCTTTACGTCAAATCGTAGCCAATGCAGGTGAAGAAGCCTCTGTTATCTTAAATGCAGTTGCTGCAGGCAAAGGTAACTATGGTTACAACGCTGCAACAGGTGAATATGGTGACATGATCGACATGGGTATTCTTGACCCAACAAAAGTAACACGTACTGCATTGCAAAATGCCGGTTCAGTTGCTGGTTTAATGTTGACCACTGAAGCGATGGTTGCTGAAGCGCCACAAGATTCTACAGCTGCGATGCCTGATATGGGCGGCGGTATGGGTGGAATGGGCGGCATGATGTAAAAAAGCTGTCTTTTTCCGCGATCTCGGCGTTAGATTCGTACTCAAATCCTCATGTACTAACGTACACTCCGGTTTTCCGTGCGAATCTGCCTTGACCTCACGAAAAAATCCTAGCTTTTGATGTTAGCTCCAATAGGCTAAAAATAAAAAAGCCCCGTTCATTAATTTGAACGGGGCTTTTTTATATTTGTCACTTCCTTATGAAAGGAATGTTCAATTATGGTTTGAATTATTCTTCAGCATCATCACTTGAACCACCTAAGCTCATTAGGAAAAAGCCTAAACCTAGTTCAATAAAAGATGAATATTGCCAAAAAAGATCAGGTAATCTGATGCCTATGGTTCCCCATAAATCAAACCGCAAATAAAAGGTGGGAATTATTGGAGGAGCATTCTCTATTGAACTCGATCTAATACAAATAAAGCAAAATGATCGCCTACTTTTTTATGGAAATAGGCGAGTAGACCATCAGCAGTGATGGTGATTGCCTCGGATATTCCCGTGATGGCGTCTAGACGTGTTGGAATACTGAAGGGTGCCGATTTATCGGGGCGAGTCGTGTGATGGGTGGTGTAGCTAATCCCATTTTTAAAGTTAAGCCGAGTAAAAAATAATTCTAACTCATCATTGAAATTGCGGCAGCATATTCTAATGCATCACTATTTATATGTTCAAAGATAGCGTCAGAGTTAGTATCAATGACAAACTTTTGATACTGTTTATGAGCAATAAAAAAATAGGACCCTTTAGGAGGTGAGCCGCCACTAAAGTCGGTATGGGTTGCATAAAGCGTGTTGCCATCAGCGCTAATTTCAATATCCATATTAAGCCAGCCAGGTAGCTTTAATGATAATTCAGGGTGTGGTTTTATATTCGTTACGTGACCATTTTTAAATTTGCCACTGTAGACAGTGTTAAAACCATTCTTCTTGCCATAATGGGCTGTGGATACAAAATAAAAGTTATTATCGTTATCCATAGTGGGCACAGCATCAACTTCATGAGAATTAATGCCTTTCACTTCACCCATAAACTTAAAGTGGGTGTCATTTATCCGTTCTGCGTAATAAATATTTTTGTTTTGCTTCGGTACTTCACCATCTTCATTATTAAAAAATAAATAGCGTCCATCGCGGCTTATAAACGCTTCCATAACGCTTTGTTTATATCCAGTAATAGTCACTGGTCTTGGGTTTGAAAAGATCTGGTTTATTTGAGTCGGGGGAGTTACTTTATTCCTTTCAAATGCAATTAAGATAGTGTCTAGTAACTGAATGGCCTGTTGTATTTCCCCCTGGTCTGCCAGCGGTTTTACTTGCTGCATCAAGGGGAGAATGGTCGATACATCCTCACCGTTCTCAAGGCTTAAACGTAAGTCTTGCTGCGCCAATGCTGCTTTATCTTGTAAGACTTTTACTTCGGAAGGACTAACTGCGCAGGCTGTATTTAAAGTTGTAATAGAGATGAAAAGAAATAGCAGCAAACTCAACTTAACAGAAGGTAAAATTGTTTTCGTCATGATCTAGCACTCCTTGGGAAGGTTTTACACTACCTATTCATTGTATTCTCCCTTTTGCCATTTCACCAGAAAAAGGCATAAATTCAATTATTGTTTTACCTCATAGAGGACTATTTTGAGATATGATATAAAGCCTATTAGATACGGTTTAATATTTGGGACCTATATGACGCGTAATGATCCTTTCTCAGAACAATGGCAGCATTTATTACTATTGGACAATGGCTTATCTGATACTGCAAAACACGTGCTGGCAGGTAGTGAGTATGTTAGTCAGTGGGGTGAGCGCAATACAGAACGTGCTGAGACTTTAATTGTATCAGGAGATATTTCGATTGTTTATGATGATGAGGCTTATTCGCAGCATTTAGAAAAGATGTTACTAGGTATTGCTAGTGAAGTTGGGTTACATCAACAATTACGCTATTTCCGTCAACGTGAAATGGTGCGAATTATCTGGCGCGATCTCGCTGGCTGGGCTGATTTAGCTGAAACAGTGCGTGATCTATCTGCGATGGCTGATGCCTGTATTCAACAATCCTTAGAACTGCTACATCAATGGCAATGCAATGATCTTGGAACACCCTATGATTTAGAAGGAAATGAACAACAACTCATTGTTTTGGGCATGGGAAAATTAGGTGCTGGCGAGCTTAATTTATCGTCTGATATTGATTTGATTTTCACCTATCCAGAAAACGGCAAAACACAAGGCGTTCGAAAATCGCTGTCAAATGAAGAGTTTTTTACCCGCTTAGGACGAAAGCTGATCCAGTCATTGGATAATGTCACTGTTGACGGTTTTGTTTTTCGTGTTGATATGCGACTACGACCGTTTGGTGACAGCGGTGCATTAGCGGCTAGTTTTGATGCGATGGAAGATTATTATCAAACCCAAGGCCGTGAGTGGGAGCGTTATGCCATGATCAAGGCACGAGCCATCACTGGCACAGAAACGGGTAAGAAAGAAATAATGGATCTGTTACGTCCCTTCGTTTATCGCCGTTATCTTGATTATGGTGTTTTTGATTCTTTGCGCGAAATGAAAAGTATGATTGCAGGCCAATTACATCGCAAAGGCATGGAAGATAATATCAAGCTGGGTAGCGGCGGTATTCGAGAAATAGAATTTATAGGTCAAGTGTTCCAACTTATTTATGGCGGTCGAGACAAACCATTACAGCAACGTCCAATTTTGACTGTTTTGGATTTATTAACAGAGCGTAATTTGTTGACAGATTATGCGGTTAAGGAGCTAAAATCAGCCTATAATTTTCTTCGTCGCACCGAACATCGCATTCAGGCATGGGCTGATCAGCAAACTCACTTGTTGCCTAAAGATGATGATGCACGAATTCGCTTAGCCAGTTTAATGGGATTTGTTGATTGGGAGACATTTTCGGATGTTTTAACAGAACATCGGCAGCAAGTACAAACCTATTTTGAACAAACATTAACTGCACCTCAGGCAGAGGATGCATCGAGTGATACTTTGTCACTATTCGATGCGGAAGATGAAGATAAACTGCAGCATCTTCAAGCCTTAGGCTATGCAAAACCAGCAGCAAGTTTAGAACAATTAAACGACTTACTTGAATCACATAATTGCCGTAATTTAGCTGAAACAGAGCGAGGGCGTTTAGAGAAACTTTTACCATTATTGGTGCAAGCGGCTGCCAACACATCTAATCCAGATGTCTGCTTATCACGATTATTGACGCTATTAGACGCGATCATGCGTCGATCTGCCTACATGTCGCTGTTAGTTGAAAATTCAATGGCACTGTCGCAATTAGTTAAATTGTGTGCGGCCAGCCCATGGATCAGTAATCAGCTGACACGGCACCCTATTTTATTGGATGAGTTGCTTGATCCAAGAACTTTATATGATGTACCTAATCGTGAGCAGCAACAAAATGCTTTAGAAAAATGTATTGCATCGGTAGAGAACACTGATTTAGAACAACAGATGTATTTGTTACGTGAATTTAAACAGATAACATCTCTACATGTTGCAGCAGCAGATATCACCGATGTTTTGCCACTAATGCGTGTCGGCGATCAGCTAACAGAATTAGCTGAAATCCAGTTAGATAAAGTAATGCAATTAGCATGGCAACATTTAGTGGATCGACATGGTTATCCACCGTGTACAAAAACGGATGATCTAAGTCAATGTGGATTTACAGTATTAGCCTATGGCAAATTAGGCGGCTTAGAGCTAGGTTATGGCTCTGATTTAGATTTAGTATTCATATTCGATGATGCAACAAATAAAGGCGAAACCGATGGTGAAAAGCCGATCGATGCATTGATGTTTTATACGCGATTAGCACAACGCATGATTCACTTTATGAATACGGTAACAGCAGGAGGAATACTTTATGAGGTTGATATGCGACTTCGACCCAATGGTACATCAGGTTTGCTTGTTACAGCGGTATCAGGGTTTGCTGAATACCAAAATACAGATGCGTGGACATGGGAACATCAGGCCTTAGTACGTGCTAGATGTGTGGCTGGAGATGTCAATTTAACGCAGCAAATTGTTGATATCCGCCGGCAAGTTTTGGTTAAACAACGCGATCAAAATAAACTTACAACAGAAGTCAGTGAGATGCGTGCTAAAATGCGTGAGAATTTAGACAAAAGCACGGATGAACTGTTTGATCTTAAACAAGGTAAAGGTGGCATCACTGATATTGAGTTTATGGTGCAGTTCGCTGTTTTAGCATGGTCTGGAACAGAAGCTAAGTTGCTAGAATACACGGATAATATCAGGGTTTTAAAGGGGCTTAGTGCCGTGGGTAAGTTAAGTGATGATGACAGTACAATGCTGGCAGATGCGTATCGTTTTTATCGAAGCTTGGCGAATCGCAGTGTATTACAGGAAATGCCAGCAGTGGTGCCGATTAACGAGGTGGGCGATTACCCTACGCAAGTTCAATCTGTTTGGCAAAGCTGGTTAAGTTAGAAATTTTATAAAAGAATATTTAGAGAAGCAGAAATTATGGTTACACCAACAACAATGGCAGATAGAGATGGCGTTATTTGGCTAGATGGCGAAATGGTGCCGTGGCGTGAGGCAAAAGTACACGTTTTAACGCACACCTTGCATTATGGAATGGGTGTGTTTGAAGGTGTGCGGGCTTATAATACTAGCCAAGGCCCTGCTATTTTCCGTTTACAAGAGCATACCGATCGTTTATTCCGCAGTGCCAAAATATTAGGCATGGGCATGCCGTTTGATAAAGAAACATTAAACGAAGCTCAAAAAGCAGTGGTTCGTGAAAATAATCTTGAATCAGCTTATCTACGTCCAATGTGTTTTTACGGCAGTGAAGGCATGGGTATTCGTGCCGATAATCTAAAAACACATGTGATGGTTGCCGCTTGGGAATGGGGTTCATACCTAGGCGCAGAGAATATGGAAAAAGGCATACGTATTAAAACGTCTTCTTTCACACGTCACCATGTCAATATAGCCATGTGCAAGGCTAAAGCAAACGGCAACTATATGAACTCGATGTTAGCGCTGCAAGAAGCTATTCAGTGCGGCTATGATGAAGCCTTATTATTAGATGCCACCGGCTTTGTTGCTGAAGGTAGTGGTGAAAACTTCTTTATGATCCGTGATGGCGTATTGTATACACCGACACTAACGTCAGCTTTAGAAGGCATTACGCGTGCAACAATTATGACGCTGGCAGAAGATATTGGTTTGAAAATTATCGAAAAACAAATTACCCGTGATGAAGTATATATTGCTGATGAATCCTTCTTCACTGGCACAGCAGCAGAAGTAACACCTATTCGCGAATTAGATAATCGCACTATTGGTAATGGTGGCCGAGGCCCGATCACTGAACAATTACAAGCCATGTATTTTGATCAAGTTTATGGTCGCAGTGATGTTTATAAAAACTGGAATTCGCACATCTAATTCGCAACGATATAAAAGTTTAAAGCAGAGGTAGAACAATGGCTGGTCATAGTAAGTGGGCAAATATTCAACATCGCAAAGGCGCACAAGATGCCAAGCGCGGTAAACTGTTCACTAAGTTTATTCGTGAAATCAGTGTGGCCGCCAAAGAAGGTGGCAGTGACCCGGTTAATAATCCCCGTCTTCGTGCTGCCATAGATAAAGCATTAAGCGGCAATATGACGCGTGATGTAATCGAGCGTGCGACTAAACGCGGTGCCGGTGAACTTGAAGGTGTCAGCTATGTTGAAATTGTCTATGAAGGTTATGGCCCAAGTGGCATCGCTATTTTACTAGATTGCCTAACAGATAATAAAAACCGCACAGTGGCAGAAGTACGCAATGTGTTCACTAAACGTGGCGGCAATATGGGCACAGATGGTTCGGTTGCTTACCTATTTAATAAGCGTGGCATTATTAGCTATGCTGCCGGCACAGATGAAGATGCCATAATGGAAGCGGCATTGGAATCAGGTGCTGAAGATATTATCACCAATGAAGATGGCACCATTGATGTATTCACCTTGCAGCAAGATTATGCCGCAGTGAAAGATGCCTTAGACGCTTCAGGATTAGAAGCCGTTTCAGCAGAAATCACTATGCACCCAGAAATAACAATTGCACTCGATGTGAAAGACGCTGAAAAAGCGATGGCCATGATCAATGCCTTTGAAGATTTAGATGATGTGCAGGCGGTTTATTCAAATGCAGATTTCTCTGATGAAGTGATGGCAGTTTTGGCAGAACAAGCTTAATAGTTCTTAGCCGTGCTCATTAAAGATACAGCTTCACTCTCTTCGTCATCCCCGAGATCTTTTATCGGAGATCTTTTCGATACCGTCACAGACTCCCGCTTAAAACCTGCGGGGGTGACGATAAATAGTCTAAGCGGTACAGGTATTTAAATGCCACGAATCTTAGGCATCGATCCCGGTTCACGTAAAACAGGCTTTGGCATTATTGAGTTTGAAGGTCAAAAAATCAAACACGTGATTAATGGCCGATTGCTGGTGGGTGATGGCGATTTCCCCGGTAGACTGAAACAAATATTTGAAGGCTTAACAGATATTATTGAACGTTATCAGCCTGATATGATGGCAATAGAGAAAGTGTTTTTACATAAAAATGCTGATTCTGCCTTAAAATTGGGTCAGGCAAGGGGCGCAGCAATTTGTGCCGGAGTAAGTCAAAATTTAACGGTGCATGAATACAGTGCCACTCAAATCAAAAAAGCAGTGGTAGGCAACGGCCATGCAAAAAAAGAACAGGTTCAATACATGATGTCGGTGATTTTATCATTATCTGAAATGCCAGAAGAAGATGCTGCCGATGCTTTGGCGTGTGCCATGACACATGTCAATCATGCTGCGATTGATGGTGGCGTTAGAAAAAGTAAATTACCTGAAGGTATGAGAACGTCAAATCGAAAAGGACGTTACGGACGATGACTTATTCAGATCCGTCATTCTCGCGAACGCGGGAATCCAACGATAGTGGATATTTAAACTGCCTATGGATCCCCGCCTACGCGAGGATGACAGAACAAATAAAGGCAATTCAATGATAGGTCGACTACGAGGCATAATCCTAGAAAAACAAGCACCCGATTTAGTAATAGACGTGCAAGGTGTGGGCTATGAAGTGGCAGCACCCATGTCGACCTTTATCAATTTGCCCGCTATCAATGAAGAAGTATCGCTGTTCACCCATTTAATTGTGCGTGAAGATGCACAACTCTTATATGGTTTTGCAACAATACGCGAGCGTTTACTATTTCGTAGCTTATTAAAAGTAAATGGTGTGGGTGCCAAGTTAGCACTTACGATTTTATCAGGTAGTGATGTTGATGATTTTGCTCGCAGTGTGCAAGAAGGCGATGCAGCAAGCTTGACCCGATTGCCGGGTGTAGGCAAAAAAACAGCTGAACGGCTCATCATTGAAATGCGCGATCGTCTAAAAGATATTAGTGGTGCTATGGGCTTAAAACCTGTGACCTCGGCAAAAGCTAAATTAGCCGGAGCCAAGGATGAAGCCAATGATGCGCTTGTATCATTAGGTTATAAACCAGCAGAAGCTGAAAAAATGATCCGTATTTTAGATACCGATGGCTTGAATACTGAGCAAATTATCAAATTAGCATTGCAGAGGAATTAAAAGACTGTGGAATATGCGAATTCAATAAAGGGAAGAGAATGAGCTCTTCGACACGTAACAAAAAATTGTTGAGTTGGGTTGATGATATGGCAACATTATGTCAGCCTGAAAGCGTTATTTGGTGCGATGGTACCGACGCTGAATGGAATGCAATGTGGGATCTCATGCTCAGTAGCGGCACGGCAACCAAATTAAATGAAGCAAAACGTCCCAATAGTTACTTAGTTCGCTCTGTTCCCGCCGATGTTGCACGGGTTGAAGAGCGTACATTTATCTGTAGCGAAAAAGAAGAAGATGCCGGCCCAACTAATAACTGGGCAGATCCTAAAGAAATGCAGCAGACATTGAATGGCCTATTCTCGGGCTGTATGAAAGGGCGAACCTTATATGTTATTCCCTTCAGTATGGGCCCTGTTGGTTCTGATATCGCTCAAATAGGCATCGAATTGACGGATTCTCCCTATGTTGTCACCAATATGCATATTATGGCGCGTGTAGGCCAGGCTGTCTTAGATGTGTTGGGTGACGAAGGTGACTTTGTGCCTTGTTTACATTCAGTTGGTGCGCCATTAACGGCGGGTCAAAAAGATGTTCCGTGGCCTTGCAACCCAGACAACCGATATATCGTACATTATCCTGAAACCCGTGAAATTTGGTCTTTTGGCTCGGGTTATGGCGGCAATGCATTACTAGGTAAAAAATGTTTTGCTCTGCGCATTGCATCAAGCATGGCGCGTGATGAAGGTTGGCTGGCGGAACATATGCTAATTCTTAAACTCACCAACCCTGAGGGTGAAGCTCAATATATTGCAGGTGCGTTTCCAAGTGCCTGCGGCAAAACTAATTTAGCCATGCTAACGTCAACTATTCCCGGCTGGAAAGTTGAAACAATAGGCGATGATATATGCTGGATGAAGTTTGGCGAAGATGGCCGGCTCTATGCTATTAATCCAGAAGCAGGATTCTTTGGTGTCGCACCAGGAACCAGTATGGAATCGAATGCCAATGCCATGTTAACGATGCAAGAAAATACTATTTTTACCAATGTCGCATTGACGGATGATGGTGATGTCTGGTGGGAAGGCATGACCGATGAAGCGCCTGATAATCTAACAGACTGGAAAGGCAATGACTGGGTCGCAGGAACACAAGCGGCTCATCCAAACTCACGATTCACCGCACATGCTGCCCAATGTCCCGTTATCGCCGATGAATGGAATGATCCTAAAGGTGTGCCGATTAGTGCTATTTTGATGGGAGGCCGCCGTGCTTCAATTGTGCCACTGGTCACCGAAGCGAGAGATTGGAAACACGGCACATTTTTCGGCACCATCATCGCGTCAGAAATGACCGCAGCCGCATTTGGCGAGATAGGCAAGTTACGCCGTGACCCAATGGCAATGTTACCTTTCTGTGGATATAATATGGCCGATTATTGGGGCCATTGGCTTAAAATGGGCGAACAAGAAAATGTCAAAATGCCTAAGATTTATTACGTCAACTGGTTCCGCAAGAATGAACAAGACAAATTTATGTGGCCGGGCTTTGGCGAAAATAGCCGAGTGCTAAAATGGATCTTCGAACGCTGTAATGGCACAGCCGAAGCAGTTGAAACCGCAATTGGCAATATGCCAACATCGGATGGCATCGACTTTAGCGGCTTAAATCTATCGGAAGAAGACAGTGTGAACCTAATGCGTGTTGATACCGAGGGCTGGTTAGCCGAGCTAGAAGGCATAGAAGACTATTACGCAACATTTGGCGAGCATTTGCCAGCAGAACTAACAACACAAGTGAATGGGCTACGCAGTCGTTTGCAAGCATCGAAACAAAAATTCTAACTATTTGAAATAAACTGAGACAAAACATGACAATTAAACGAATCGGACACCGTTATAGTGACAGCAAATCAGGCGCAACCATTGATGTATGGTTTCCCCGTTCAAACAAAGAAATTGCACGTAGCTGTTTGGCGCAAAAAGTAGGCCTGATCAAAAGTGATTTTGTAGAAGTTGAAATTCAATCAATCGATGATGCCCCCAAATCAGCTGAAGAAGCCTATTTGAGACTTCACTTATTGTCAGAATGTGCAGTTAAACCCAATGAAATTAACCTCGATGGTGTGTTCGGTTTATTAGCCAATGTAGCATGGACATCAGCAGGCCCGGTTCTACCCGGTGAAGTAGAAAACCTGCGTGAACTAATTGCGGCAGAAGATCATCAGCTTAACGTCACCTCTATCGATAAATTCCCACGGATGACGGATTATGTGATTCCAGAAGGCGTACGTATCGGTAATGCCGATCGTGTCAGACTAGGCGCGCATTTAGCGTCAGGTACAACCGTAATGCATGAAGGTTTCTGTAACTTCAATGCCGGCACATTGGGTCATTCAATGGTCGAAGGCCGCATCAGTGCGGGAGTGGTGATCGGCGATGGTTCTGATATTGGTGGTGGCGCATCAATCATGGGTACATTATCAGGTGGCGGCACAACCGTTATCTCAATGGGTAAAAAGAACCTATTGGGTGCTAATGCAGGTTTAGGCATCTCATTAGGCGATAACTGCATTATCGAATCAGGCTTATACATAACAGCCGGTACAAAAGTGAAAATGCCCGATGGTGAGATTGTATCGGCCAGAAAATTGTCTGGTCAATCAGGCTTATTATTTAGAAGACATAGTCAAACAGGTGCGGTTGAAGCGATTGTGACGGATGGAACTTTATGGGGTGGATTGAATACGGCATTGCATAGTAATGATTGATTAAAGTAGCTTCCTCAAACTGAAATTTCTTTTAGGAAAGAGCTTTATCACGGTATGATAGGGATTATTGAAATTGAAGGTGTTGAAATGTTTAGTTATCTAAATGGGACGGGCTAATGTCAAGAGTTAGCTCTCTATCCATATCTGGATATAAATCTATTAAGGAATTACGAAGCTTTGAGCTTCGCGACTTGAATGTGCTTATTGGTGCAAATGGAGCCGGAAAAAGTAATTTTATAAATTTGTTTCGCATGCTGAATGAAATGTATGAACAGAATCTTGCCACTTATGTTCAGGTGCAAGGTGGGCCTGATGCGATTTTACATTTTGGGCGTTCTAGCACCGATAAATTTCATGCTGAATTTTACTTCGGTAAGAATGGTTATAAATTTGATTTAATACCTACTAATGATAACCGACTAATTTTTGAGCGAGAGGTCAGCTGGTTTGCTGGCGTGCTCTACCCTTCACAAGTGGGTGCGGTTTTAGGTTCAGCTCATGAAGAATCAAAATTAAAAGATGCTGAAGACCAGTACTCTCCTTATGTTAGGAATTCGGTAAGTAATTGGCGAGTTTACCATTTCCATGATACCAGCGAGACAGCAAAGGTTAAGCAAAAACATAATCGAGATGACAATTTAAGACTGAAAAGTGATGCTGCAAATTTGGCTGCATATTTACAATTATTGAAGGAAGAGCACGGTAAGTCATACGAGAGAATTATTGAAACGATTCGATTGGTTCTTCCTTTCTTTGGTGATTTTATTCACCGAGAACAATCATCTATTGAATTAGAGTGGTATCAAAAAGGTAAGCCGGATACTCCCTTTAAAGCTCACATGCTATCAGATGGCTCATTACGTTTTATATGCTTGGCAACGTTATTATTGCAACCCGTCAAGTTATTACCAGATACAGTGTTGATTGATGAGCCTGAGCTTGGACTGCACCCATACGCGATCACAATCCTCGCAGACCTTTTTAAGCAGATTTCTGAAGATAAGCAGTTAATTATTTCTACTCAATCTGTTGAGTTAATAAATGAATTGATGCCAGAAGATATCATCGTTGTTGATCAAGAGAATGAGGCATCCACTTTTAAAAGATTGTCATCAGACGAGCTAAGCGATTGGTTAGAAGATTATTCTATTGGAGATTTGTGGAAACAAAATGTATTGGGAGGTAGGCCTTAAGCATGGAGGTTTATGTTATTGCAGAAGGAGCGACTGAAGAACGATTTATAAAGGATGTGTTAGCACCATCGTTTAGATCAAATTCAATTTATATTAAACCCATTCTGATGCCGACATCGAGGAGTCAAGCTGGTGGAGGCATTAATCTTGACCGTTTTCTGCGCAGTGTACGGAATACATTAAGACAATATCCTGATGCTGTTGTAACTACGATGTTCGACTTGTACGCGCTTAGCCCCAGCTTTCCATTATTTGATGAAGCTTCGCGAGAAAATGATGTTTATCATAAAGTATTGTTGCTTGAGGATGGATTGCATAGATGCGTTATTGAAGAAATAGGCTGTGAAGAACAACGATTCATTCCTTATATTCAACCATATGAATATGAGGGGTTACTCTTTTCTGATATTGAAGCATTAGTTTCTGTCGAGACTGGTTGGGAATATTCACGAGATGCACTTCAATCAATTATTGATAGTGTAACGACACCAGAGCATATAAATGATGGGTATGAAACCAAACCTTCGGCTCGGTTGAAAATTTTATCACCAAAATATAAGAAAACACGACACGGACCATTGATTGCTAAGAAGATAACCCTTTCCGTTATGGAGCAAGAGTGCAAACACTTTTCTCATTGGGTGCAAAAATTAAGATCAATTTAATTAAAAAATCAATGGGGACAGACTCGATTGGTTTTTAGTTTTAGCTCAATTAAAAGGAAAAAGGTTAATTACTCTGTTTTCCTTCTTCATTATTAACATTCTGAGTTTCGGAAATAGATGTTACTTTAAAGCTTGGGATATCAGCATTACCAATAACGGTTAATACAACCCCGACAAAAACAAAAAAGAAAAATGAGGCCAGAAAGCTGGCAGAGATGACATGCTGCATACCCAGCTCCTTAATCTTGAAATAAAGAATGGCTGCACATAATACGGCTAATAAAAAACAGATCTTTCCAATAAAGCTCGATGATCTTTGTAAAATACTTTTTCTTCTCTTCATTTCTGCACTCTCTAATTGATATAAGGCAAGTGTATATAACCATAATCATTCAATCTACAGCGTTTTCGCTCCTCCGTCACTCCCACGAGTGGTTAGTGGGTGTCTTGTTTATACTCAGAACCCGGCTAGAAGCCTACTGGGATGACGAAGCTGTTTTCTAATCGGCTCGGTTGATTAGCCCAATTTAAAGGCCCTAATTCACCCTAAACTACGCAATGCAGTAATCCTGTCATCTAGGCTGGGATGGGTTGCAAATAGCTCCCCAAAGCGGCTTTTTTTGCTGCCGGCGATGCCCATTGCTTGCATCTGTTCGGGGAGCGCTTCGGTGTTGCCGCTATCTAATCGTTGTAATGCGGCAATCATTTTGCTGGGGCCGACTAATTTTGCAGCGCCTGCATCAGCTCGGAACTCGCGCTTACGGCTGAACCACATGACGATGGTGCTGGCAAGAATACTGAGTACGACTTGTGCAATCATCGAGGTAACGAAATAGCCGATGCCATGGCCGCGATTATTTTTTAGAATTACCCTGTCAACAATATGCCCAATCACTCGCGACAAGAAGAAAACAAAGGTGTTCACCACACCTTGAATTAAGGTCATGGTGATCATATCGCCATTGGCAACATGGCTGACTTCATGTGCTAACACGGCTTCTACTTCGTCTTTTGTCATTGATTGCATCAAGCCTGTGCTCACGGCAACAAGAGCATTATTTTTGCTCATGCCGGTGGCAAATGCGTTGGGTGTATCTGATTGATAAATGGCGACTTCGGGCATGCCAATATCCGCTTGTTGTGCTTGGCGGGTGACGACCTCAATTAACCAGCGTTCAGTGTCGTTGCTCGGTGTTTCGATAACTTTTGCACCCGTTGAGCGTTTCGCCATCCATTTTGAAATAGCTAAAGAAATAAACGAGCCAGTGAAGCCGACAACAGCAGAGATGACTAGTAAACCGCTGATATTTAAATCAACACCGTTTGCATCAAGCGCACCTTCGACACCAAGCAATCGCATGGTGATGCTTAACACCACTAAAATTGCGGCATTGGTGGCTAAAAACAATAAAATTCGCATGGTACATTCCTAAAATATGAATAAAGCAATTGTTGAATATGGGGGAGTCAAGGCTAAAAATCAAGATTTGATTGATCGTTTTAATTAGGTGTAATCATCACTTTTCTTCCATATCACAATTTAAAGATCTTAGCTTTTAGTACAAACTAAGTGAGGAGCTATGACAGAAATTTATTGTAATAGAACTGTAGCCTAGCGGTTATAAATTTGTAACATCACTTAATTAAACTGTAACAACCATAGGTATATATTAAGGTAGATACATGTTGAATATAGAGCAAGCTATACAACAAAAATTTCCGCGATTTGAACATAAAAGTCCGTGGATAAAGAAACCAACCTTAGCTATCGTGCGAAAGCTTAGTTATGAACTGGAAATCAACCAATTCTTAGAAGAGCATCAAGACTTAAAAGGCATTGATTTTATTGATCAAGTCTTAGAGCATTTTAATTTTAGCTATGCTATTTCTCATCGCGACCGAAAAAACATACCAGCAACTGGGCGTGTTGTCATTGTTGCGAATCATCCGCTTGGCGCCTTAGATGGCCTTGCCTTGCTTAAGCTTGTTAGTGAAGTGCGACGCGATGTAAAAATTATTGTTAATGATGTACTGATGAATTTTCAGGCAGTGGAAAATTTGTTACTTCCTGTCGATATTGTAAATAAAACTACCTGTAAAAATAGCGTCTTGAAAATTACCGAAAGTCTGAATAACGATGAGGCGGTTATTATTTTCCCTGCTGGTGAAGTGTCACGGATTAGACCTAATGGCGTGAGAGATGCTAAATGGTCAAATGGATTTCTACGCTTTGCTAAAAAAACAGGTTCGCCCGTATTACCTATATTTATAGGGGCGAGGAATTCATCATTATTTTACAGTAGCTCAATGGTCTATAAGCCATTAGCTAGCATGTTATTGGCACATGAGATATTTAATAAAAATTCAAAAACAATTTCATTTCGTGTTGGAGAAGCCATTCCTTATAAAAAAATTGAACAGTTACCAATAGTTGAGAAAGAGAAAGTAAAGCTGATTAAACGTCATTTATATCGCTTAGCTAAAAATAGATCTTCGTTATTTAAGACAGAAAAAACAATTGTCCATCCACAAGATCGACGTGCAATAAAAAAGGAATTAGCAACAGCAGAATTATTGGGCGAAACAGCGGATGGTAAGAAGATTTACTTATTCGAATATCGACCTGACTCAGCGGTGATGTATGAAATAGGGCGTTTACGCGAGATTACTTTTCGTAAAGTAGGCGAGGGCACAGGCAATAAAACGGATATTGATCGCTATGACCGTGATTATCGGCATCTTATATTGTGGGATGATGATGATTTAGAAATAGCCGGTGCCTATCGTATTGGAGAAGTTAGGCGTTTATTTTCAATGTCTAATAGCCGTGGAATTTATAGCCAAGAACTATTTAATTATGATCAAGAAAAGATGGCTAGCTATTTTGAACAAGGTATTGAGTTGGGGCGGAGTTTTGTTAACCCTAAATATTGGGGTAAGCGAAGCCTAGATTATCTTTGGTGTGGCATAGGTGCATACTTAAAGCGATATCCTACTATTAACTATTTATTTGGCCCTGTTAGCTTGAGTGATAGCTATCCTGATTTTGCAAAAGCATTAATTGTTAGCTTTTACAGACTCTATTTCAACGACGCCGAAGGGTTGGCTGATGCGCGCAATCCTTATGCTATTGATAATGAAATTCAGCAACAAGTGAATCAGCTTATTTCGGGTTTAGATTATGAGCAAGACTATAAAATTATGAAGTCTCAATTGGCCTATATGAATGTTGTGGTCCCCGTGTTATACAAGCAATATTCAGATTTATGTGAAGCTGGAGGCGTGCGGTTTATTGATTTTAATATTGATGAAAATTTCAACCAATGTATTGATGGCTTAGTTTTGGTCGATTTAAGGCAACTCAAAGCTACTAAACGTAAACGCTATTTGAATGTTTAATAAACTTCAACAATATAAAAATGGTTTAACGGTGTTAATAATTCATCATATTGCATAAAGCCATCACATTGTTTGGCAATTTGAGTATGTTGTCAGTGAGAGTTTAATCTAAAACGTAAATAATGGCCGCGTAGTAAATCACGGGGGGCATATCCTGTTATGGCTGTATCCCATTGTGTGCCGACACTTAAATGATATTCGGCACGTGCAATAAGTAGGCACAATAAAATAAAAGGAATCATGACCTCTATTCATCGTCTGATGGCTCAATTAATGTCATCTAACTTGGATGGTTATATCTGCAGCTTCAAGCAGTTTGGGTATATACTCTGACAATTAGATGGTGAGGGTGTGTGAAATCATGGCTTCTCCTTTGATTTTTTCATGATTTATAGCAGGAAAAGCTTCATTTTTACGATGAACTCTAAAAGGGGATATGAAATGAAAAAGCTAGTGAGGTTAAATACACCTTTTAATTTAAGCGTTTTATTACTATTTCTTTTAGTTTTCTCATCCGTTGTCTCGGCTCAACTTCGCTGGAAAGATGTTAAACATGTTTGTCTCTCGCCCGGTAGGGGCTTGGTCACAGCTAATCTTGACGGTATTCCTTGGGGACAATCTTGGGAGGATACTTGTGGCAATAAAATTAAGGGACAGCGTCCGCCAAATTTAAATCAATATGGCGCAACTGGACTGCCTTATCGTTGTGAAAAAGACAGGCCTGTAGGTGCCACCGGAATATGGGGTAAATGGAAGGTCGCAAATGACTCACGTTGTCCAAGTGCTCTTCAATGGAAGGATTGGAAAAAAGCAGGCTGTTTTGGGCCAAATAAACAAGTCTATTCAGCACATTTGATGGGGAGCAAGAATTGGGAGGCCGAATGTGCAGCAACTAATACGGCAGGTGTCGCAGGAAAAGAAAACTGGGGAACGCCTGATCGCTGTGCAAAAGACGCCTTTAATACTGGGATCTGGGGCGAATGGTATAGGGAAGAAGCCTGCAGTATACCGCTTAAGTGGGGAGGTTTTGTCGACAATGGCTGTGTAAAAGATATGGAAAAAGAGGACGCTAATAGTGGCGCGGTTTCTTCACAAGGAATGAGAAGTTACTCATCGGTCCTTTGGAATGCTGGAGGGGATTGGGTTCAAGCTTGCAAATTCGCACCGGCAAAAGTATTGCGATCAGATGCACCAACTGCTGATTTTGAGCACCCGACAGCCTGTGTATTGGCGGATGCAGATCGTGCGATAAGTTATGTGGTCGGCGCAGTTATTGGCGCAGCTACATCACTAATAACCTCGCCTGCTTCACCAAAGGTGGCGGCGGCGGGCGCAATCACAGGGGTCGCTGGTACGGCGGCATCTGAAGCGATATTGGCAGGGATCAATACTAACCTCAATGTTTGGGGGATTTTCTGGGTTGAAGATGCCTCCTGCGGTGTTGTCGAACCGCATCCTCCATTAGATAATTCTGGCTTTGTTCGTCTTGCTAGTGGACAAATTGTGGCAACCACCACAGCAGTAGCAACACGTTCATTTGCATCAAGATCATTGGCTTCGGATACGGTATGTCCAAACACTGCTATAGATCTGCGTGGTACAGGACGTACTATCGATTGTCTTTGTACAGCAGCTCAAACTAGTAAAGGTACTGTTTGGGGATCGGGTCCATACACGGATGATTCGAAAGTTTGTCGAGCAGCTGTTCATGCGGGTGTGATTTCTTCAACCGGTGGGCATATCGAAATTCAAGCTGTTAAGGGGCAGCCGAGTTATCAAGGTTCAAACCGCAACGGCATACAAACAACAAAATATGGCCCATGGAAAGGCAGTATTATAGTGAGGCGTCCTCGATGAAAATCAAGTTGCGGATAACTTTTACCTTAGTGAAATGACCTTTATTCTTCCTTCGAGGCTTCTTTCAATAATTCCTCCAAAGGTCGCCCATCAATCAGCAAATCAACAATTCTTGGTTCGCCTTTTTTGTTGATTGACAGCCTTAAATAAGCTGTATTATCAATTCTGGCCTGGCGAAGAATATCTTCCGCTAATTTAGCCTGTGTTTCAGCAATATAAAAACGATTTAAAGGTGTTTGTAAGTCATCGTATTGCATAAAACCATCACATTGTTTTGCAGTATGGGTGTCCACTATTTGTACTTTGGGCGCCTGCTCGCCGATATCTGTTAAACAATAAGAGCAGCTTGTTCTGCCACTACATTCATTCTTAGTCTCTTGCCAATCATAGGCCAATCTAAAACGTAAATAATGGCCGCGCAGTAAATCACGGGGGTCATAGCCGGTGATGGCGAAATCCCACTGTGCACCAACACTTAAATGATATTCGGCACGAGCAATTAACAAGCACAATAAAATAAAAGGAATCATAACAACCATAAATAGTTTTTTATTGTTCATTATGCGTCTCCCTCTCTTTTACTGGTCTGCGATAAACCAAAATACTGTGCCAAGGAATCAGCCTTTTTAAACCAGCCCCATACGACTAATAGTGTTATAACACCGCCAACAACTAAGCCAATACCGGTTTCTAACATTGAGCCAAACACCTCGAAATAAATGAATAATAAGCGTATGCAAATCAAGGCTGTCATCACATTAAATAGTTTGATGGAATGTATCTTGAGTGCCGCCCATGCTAATACAATCATATAAGCAATATTAATGATTGCGCCTATCACAGGATAAGAACGATCATGCCACAATGCGGTGGCACCGATGATGAATGTAGCTATCAATACAACACGCATCGCCAAATGTGTGTCTTTTGTTCTGGTGGCATAAAGCTTAGGGATAAATGCGGTCATTGCTGCTGTGGCAAAGAAAGTAACAGCAAGGAAAATTTGCAGTGATTTTATATCATTTGCTGAGCCGTTGATAGATTCATACCATAAGAAATGGCAAAACCAGCCACCGATAATAATCGCTAACCAGCTATAACGTGACAGTTCACCTGCCATAACAGGGCGATGTTTCACTAACCACGGAATGCGAGATAACAGTATAAAAAAGAAGGGTGATAAGACATATAAAACGCCGAGCAGAACGTCTAATAAATAGCGGTGGGAAACAAAGGTTCTAAGGATATCTTCGAATGCATTTATATTGAAGGCATAGGTTGTACTGATACCGACAATCCACAATACTGCGAGAAACTTACCTCGACCTAGTAATACAATGGGAATGGTGAGCAATGTCCACACCAGCAATAGTTTGGCAATGCTGCCGCCGAGTTGATATGTTTGGCCGATCAATGCCATGGAAGCAAGGGTAAAGCCATAATAAAAAATGACTAATATTTCCCGTAACCACTGGCTACGAGCGCTGGTATCTTCTTTAGATATAACACGATATAAGGTGAGTGCTATAGCGAGACATAAAACAAGATCGGCCGCTAGTTTTACCCAGTCAGGTGTTTGCATCCAATTAGATGCAACAACGGATACTAATCCTAAAATAATGGCAAAAGCACCTAAACCGCCAAATGCCCAGAGTGCGATAGGTTTTGATTTTAGCGCTTCAAAGTCACTAATTTTATCGGCCGTCGCGCTATCGATGAGTTTGGCTTCTTGCCATTCACCTAGTTTTTTAGATAATCCCATAAAATGTAAGTACACTCTCTAATTTAGAACTGATTTCAGTATATACCCATGATACTTCAATCTGCACGTTTCAATGGGATTTAAAAACGTTTTAGGCAAGGCATTGATTGCCGGTAAATGTTAGACAATAAAAAGCCGTAATGTTCACAATAAATCATTACGGCTTATTTAATCTAGCAGCAGCTACAGCTACTTAGTTAATAATGCTTTTTGCCTTGCGACGTAAACCAATAAAACCAGCTAAAGCAGGCGCAAACATGAATAATGCCGCTGGAATAGGAACCGCAGAAATGTTGTAGCGTGTGGTCGTGCCGCTTTTTTCATTAGACACTAATAAAAAAGCAAAACCGTCGTTACTTTCATCTTCGCTAATAAAGGTTAACCCTTCTGGTGCTATATCCATATCGTTAAATATATAGTCCAGAAAGCTAGGAGAATTGGGATTGGTAATATCAAAAATCGCGATGCCACCAGCGCGCTCTAAGCCAACAAATGCAAGAAACATATCATCAAAGAAGCCTAATGCTATACCTTCTGGTTCTGGGCCTTTATTATCACTGCGTGTTTCAATAAAAGTGCCTGCATCAATAGTTAATTGCTCAAGAAAATCACCACTATCAAATAGCTGTTGACCTTGGTCATCCCAAATTGAAAATGAACGTGCACCATAGCTATATGGCACATCTATATCGCCATCACCGTCTATATCACCATCGATACTAGAAATTTTAATTCGGCCATCTTCAATAAGACTGACCGAAGGATCTAGATTGGCTTTGCTCATCCGCACATCTTCTTTGCGCGAATCACCTTCATTAGCGGTAACGAGATAGGTTTCCCCCGCTATTTCATAGGCTGAAATAGCATCAGGTTGATATAAACCTTTTAAATTATAATTTTGAATATTCCCCTCATCTTGCTTGTCAGAGGCATCCAATCCATTGCCGGGAAGGCTGTGATCTTTTGTGCCAAACGAGATAATATCAGTGACTGTATTTGTAGCAATGTCAACGATCGCTAGCGAATTATTTTCTTGTAATGTGACGTAAGCTTTTCCGCCTGCTGTTGCAATATATTCTGGCTCTAAATCTTGAGCGACTGAACCAGCACTATCAAAAATTCTAACGCCATTCTCTTTTAAAGTTGTTCGCTGACTATTGAATGAAGAAAAACCTGCAGTAGAAACAGTCGCATTGCTGACACCATTTGACATATCTATGATAGAAACAGACCCTTCAGGATCGATACCTTTTTTACTTTCCCCTTCATTGGCAACAATAAGATTTTTACCATCTTTGGCGAAAGTCAGCATATCAGGCAACGCGCCAACAGTGATGGCTTTTTGAAAAGCACCTGTTGAAGCATTAAAAAAAATAACTTGACCAGGATCTGTTTTTGTATCAGCTTCGACGGCAACAGCTACAATTCCACCATATGTGGCAACACTGTTAGGAGAGCCATATGCTGACAGGTCAACACTAGAAATCTTAGCGCCCGTTACGGGGTTTAATACATCTAATTTTTGACCTTTAGATGATGTGACATAAATATTATTGCTTAGAGAATCAAAAGAAACGATTTCGGCACTGTCTTTTAATTGAATATTCTCAGTACCAGAATGCCAATACCGCCATGATTCAGTGACATTTATAGATTTTGCTGATGCAGCAAAAGGTAGGCTTGCAATGACTAATGTCATTAATGTTTTTTTACTGTTTAATATCATCATTGTTTCCTTTGAAAATTAAAGTTTGAACTGCTTCTCAAAAAAGATGATAGTGGGCTAAAATGACAAATTGATGACGTAATAGTGATTATTTTACGGAGCCAGAAAGAGGCGCTTCCACCAACCGTAATTTATGCCACTAGGGTTAATTAAAGTGGGGTTAGGCTGATAGTGTCAGGAGCCATACTGGCTTTTATGTTCATTTTTAGCGAAGATAGATGGCATAATTGTAAGCGTAATGGGGCTGATACTGACGGTTAATTAATCTGTGATGAACAATAAACTCTTAAAAAGTAAAACGTTTAGTATTGGCTCTCTCTATCAGTGGGTTTTAGCTAGTTTCATCATTGTTTCTGTGCCGTTAATTGTTGTTATCGTCTATACGGTATTAGATGTAGGGAAGTATACCCAGCAAAGCCAACAAACCTTATTTCAAGCGGTGAAACATACCGAAAGTAGTCGTGTGTTATTAGAACGCTTAATATCTATGGAGCGCAATATTCGGCAGTTTCAAGTATTGGACGAACCAGAACTATTTACATCTTATTTGGAAAATAGAGCGATTTTCTTGGATGTTATTTGGTCGTTACAGGCTTATACCCGCGATATGGACATATTTGAAAAATTAGAAATCATTAAATCTACAGAAGCTCAGTTACATCAAGATATTTTGACGAAGTCAGAAAAAGATACCCTTCAGCTAGCTAAATCTGACTTAAGCGCTTTTGATCAGCTCACAACTCAAGCTAGAGCGTTAGTAAACGATAGTGAAAAGCGTATTGGGATAGAAGCAGATACACTAGCCGCGCGATCGAGGCATATGCAGAAACGGTTAATCTATGCTGCTTTTATGGGTGTTTCATTTGCACTATTACTCGCACTTATTTTTGTCTATTTTCTAACTCGACCTATAAGAAAAGTGGGGCAAGCTATTCGTAATTTAGGTGAAATTGGCTTTGAAGAGCCTATTGCCATTGCAGGGCCTAAAGATATAACTGAACTGGGTATTCGCCTTGAGTCTCTTCGCCAAACGCTTAATCGCTTGGAACAAGAAAAAGAGCTTTTTATCCGAAATATTTCTCATGAACTTAAAACGCCGTTGGCAACGCTAAAAGAAGGGACTGATTTATTGGCAGATAATGTTGTAGGAGAGCTCAACGCAGAACAACAAGAAATTATCCAATTAATGAAAATAGGTAATATTAACATTCACAATTTAGTTGAAAACTTATTAGAACATCAAAAAATAATTGCAACACAAATCGACCTGAATTTTTCTACATTTGCATTAGATGAACTGCTCGAACGTGTTATTAAAGACTATCAATTACTACTTCAAAATAGAGATATTTCGATAAAAAATAGTTTCAATCGTACTTATATTCGCGCAGACTACGAGAAGCTTAAAATTATTATTAGCAACCTATTTTCTAATGCCCTTAAATTTTCTCCGATTAATGGTACGATTGGGATTAGTTTGTTGGTGGAGAAGGATAAGGTGGAATTTATCATAGAAGATCAAGGAACAGGTATCTTTCCGGGGAACCAACCTTTTATTTTTAATGACTTTTATCAAGGAGAAGTGCCTAAGTTTGAGGGAATAAAAGGTTCAGGTTTAGGACTTTCACTGGTGATGCATTATTTAGTAGCACATAATGGTACGATTGAATTATTACCTAGTAATGATGTTTATCTCGGCGCTCGGTTTTCCCTACAATTTCCACAGAGTAAAGACTTAAATTAATGAAAAAACACCTTACTTTATGCTTGTATTTACTATTAATTAATCTCCAAGCTTGCCAAGCATATTTGCCTGAAGAAAAAGTATTGCCCATGCCTGTGGAGACGCCGTTAGCTGTTACGAAGCCTGTCGCCCAAGTTATTGACTATTTAATAACTGTTGAACAAGTACAAATTTACAATCTATTGGAACAGGGCAGGCGCTATGCTGGGCTTGAGGGACCGCAACTCAAAATAGCTTGCCAGCAACTTAAAGAAGAATATCGAATACAAGCAGATTGGCAATCAGCGTGGTTATTGGTCTACGCAGTAAATCATAACTTTAGTTGTATAAATATAAATAGAACTATTGAATTGTTGCAAGTGCTTGAAGCCGATCCTGATACGAGCGCGTCTTTACTATGGATGAATAACAACCAAATTAATGTTTTAAATCGCATTCGAAAATTGCAAACAGAAAGAACTTACTTATCGAATAAATTAAAAAAAGCACAAACAGCATTAAAACAAGAAAACTCTAAGATAGAGGAACTTAAAGCCATTGAAACAGACATGAATAAAAAACTTGATGAATGAGCAGATGGAAGATAATTTTCAAGGCCGACGTATTTTACTAGTAGATGATGATCCTAGTTTGCTGAAATTGTTAGCCGTTCGTTTGCGGGCAACAGGTCTTGATATTAAAACAGCATCGAATGGGCAGCAAGCGATTACACTCGTGCCTAGCTATCGACCACAACTCGTTATCACTGATCTTCGTATGGATGAAATGGATGGGCTTACATTATTTAGTCATCTTCAAGAACGGTATCCAACACTTCCGGTTATTATTTTGACTGCTCATGGCACTATTAAAGAAGCCGTATTTGCTACAGAACAAGGTGCTTTCGGTTTTTTGACCAAACCTTTTGATAGCCAAGAGTTACTTGCTTTAATTGGCAAAGCATTAGCATTAAATAGCGGGGCATTACCCAACCTAGAAACTAAAAAATACGATCTTTGGCGGCGAGACATTATTACGCAAAGTGTCTTGATGGAAAATCTACTTGCTGAGGTGAAACGCGTTGCTCAAAGTGATGTGAGTGTCTATATTCAAGGAGAAAGCGGTACGGGCAAAGAGCTTATTGCTCAGGCTTTGCATAAGGCCAGTAATCGCAGTAACAAAAAGTTTGTGGCGGTGAATTGTAGTGCTATACCTGAAGAGTTGCTTGAATCGGAGTTGTTTGGGCATCGAAAAGGCGCGTTTTCTGGTGCAACTGAATCCCGACAAGGTTTGTTTGAGGTTGCGGATGGCGGTAGCCTATTTTTAGATGAAATTGGTGATATGTCACCCGCATTTCAAGTTAAGCTTTTACGTGCTTTACAAGAAGGTGAGATTCGTCCTGTGGGCGCAAACACAACAATTTCTGTTGATGTTCGAGTGATTTCTGCTAGCCATCGAGATCTACAAAAATTAGTCAAGGAAGAATTATTCCGCATGGATCTATATTATCGACTTAATGTGGTGACCTTGTCTTTGCCGCGCTTAGCAGAAAGAATAGAAGATATTCCTATT
>NVWQ02000006.1 GCA_002733715.2 Methylophaga sp.
CATCATGCTGGTGATCTAGTATTAAAACAGGCCGCACGCATTTTCAGTGATAGTATGCGAACCAGTGATGTGCTTGCACGCTATGGTGGCGAAGAAGTTGTTATCATTCTTGCTGATACTGACAGTAATGTCGCATACGATATTGCTGAGAGAATTCGTATCTCTATTGCAAACACTGATTTCGATATTGGCACCTCAGAGTATCTAAAACTTACCTTATCTATAGGACTTGCAACAATGGCTGAAAGCACTCAAATAGCAACCACTTCCCAGCTCCTAGAATCTGCAGATCAGGCCGTATATGCGGCAAAGAACTCTGGTAGGAACTGCGTTCACCGCAATCATTAATCACTATGTTTCTGACAATCCTTATTAATTCTGTTGTTGTAGCTTGTTGTGTATTAATACATTACGAGATTCTTTACCAACTTGCTAAAAGATTACCTAATTATGCCATTCGTCCTCGATATCGTGTATTAACAGGTGTCTTTGCCATTCTTACTGCACATGTTATAGAAATTTGGCTATTTGCACTTGCTTACTTTTTAATGATTAACATCGAAGGTTTAGGTGCACTCTCTGGCAACTTTGATCAAAGCTTAGTCGATTGTAGTTATTTTTCCTTTACCACCTTTACCACTGTAGGTTTTGGCGATATTGAACCCACTGGCCACATTCGATTTTTAACGGGTTTAGAATCTTTGGCTGGCTTAGTGTTAATCACATGGTCAGCTTCGTTCCTATTCTTAGAAATGCAAAAAAATTGGCCAAAAAAATGAAACTACTCCGCCGCTTAATTTATACCCTAATTATAATTTTTATAATCGCACTCACACTAAGATTTATCTTTTTTAAAGGCCCCGTATTACCACCTCAAGCACTTCCCACGTCACCCATTATCGACATGCATGTCCACATTGCAGGTTTAGGTTATGGCAGTGACAGCTTTGTTTCAGATGAAATGAAAAAAGGCTATAAATTTGATTATTACCTAAATGCCTTTGGTATTACACGTGAACAAATAGAACAACATGGCGACCAATTAGTTGTGAAAAAAGTGGCCCAACTTATCGAGCAATCACAACAAATTGGTGGTGCTGTTATTTTAGCGATGGATGGCGTGATCGATAAAAATGGTCTTTTAGATAAAACTAAAACCCAAGTTTATATCCCCAATGATTTTGTAGCACAGCAAACAGCGAAATATCCTTCTCTTTATTTTGGTGCCAGCATCAATCCCTATCGTCCTGATGCTTTAGCACTTTTAGAACAAGCAAAACAACAAGGTGCAGTACTGATTAAATGGATCCCAAATATTCAACATATTGATCCAGCCGATGAAAAGATCATCCCTTTTTACAAAAAATTAAAAGAACTCAACTTGCCGTTATTAAGTCATACCGGCCAAGAACGTTCATTCGGCAGCGCCATTGATGAATATGGTGATCCACAGCGTTTAAGATTACCACTCTCACTGGGTGTAACCGTAATTGCAGGCCATATCGCCACCACAGGCGAAACAGATCAGCAAAGTAATTATCAACGAATTTTAGAAATGTTTGATGAATACCCTAACTTATATGCCGATATTTCCAGCCTCACTCAAATTAATAAATTGGGCTATTTGAATACCGCTTTAGTCGAAGATAAACTTAAAGGGCGATTAATCTATGGCAGTGATTTTCCACTCAATAATATGGTGTTAGTGTCACCCTACTACTTCCCCTTAAATCTTACCTTAAACCAAATGTGGCAAATTACAAAAATCAAAAATCCATTCGATCGCGATATTGCACTTAAGCAAGCATTGGGTATGCCGGCAAATATCTTTGATCAAAGTAGATCGTTATTAGCTATTGAATATAAATAGAGAAAACCGCTTTCATTAGTTCAGCATGCTAAAATGACTAAAAATGGCATTTTTCACGAAATTGACCCCAAGCGAATCAAGGGGTCAGCCAACTTGATTTTCAATCCGATATTATCAAGGCACTTGGATGACGGACTAAAATAGAAAAAGGGGATTTTTTCCCCGACAACCAGCCTCTTACTTCGACTTTTTGACCAATATACGTTTCAAGATCTGGAAATAAATAGAGATTTTGTTTTGCTATTCGAATATTTAATTTCTTGTTTATGAATAATCGTACGTATTTACGATTATTTTTAATGGATTGCACGGTGCCTTGATAGCGTTTCCAGCCCGATACCTTTCTTACTTTATCTGCCGATGTAAGTTGATAACGCTTCATTGCCCACATGCCTAGATGCTGTTGTTGGGCAGTTTTTTGGGCGGCTAACAATTCATTTTTATAACGTAAGTTTGGTGGGAACAAGTTAACAATCGCTAAGCCTTCTTTAACTAATGTGACATTAATGTGTTCGCCATTTTTTAAAAAAACATGGGCTAATACTCGTTTATATTTATCACGTTTTTCTTGATCATATTCCAAATAAACATCTGCACCTTCTAATCGTTTTGTTAGCCATTTTTTTGCGACATTGCCACCCGGAGTCGCTTTTCGGTAATGACTGGCTACTTCTGGTGTATCTATCCCTAGCAAGCGTATTTTTTCACCATTTTCTAGTTTGATGGTGTCGCCATCATAAACATACGCTACTTTATTTTTGTATCGTTGAGAATGTGTGTCGGACTTTTGCAGTGTTGCATTGGATGAGGGTTTGTCGGAAAAACTAATATTGCCATTGGTATCTTGACTTCGATATACCTCTGCACACAAAAAATTAGCCTGCACAAGCAGGCTAATTATGATCATTCCATTGATTAATTTATTCATGGATTCATTTTACCCATAAATCAAATTTTTAGTCTATACCAGTGACCATTCAATTCACTCCTCCGTCACTCCCACACGTGGTTAGTGGGAGTCTTGTTTATACTCAGATCCCGGCTACAAGCCTACCGGGATGACGCGGCAGTAAAAGCTACAATTTGGTTTCACTTGGGTATATATTTATCGAACACTGCTCCAGCCTGAGCCTACGTCTAAATTCTCAAACCATGTTAAAAATTTGGCGACATCATCACCTTTAAAGATTGAACCATGCTGCGGACAGATCATTTCAACATCCCGTTTTCGTATCTCAGCAATCCAGCGTAATTTTGCTGAATTAGAAGGCATCCAACGACGGTGGAAATATTCCATATGTTTCGTGTGTTCATCAAAATCCGTTACAAACATCTCAGTATCATCATCTGGTAATAAAGCAGCACCAATATCGCCCGAAAATAAGATTTTTGCATCCGGATCATAAAGCGATAAACACCCTGATGAATGCAAATAATGCTGTGGAATAACTTCTAAGTCATGTCCACCTAAAGTGATCACTCCACCTTCATCAGGAATAGCTCGCATATTTTCTTCTTTCACTCCGAAATGTGAAATAAAGCTGACCCAAATTTGAGGCACGTATACGATTAATTTTGGATTAGTTTGGATCCATAAAGCCAAAGAAGAGATTACGTCAGGATCTTGATGCGATGCAAAAATAGCCTCAACATTAGCTAATTCAAAATGCTTCGAAAACTCTGCTGCTACCACTGCAAAATTCTCAATACCACCGGGATCAAGTAATAAACCTCGTCCATTATTTTGTATTAAATATTGATTGGTATCAATTACCTCTTGGCGCTTATCAGGGTCTCGCCCCATTACCATCCAGCTATGGGTATTTTTCTTATAGAGATTTTCAACGAGCATAAAGCAAATTCCTCTGATTTGTTTGTTGGTTTTCCATTGAGTCAGTTAAGTCACGTAATAAAATGCGTTGACGAACGGATTGTTCACCTAGTTGACCCACTAATTCACGTAACATTGATGATACCGCTTCAAAGCTAACGCCATGTTCACCTGCGCTAGCGGCTTCAACTGATGAACAAACGGCAAGATATTCACCTTTTTTAACCAGTGTTGCCACAGGAGATAATAAGTTTTTCAACTCTCCCAAGCAGCGGCTTAACTTATGATTATATTCTCTAATAGACTCTACAACTTGTTTTCTACCTCGATCAAAATAGGTGACTTTGGTGACTGTATCAACATTTTCAAGGCGACTTTGTAGGTCTAGATAGATTAGATAGTTAGCAAAATAACGTGACAAAGTTGATGCTAAGTTAACAATGTCGGTGGTGACCTTTTGAGTATCATCGATACAATCTGAAACTTCATCACCTAGCAACTGAATATCTTGTGTCAGCACTCGAAAGGCATCACCTTCACTGCCTGCTCTAGCAGCACTGCTCACTGCATTGGATGATAATAAATGCATCTGTTTAGCTAAAGGCACGAGTTTATGTAGCTCTGTATTTAGACTGACACATTGTCGAAAGATGGTGTCATACTCTTCACCCATCCTACGTGTATATAAATTTCCGCTCATTCCAACCCCATTATTGTTTAATGGGCGCTGGAACTAATTCTGCCGCATTAAACTGATAAATTTAATGAATAATGGGCAACCACTCCGAGAAACAATGCGGCACCAACCCAATTATTGTTCAAGAATGCTTGCAAACAGCGTGCCGGTTCTCTATTTTCTACTAATTTCAACTGATATATTGATAGTAATGCAGCGATTAGAATTCCGACGTAGTATATATAGCTCATTTCTAGCTTACTACCCACTAGCGCCATTACCAGTAAAAAACTAAACTGAATAATGCCCACAATCACTTTGTCATCATCACCAAACAAAATAGCTGTAGACTTAATATCAGCTAACATATCCTCTTCTCGATCAGCCATGGCATAGAGGGTGTCATAAGCCGTTGTCCACAATACATTAGCTAAAAACAATAACCAGGCAACAGTAGGAACAGCATTGGTCTGAGCAGCAAAAGCCATAGGAATAGCCCACGCAAAGGCAGCGCCCAAAAAGACTTGAGGTAGATACGTATAACGCTTCATAAATGGATAAATAGCTGCTAATAATACCGCGACTACTGACATATAAATCGTTAATTTATTAAGGTTCAATGCTGCCAGTGAAAATGCAATTAAGCTTAACGTTCCAGCCGCTATTAATGCATTTTTAGGAGTCAACTCACCTGTTGCCAACGGCCTATTCATTGTTCGCACAACTAGGGCGTCAACCTCTCTGTCTGCATAATCATTTATGGCACAGCCTGCACTACGCATAAGAATAACACCAAGCACAAACACGGTTAATACAGTGTAATCTGGCATGCCCTCAGCAGCGATCCACAGTGCTGTTAATGTTGGCCATAGCAATAATAAAATGCCTATCGGTTTATCTAAGCGTATTAATCTTATATACAGTTTTAACTTTTCCATCATTCATTCCATAAAGTCGGCAAAAATATCTCATTAACAAGCAAGCTTTTGCCGCTTAGATAAAAAGCTGAGCGTCTTCCCCATAACATTTCAGGTCGATAGTTTTCATCCAACACTGCCATTTCATATAACCATTGCCCTGGCTTCAAACAGGCGATTTCAATCGGGCCTCGTTTAACCAAAGGATCGGTAAATAATAATTCACCCAACGGTTTATTACCCAAACTATTAAATCGGTGTTGCATCGCCATATAAGTAGTGCGAGGTATAACAGTGCGAGCATAGACATTTGCAGTGTCTCCATCCATCAAACGAACTTCACGCTGATATACGTGTTCTGCCACTGGCAACCCTAATGATATAGCTTCATCTGTTAGGGGTTTTATCCAACAGCTCCCTAATAACTCTACCGAAAAACCATGATGATTCTGCGCCTGCAAACGTCTCGTCAACGAATCGGTGCTGGTTAACCATGATG
This sequence comes from Methylophaga sp., assembly GCA_002733715.2. GTDB lineage: Bacteria > Pseudomonadota > Gammaproteobacteria > Nitrosococcales > Methylophagaceae. The sequence continues at coordinate 5,794 of NVWQ02000006.1, forward strand.
CCAGTTTAGCAGGCATTAATCGTCGTTGTGGCTGATGCCAACGCGTCCGGTTATGCATTTAGGGTACCTCTATTATGTCTCACTTTATACTTGTCCAAAATCAATCTTATGCCCAAACCAGCGAGCGATTAATTTATCACTCAATTCTGGAGAACTTGCTAATAATTGGTCTGCTGCTTGTGCCATAACATTAATTAAATCTTGATCTTGCATCACATCTGCCACCCGAAATTGTGGCAAGCCTGTTTGTCTCGTCCCTAATACCTCACCCGGGCCGCGCAATTCTAAATCACGTTGTGCGATAGCAAAACCATCATTAGTATCTCGCAAACAACTTAAACGTGCCTGACCATTTTCAGACAGGGGTGATTTATACATCAATACACAATGACTTTGTACACTGCCGCGACCCACTCTTCCACGTAATTGATGAAGCTGAGCCAAGCCCAAACGCTCTGCATTTTCAACCACCATTAAACTCGCATTAGGTACATCAACACCCACCTCAATTACCGTCGTCGCCACTAATAAATCAATATTTCCGGCTTTGAACTGCTGCATTACTTGCTCTTTTTCTATCGATTTCATTCGACCATGCACTAATGCAATGCGTAAATCAGGTAAGGCATCTTGCAATTCTGTAGCCGCATCTTCTGCTGCCTGACACTGTAAATGTTCTGATTCTTCTATCAATGTACAGACCCAATATACTTGACGGTTTTGCTGACAAGCGATATGAACACGCTGAACAATTTCTCCACGCCGTGTATCAGGTAAAACAACTGTTGTTACAGGACTACGCCCCGGTGGCAACTCATCAATAACTGACACATTAAGATCAGCATAAGCCGTCATTGCCAATGTTCGGGGAATAGGCGTGGCTGTCATGACTAATTGATGAGGGAAACTATCCGCTGCTCGACCTTTATCTCGTAGTGCCAGCCGTTGATGCACACCAAAACGATGCTGCTCATCTATGACCACTAAACCAAGATTATTAAATGTTACTTCATCTTGAAATAATGCATGTGTGCCTACAGCCACCTGTATTTTTCCATGGATTAAATCTGCAAGCACTTGTTTGCGCTCAGCGGCTGTTTGTTTGCCGATACACCAGCCCACTTGAATACCTAGTGGCTCCAGCCATGTTTTAAATGTCTGTAAATGTTGCTCAGCCAATAATTCCGTGGGAGCCATCATTACCGCTTGATAGCCCGTAGAAATAGCTTCTAACACTGCCATTGCAGCCACCACTGTTTTCCCTGATCCTACATCGCCCTGCACTAATCTCTGCATCGGAATTGGCTGTGCAATATCGGCTAGAATTTCTGTTACTACACGTTGTTGAGCATTTGTTAATGGAAAAGGCAATTGTTCTAACAACTGTTGTCGATAATCGCCATTGCCTTTTAAAATGGGTGCGGCATGCTGTTGCGCTTGTGCTTTTACTTTTCTCATACTCAAATGATGAGCGAGTAATTCTTCATACGCTAAACGTCGCTGAGTTGGATGGCGTTTATCTAATAATAATTGTACATCAACGTCAGGCGGTGGCTGATGAACAAAATGTAGTGCATCAACTAAAGAATAATCTGCAACAGAATTAAGCTTTGCTTGTTCCGTTAATAATTCTGGCAGCGACTCATCGTTCAGCAATGCAATCGCTTGCTTTATTAATTTACGAAAACTAAGCTGGTGCAAGCCTTCTGTTGTTGGGTAGATTGGCGTTAACTCTGCATCAACAGGCACTATTTTATCATCGGCAATCACTTGATATTCAGGGTGCACCATTTCTAATGAAGATGGCCCATTACGTAGCTCACCAAAACAACGTATTTTCACTCCTTGAGCTAATTGTTGTAATTGCGTATTTGAGAAATGAAAAAACCGTAATACTAATGACCCCGTGCCATCTTCAATATGGCATAGCAATGAACGGCGGCGTCCAAATTTAATCTGAGATAAACGAATCGTGCCTTCAACTAAAACTTCTTGATGCAATTTCAGTGAGCCCATTGGCTGCAAACGTGTTCGATCTTGATATCTTAAAGGCAGGTGGAATAATAGGTCTTGGATCTGATTGATGCCTAATTTTTCTAAGCGCTCGGCAACTTTGCTGCCAACCCCTTTTAAAGCGGTGACTGACTGAGTTAGTGTGATTTTATCTGCCACAGTATCTAAACTATTTTTCTTTATGCACCTAAATGCATAACCGCATCCATCTCAACAGGAACCTCTTTAGGTAATGATGCCACACCAATGGCTGCACGAGCAGGATAAGGTTGTTGGAAATATTCAGCCATAATTTCATTCACTGTACCGAAATGACTCAAATCTGTTAAGAAAATATTTAATTTAACAATATCTTGTAAATTGCCACCAGCCGCTTCAGCAACAGCAGTTAAATTGTCAAATACTTGGCGAACTTGTGCTGAGAAATCGCCCTCAAGCACCGTCATCGTTTCTGGAACTAACGGAATTTGGCCTGACATATACACTATATCGCCTATTTTCACTGCTTGTGAATAAGTACCTATTGCTTCCGGTGCATTTGATGTATGAATAATTTCACGAGCCATTGCCATTTCCTTTGCCACCTTAAGTGGTGGATTAAATTATATTAAGTTAGTTAAGACGCGCTATGCGCTCAACCTGTTCAATCCGTCGTAACCGACGAATAACACGTGCTAAATGTTGGCGATCATTGACTTCAATAGTCAAACGTAAATCAGAGTAGCCACCATCTCGCTCATCAATCACAATATTATCAATATTAGAATCACTTGCTGATACTGCAGCGGCAATAGTAGCCAAAACACCTCGCTGATTAGTAACATGCACCATAATCTCAACTGGAAAATCACGGTTGGCATCATCAGCCCACATTACATCTAACCATTTTTCATTTTGATTGCGCAATTTAAGGGTGTTTTTACAATTCATTTTATGCACAACGATGCCACGTCCAGCACTGATAAAACCGTGAATAGGATCGCCCGGTATCGGGTAGCAACAACGGCCAAAACTGACCACCATGCCTTCTGTTCCGGCGATAATTAATGGTTGCTGCTCACTGTTTTCTAAAGCCTCTGCATCATGAACTAATTTTTGAGCAACCACAAATACAGGTCGTGAACCCAAACCAATTTCTTCTAACAACTGATCAAAGTCATCGAGTTCGAATTCAGATACTACAGCATTAATTTGTTGTTCATCAATATCGTCTAGCTTGGTAGCATAGGCCGTTAGGTGTTTCACTAATAATCGTTTTCCTAATAAAACCGCATCTTCACTTTTTAACTGTTTGAGATACTGCCTGATATGTGTACGTGCTTTTGCCGTACTTACAAAATTTAACCATGCTGGATTAGGATGTGTACTTTGTGCCGTAATGATTTCAACAGATTGTCCTGTCTCAAGCTGTGTACTCAACGGCACTAAGTGTCGTCCTACTTTTGCTGCAACACAACTATTGCCTACATCTGAATGGACTGCATAGGCAAAGTCTACGACCGATGCACCCCGTGGTAGCACCATAATTTGACCTTGCGGGGTGAACACATAAATTTCATCTGGGAATAAATCAATGCGTAAATTTTCTAAAAACTCAACCGAATCGCCCGAACCTTTCTGCATTTCTAAAATGCCTTGCAGCCACTGCCTAGCCAAACGATGTGATTGATTTCCACCCTCACTGTCGCCCGTTTTATATAACCAATGTGCCGCTACGCCCGCTTCAGCCATTTGATCCATATCGCGTGAGCGAATTTGCACTTCAATAGGCACACCAAAAGGACCAAATAAAATGGTATGTAATGATTGATAGCCATTTATTTTTGGAATAGCGATGTAATCTTTAAACTTACCTTGGACAGGCTTATAAAGATTATGAACCACGCCCAACATTCGGTAACATGAGTCAACATCATCAACCACGATCCTAAATGCATACATATCCGTTACTTCAGAAAATGATAGTTGTTTACTCACCATTTTCTGATAAAGGCTATAAAGGTTTTTTTCACGACCTTGAATTTCGGCGGTTAACGATTCTTGCTCCATCCGATTCATGATGGAAGTAGTGATTTGACTGACAATCTCTTTGCGATTACCGCGCGCTTTTTTTACTGCCGCATCAAGCACTCGATAGCGTATTGGATGTAGCACATGGAAACCTAAATCTTCAAGTTCGAGACGCATCAGATTCATACCTAAGCGCTGTGCAATCGGCACATAAATATCTAAGGTTTCATTGGCAATTCTGCGACGTTTCTCTGAGGGCATATGCCCCAAAGTTCGCATATTGTGGAGTCTATCAGCTAACTTTACGATAATGACGCGAATGTCATTCGACATCGCTAGCATCATTTTTCTTAGGTTTTCACCTTGTGCTTGTTGACGTGTTTCAAATGTAGCTTTTGCTAATTTACTAACGCCATCAACTAATAAGGCCACTTCTTCACTGAACTCTGCAGCCAAAGCCTCACGACTGACCTCTGTATCTTCGATTACATCGTGTAATAAGCCAGCCATAATGCATTCATGATCCATATGCATCATAGCGAGTACATGTGCCACAGCTAATGGATGGGTGATATAAGGATCGCCTGAACGGCGGAACTGGCCTTCGTGTGCTTGTTCTGCAAAAAAATAAGCACGTCGAATATCATCAACGTGCTTACTTTCTATATAGTTTGAAACAGCAAAACATAAGTCATCAATTTTAAGTAATGGCTCTGAATTTTGTATGAGCTCTAGCTCAGAAGCAACAACTGATTGCTCACTCACAGGATTCCTCCTGCTGCTTAATTAGCCTTGATTTAAGATTTAAGATCATGACTAACATTTTATAGTTAAATTACTATGTGGCAGGTAATTCAGTTTCGCTAACAATGCTTTCTGTCGCATGTTCATGAGCACTAGCGCGATCTAAAATGCTTGCATCAATTAAACCTTCTGCAATCTCACGCAAGGCGATAACGGTTGGTTTGTCATTATCAATATCAACAAGCGGATCCGCACCCATTGAAATTTCACGTGCACGTTTAGATGCAATTAATACGAGCTGAAAGCGGTTATCCACATTTTCTAAACAATCTTCTACTGTTGTGCGAGCCATGACTATTACCCTAAAAATACTAACTGAAAACATTCCATTATATGAAAGAACCTCTATTTACGCTAGAAGTTCTATTAACAATTTTTGCTTTATTTGTTTTTGAATTCCAATCGAATTGCGTTGTGCCGAAATAATCGCTGCAAGTTCAGCCAAAGCATCATCAAAATCATCATTTACAATTAGGTAATCAAACTCAACATAATGCGACATTTCGCTTTTTGCATCACGCATTCTACGCGCAATTATTTCATCGTCATCTTGACCTCGGCCTCGTAGACGTTGCTCTAAGGCAGATTGAGATGGCGGAAGAATAAATATACCGATACATTCAGGATAATTATTTCCGATCTGCTGGGCACCTTGCCAATCAATTTCTAAGATCACATCTAAATCTAAATTTAGTTGGGTCATAACCGATTCAGATAATGTGCCATAACAATTATCAAATACTGTTGCCGATTCTAAAAATGCGCCCGCATCGCGCATTTGCGCAAATTCGTCCTGACTTATAAAGAAATAATCTTCTCCATCTACCTCTCCATCACGTTTTGCTCGCGTTGTATGAGAAATTGATAGCCGCACATCAGCCATGCTATCAACTAGCGCGTTAACTAGACTTGTTTTACCTGCACCTGATGGTGCTGACACAATAAAAAGACTGCCGCTCATTACATACCCATGACTATTCGATTTGTAGATTTATAGCACGCATACTAGATGCGCTGACTGCGTTATATTATCAAGCAATAGAACGGCTATTGCAATGAAGATATGCCTTGCCAGCCCACCTATTATTCACACTAGAAAACAGCAAATCGAATAGTCATAGTCAATAGGTATAAATCTCCTTATTCAATATTCTGAATTTGTTCACGCATTTGTTCAATCAATACTTTTAAATCAACTGAATGGCGTGTTGTTTCAGTATTAATTGATTTTGAACCTAGTGTATTGGCTTCACGGTTAAGTTCTTGCATTAAAAAATCTAAACGTCGACCTGTGGGCTCATCACGTTGTAATACATTTTGCACTTCTACAATATGACTTTGCAAGCGATCCAACTCCTCAGCTACATCACTTTTTTGCGCTAACATCACCATTTCTTGCTCTAAACGTTCTGGCTCAAGGTTCACTTGCAGATCTGCAACACGTTCTGCTAGTCGAGTTCGTTGTTGCTTCAGAATTTCTGGCATACGCTCACGCACATCAATAGCAATCTTATTGATTTCGATGCAGCGTTGCTCAATCATTTTTTGTAACGCTGCGCCTTCTGTTTCACGCGTTTCAATCAATTCAGCTATTGCATTATTTAAAGCTGACATTACTGATTTATTCAATGCTTCTTGATCTAAGCTTTCAACTTGTAACACGCCCGGCCATTGCATTACTCTGAGCATATCAACAGGGGCTGGGTGGGCCGTCAGTTGGGCAAGTTCATCGCAATGTCCTATCACTGATTTAGCAAGCGCTTGATCAATGTGTAACGATGATTGCTGCTCTTCTGGCATTTTATAACGCAGACTAGCATCAATTTTACCTCGACCTAATTTATCTGAAAACAATTTCTTTATTTTCATTTCTAGGGGACGAAAACGCTCCTCAAGTCGTAGCGATGTTTCAAGGTAGCGATGGTTAACGCTGCGAATTTCCCAGGTTAAATCGCCCTGTTCAGTTTGCTGCTCTTGGCGAGCAAAAGCGGTCATACTTCGTGTCACAATTTATACCAAATATTACTGAAAGCGATATCTTATCATTCAAATTAAGCATTGGTCATTGTCGAGTTCTCTTATCGGCAATCTATATTAGACTCCCGCTAACAACATGCGGGAGTGACGACGTATTGATTACAGGTATAATGTGCCAATCATTTAAGATTTTAAGGAAATATATATGCGTCCAAGTGGTCGTCAAAACAATGAATTACGCCAAGTTACTATCACCCGTAACTACACAAAACATGCTGAAGGTTCAGTTTTAATCGAAATGGGTGATACCAAAGTATTATGTACTGCATCTGTAGAAGAGCGTATCCCACAATTTTTGCGCGGCAAAGGTGAAGGTTGGGTGACAGCTGAATATGGCATGTTACCGCGCTCAACTGGCTCACGTATGGGTCGTGAAGCCGCTCGAGGAAAGCAGAGTGGCCGCACACAAGAAATTCAACGCCTTATCGGACGTTCACTACGTGCTGCTATCGATTTGAAAGCATTAGGCGAACGTAGCATCACCATTGATTGTGATGTTATTCAAGCTGATGGTGGTACACGCACCGCTTCTATCACCGGCGCATTTATTGCGTTAACTGATGCTATTAACAGCTTGCTCGCAAGTAAAAAAATCAAGAAAAATCCATTATTAGGACACGTCGCTGCGATTTCAGTCGGTATCTACAATGGTGAGGCCGTACTTGATCTCGATTATGCAGAAGATTCGAATGCTGAAACAGATATGAACGTAGTAATGAATGAAGCAGGCGCTTATATTGAGATTCAAGGCACCGCTGAAGGTCATGCATTCAGACCAGAAGAGTTACAAGCTATGCTTGCTATAGCTGGCGAAGGTATTGCTGATTTAATTATCAAACAAAGTGAAGCACTAGAAGCATAATGGAGAAAATTGTTTTAGCCAGTGGTAACCAAGGCAAGTTGCGTGAATTTTCTCAGCTTTTTGCCCCAATGGATATCGAGGTAATTCCTCAGTCTGAATTTGATGTACCAGAGGCCGAAGAAACGGGACTGACGTTTGTTGAAAATGCCATCATCAAAGCCCGCAATGCCGCGGAGCACACTGGTTTGCCAGCAATTGCCGATGATTCGGGCATTGAAGTAGATTACTTGCTTGGTGCACCGGGTATCTATTCCGCCCGTTTCGCTGGTAGCGATGCTAGTGATGAAGATAATCTAAATGCATTATTGGCCGCACTTGAAAATGTACCTGATAATGAGCGTAATGCTCGTTACCAATGCCTATTAGTGATGATGCGTCATTCAAAAGATCCCACGCCGTTAATTTGCCAAGCCGACTGGCAAGGCCGGATTTTACAATCACCCATTGGTGATGGTGGTTTTGGTTATGATCCTATTTTCTGGGTTCCTGATATGGAATGTAGCGCCGCACAATTAACAGCAGGCGAGAAACATGCGATTAGCCACCGAGGAAAAGCGATTCGTCAGTTTATGACTGCCTTTCGTGACCAATAAAACTATTCATTTGTGAAAAATATAATTCTTAGCTTATGCATACTGTTTTTAACTGCTTGTGCAGCATCATCTGCTCATCAACCTATTGAGCCTATCAGGAAACTAGATGATATAAAGCGCCTTACTGATTATGTAAGCACACCTTTTATCGGTGAGCCAAGCCCTGAAAATTATTCTATTTGCCATAATAATGGCTGCGCTGAATTTTCATTTATCAGCTTAACGTCTCAACAATGGCCTAGTGTTGAAGCATTATTTTTACCCATTGCTAGCAATGCACAGCAAGAACGCGAGCAAATTAAATCCGCGATTGCTTTATTAGAGTTCTATAGCGGCGCGCAATCTACAACATATAAGGATCAAGCTGAAAACTCACTTGCCGTAGGCCGAGAAGGTCAATTAGATTGTATTGATGAAGCCACCAATTCAACAGTGTATCTACGTATGATTGCAAATGCAGGTTTACTAAAATTCCATCAACAATCATCACGCACTTCACGTGGTGGATTTATCATCCCCCACAACACCGCCACAATTATTGAGATAGAATCAAAACAACGTTATGCCGTTGATTCATGGTTTGAAGCTAATGGAGAGCCGCCTCATATCGTGACACTTAAAGCATGGAAAAAAGGCTGGAAACCTGAAAATGATTAATCCTCGCCCCGTTATCCCCGAGATCTTACCCAGTCAAGCTGAGCATAAGCCTATCGAGGGATCTATTTTGTTATCCTCCACTAGTCACATGGATATTGCCAGTACTCATAGATTCCCGCTAAAAATATGCGAGAATGACAATGCTTGATTTCAAAGCATTACCCCCGCTCAGCTTATACATCCATGTGCCTTGGTGCGTGCGTAAATGTCCATATTGCGATTTCAACTCACATAAGTCACCTGACAACTTACCAGAGCAAGCCTATATCGATGCGCTGATCCGAGATTTAGAACAAGAAATTCCTCATATATGGGGGCGAACGGTTCAAACTATATTTATAGGCGGCGGCACACCCAGTCTTTTTTCGGCTGAAGCCTATGACCGACTATTCTCCTCAATTCGCGCCTTATTACCACTAAGCCCACAGGTTGAAATAACCTTAGAAGCCAACCCCGGCACATTTGAAGCGCAGCGCTTTGCTGATTATTTAGATTTAGGTATTAATCGTTTATCGATTGGTGTACAGAGTTTTAATGACCAGTCACTCACCGCATTAGGACGAATTCACGATAGCAAACAAGCTATAAAGGCTATTGAAACAGCGCATAAAGCCGGCTTTGAGAATTTCAATCTAGATTTAATGTTTGGCCTGCCTCATCAAACTGAGAAAGCAGCTCACAATGATGTCGCCACGGCCATAGCACTAGAGCCGAGCCACATATCGTATTATCAACTAACACTCGAGCCCAACACCTTATTTTATCAACAGCCTCCAACTTTGCCAGATGAAGACCCAATAATAGATTGGCAAATAGCAAATCAACAACGCCTAGCTGATGCGGGTTATCAACAATATGAAGTATCCGCCTACGCCAAAAAGAACAAACAATGTCAGCACAATCTAAACTATTGGCACTTTGGCGACTACATCGGCATTGGTGCCGGTGCACATAGCAAAATAAGTGATGCCGCCAAGCAAGCCATCACCCGCCGTTCAAAACAAAAACAGCCGCAAACTTATATGGATAATGCCGGTTCACCTACCGTAATCTTAACGGAAGAAACAATTGCCGAATCTGACTTAGGTTTTGAATTTATGCTCAATGCATTACGGTTAACCGATGGTTTTCCCACATCTCTATTTTATCAACATGCAGGATTACCAATCTCACATATCAACTCAGCATTACAACAAGCCGAACAATTAGGCCTAATAACGCACGATATTCACAGAATACAACCTACCGAAAAAGGCCAACGTTACCTTAATAGCCTGGTAGAGTTATTTTTACCCGTATCTCATTAACCTATCTTTTGTTGATCAATATGGAATATTAAGAAAGTCAGCTCCAAAGTTACCTCTTTAAATACTTAACCATTACACACAGCTTCATGATAGGCATCTTAAAGCTGATGCTTATATTTCTATTTCTTCCCCAGTTTCTTTTTTTATACTTCCATCAGCATAGTATTCCATTGTTCGAATCACATTGCCCTTAGCTGAATAATCAATAGATTTCATCATTACTCCTTCGACATATTCTTCTTTACGAGAAAGCATACCTTTTTCATTAAAATAGCTTGTGCCTCCATGCCTACTACCATCTTTATATTTACTTTCTTCAAAAATACTACCATTATGATAATAACGAATTACAGTGCCATCCGGAGTAAAGTATGACCGTGAACCATAAAATACTTTACGATATTGCCCTGTTAACACTAATCCACCCTCATCATTATATCGGCGGATGTTAGAAGTTTCATTTAAGTTGTGCGTTATCTCTTTCTTTAAATGTCCATTTAGGAAATATAGTTTTTCTGACTGCTTATAGCCTTTTTGCCAAATAGTTTCAGATTCTTTTTGCTTTGTGTTTGGAAAAAAAGAGAGCGCTATACCCGTTTGTTCCTTCCCGTTATTAAATTCAAAAGTATTAAGTAACTTTCCATTTTCAAATAACTCAGATGATATCTTACTACCCTGCTTATAAATAGTTAGACGGTTCACACTTCCATCATCATTTAACCTTACATGCCTCCCATCCTTTTGACCATTCAAATACTCTTTAATTTTAGTTATTTTCCCTTTACTATTATAGAGTGATATTTGACCTCGAATCCCATTACGTCCACACCAGATAACATCTTCAGGGAGTACAGAATAAGCTCCACATTTTATCGATGAAGGATGTCCTTCTTTTGTAAACTGAATTGATGTTTTTTCACTGCTTTTAGCGTCGCCCATCCAAAAAACTCTTTGCAACAGACCCGTTTCTGAATTATAGTTGCGCTGCACTCCTGATAGCTGACCATTTTCATAATGTAGCTCTCTTTGAAGCTTGCCATTTCTATGATCATACTGAAGAATTACCCCATGATATTTATCATTCTTGTACTCGCCTTCTTTTGCAATATTTCCCGTTTGGGCATCATAATCTTGAAAGCCACCCGTTTTCATCCCTGCGACCAAATGAAAGGACTTCTTTTTCATTTTTGTTCGAATATGATAACAAATAACATGTCCAGAAAAGTCATCAGGAACAGACTGGCGAAGAGTATCAGTATCAGCCATTGCACCAGGTGACAGTCTTTTACCATCATATAAACACCCATCCATCTCTGTATTTTTAACTGCTCTAGCAATACTTTGGCTCGAAATAGATGCCACACATATAAATACGAGTATCTTAATTGATAATACTAGCTCTTTCTTAAAATTCATCATCCACCCTCCGTTAGAAGGGTCAAATTATACTATCACACCTTGCAAAGTTCCCATTAATTGTACTAGCTGGCAATATTGCTATAAAAAATCACGAACTATCACAGCGATAGCACAATAAGGTTTAACATCCCTGATTCCACTATTTATTATGTGGAGCCGTGAGCATGAAAAAATCAGCCGAAAAATGGCACCCCTTGTTAAATTAATTCTCATTAATAAACTAAATAATCCTCGGTCAATACCTTTAAAAAACTCATGGTTGTTAGATATTGTTTGTTATACTCAACCGTTTAACTAACCTACTTATAATAAGGACTCTTTTAAATGTCACGCCTCTACAATTTTAGTGCTGGTCCAGCCATGATACCTGAAGCCGTTTTACAACGTGCCCAACAAGAATTTCTTGATTGGAATGGCACCGGTATGAACACCATGGAAATGAGTCATCGTGGCAAAGAGTTTTTATCTATAGCCAATAAAGCTGAAGCTGATCTTCGCGAAGTAATGGCGATTCCTGATAATTATAAAGTGCTGTTCTTACAAGGTGGTGCGTCATCGCAATTTGCAGGCATTCCGATGAATCTGCTGCGTGGTAAAACGACAGCTGATTATTTCAATACTGGGCAATGGTCTAAAAAAGCGATTAGCGAAGCTAAACGTTACTGCGATGTCAATATTGTAGCTAGTTCGGAAGATGATGGATTTAATTCTGTGCCAGATAAATCAACGTGGAAATTAAACCCTGATGCCGCTTATGTGCATTACACCGCTAATGAAACCATCGGCGGCGTTGAGTTTGATGAGATTCCTGATGTTGGTGACGTGCCTTTAGTTGTTGATTTATCTTCTACTATTTTATCTCGCCCGATTGATGTATCAAAATTTGCATTAATTTATGCTGGTGCTCAAAAGAATATTGGCCCTGCCGGCTTAACCATTGTGATTTTACGAGATGATTTAATCGGCGATACCTTAGCCGGAACACCGACTATGTTTGATTATCAGGTGCAGGCTGATAACGATTCTATGTATAACACGCCACCAACCTATGCTTTATATCTAGCTGGTTTAGTGTTTGACTGGGTGAAAAACCTTGGCGGCTTGACTGGTATGGCAAAAATTAACCAACGCAAAGCCGAAAAGTTGTATGCCGCGATTGATGGTTCAGACGGTTTTTACAGCAACCCTGTGAACCTTCAACATCGTTCATGGATGAATGTAACATTCACTTTAGACAATGCTGATTTAGACGCTGACTTTTTAGCCGGCGCCAAACAAGCAGGCTTAGTGACCCTTAAAGGTCATCGTAGCGTCGGTGGAATGCGCGCAAGCATCTACAATGCAATGCCCGAAGAAGGTGTAGATGCACTGATTACATTTATGCAAGATTTTGCGGCTAAAAATAAATAAGGCGCCAACATGCTTAAAATACTAACGCTTAATAATATTTCGGTAAGCGGATTAGATCGCTTGCCCCGTGAAAACTACGAAATTGCATCAGAAATTCAAAACCCTGATGCCGTTTTATTACGTTCGTTTAAAATGCATGATTGGGATGTGCCCCCCACATTACAAGCCATCGGCCGTGCAGGCGCAGGTGTTAATAACATTCCTGTTGAAAAAATGACCTCAAAAGGCATCCCTGTTTTTAATGCACCCGGTGCAAATGCAAATGCAGTGCAAGAATTAGTATTAACCGGCATGTTATTAAGTGCTAGAAATATTTGCCCAGCATGGGAATTTGCTAAACAGTTAGAAGGTGATGACACCCAAATTACCAAACAAGTTGAAGCAGGAAAAAGCGATTTTGTTGGCTTTGAATTGCCAAGAAAAACACTTGGCGTCATTGGTTTAGGTGCCATTGGTATAAAAATCGCCAACACAGTCACTGCTTTAGGCATGCGCGTAATTGGTTATGATCCCAAAATCACCGTTGAAAGTGCATGGAAATTATCACATGAAGTGGAACAAGCCACTAGCGTAGATGATTTATTGACACATTGTGATTTTGTCACCTTCCATGTGCCATTAATTGAAGCTACTAAAAATATGATCAATGCCGATCGCTTAGTTAATATGCGTGATAACGTCACCATTTTGAATTTTGCCCGTAGCGGTATTGTGAATGATGAAGCAGTAATAGCGGCACTTGATAGTGGCAAAGTAAATGCCTACGTGTGTGATTTCCCTAGTAATTTACTAAAAAATCATCCAAAAGTAATTGCCTTACCGCATCTAGGCGCATCAACAGCAGAAGCCGAAGATAACTGCGCCATAATGGTCGCGGAACAAGTGAAAGATTATTTAGAAAATGGCAATATCACTAATTCAGTAAATTTCCCCTCTATTAAAATGCGAAAACAAGCGGATCAGTTTCGCTTAACAGTCGCTCATGAAAATGTGCCCAATATCCTGAGCTCTATTACCAATGCCATTGCCAATGTCGAGATTAATATTGTCGATATGCTGAGTAAGTCATTTAATGATGCAGCGTATACTCTAATCGATATCGAATCACCATTGTCCGAATCAGTTCAAGATGAAATAAAAGCAATTGAAGGCGTATTAAATGTACGTTGTTTGTGAGAAAGATAACAGTTGAGCAATAAATAATCACGTAGTATGCTTATAATTAAGTACTATATTAAGGGATTTGACTAATGAAAAAACTACTATTAATCCTAAGCATTACACTACTCTGTGGAAGTGCTTCCAGCTGGGCTCAAATACTGACAGTGCCTAGTTACGCCGTCTCAAATAGCAGTGAAGGTATCTTGCGGCCCACAAGAGGTATGTCTAAATCTGCTGTAGAGCAAAAATTTGGAACACCCGATCAAAAATCAGCGGCCATTGGTGACCCACCAATTTCAAAATGGACATACTCTGATTTTATCGTCTATTTTGAATATAATCATGTTATTCATTCAGTGATTCCACGCTAATTGAAACTTCGCTCAATCAATGTCTCGCTACCCGTAGAAGTTGAATATAAAGGCAAATTAATTTCTACTGGAATTTTCAAAAAGCCCATCGATGGGCCTATTTATATCAGTCCACAGGGATTATCAAACGACGAGCAAGTTGATTTAAAAAATCATGGCGGTGAACATAAAGTAGTCTATGCTTTTTCTGCTCATCATTATGACTTTTGGCGTAACGAACTCAATCAACCCGATCTTGCTTTTGGACAATTTGGTGAAAATCTCACCATTGCTGATTTAGATGAAACCTCGCTTTGCATTGGTGACCAAATTCAGATAGGTGAATGTATTTTAGAGATCACCCAGCCAAGAGTACCTTGCTATAAATTAGGGATAGCACTAGGGCGAGAAGATATGCCAAAGCTCTTCGTGCAGCACGGTGCCACAGGCATTTATTTTCGGGTATTACAAGCAGGCAATATTGATATTAATAGTCAAACTTCAATACTTTTCCGACACCCGAAACAATTAACCGTCCACACTCTCTTCAATGCTTATTTTGACAAAGATTATCTTGATTCAAATAAAATTATGGCGCTTGCAGAAACCATTCCCCAGCTTTCAAATGAATGGCGAAACAAAATCCTCACAAGACTTTAATAAGCCATTACTAATCGTATCAGCGTTCCTTGTTCACTAGAGGCTATAATCAAATCCGCCCCTATTTGCTCTGCTCGATAACGCATATTATTAATGCCTCTGCTATTTGAATTCGTCAAGTCTTGCTGTTTAAAGCCATTACCATAATCAATCACATCGATAAATATTTGCTGGGGTTTTTCTAATACACCCGTTGCTAGTTTCATTTTCTTTGAATCAGAATGCTTGATAGTATTTGTGATCGCTTCTTGCACAATACGCATAATATGCAAACTTCGGCTGGGACTCATGTTTTCTAAAACAGGTAATTCTGTCACTGCCCACTCAAGGTCAATATCTGCCGCATCAATCTGATCAATCAGTCGCAACCTCATCATTCCCAACAAAGTTGATAAATCGCTGAGCACAGGATCAAGTGAATCAATTACAAACCGTAAATCGGTTAAACTATTTTGCACCTTCTCTCTAACTTTTACAAAGACAGTGCCTTTCTTCTCTTGAAGCAGGCCAATAATGGCAATCAATTGACCGCCAATACCATCATGAATATCTCGCATAATGCGTTCACGTTCGGTTGAAAGAAGCTGTTGCTTCTCCAGCTCTTGAACTTGTTCATATTGTAATTGTAGTGCATGCTGCTTATCTTTAACGCGCTGCTCTAATGTGACGGCAAGATCTTCTGCATTATTAATAGCCTGCACAAAGCGTTTGACCAAAAACCAGCTAAATAACAGCACGGCCATGATTAAACCATAGTGCATGATCATGCCTTCACGCTGATCTATCTGATGATTTATGACTAAAATATCATGTAAGCCAAAAACCAAAATAGGGACACCAACAAATAACATTAGATACACATCTCGATTTGGTTTTTGTAGGTAAACTTTGACCAAAAATAGTACAGCATAACAACCAAAAATCAGTATAAACACATCCCATATTTTATAACCAATATGAAGAACACTCGCCACATCAGGCAAAAAGAATATAGCTAAACCCAAAGTAGCAAAAATCAATAACACTTTTTCAAGCCGATTATTTTTATAGCTAACATAACGGTGATTAAACAAAATCATGGCAACCACAGTCCAGCCAAGCGTACTCATCATCATAGCTTCCCATATTCGTGTAGAAACAGGAATATTTGAGACCAGTAAATTTAGATTATGAGTTGCCCAAAAAATAAGTTCTAAAGTAAATAAAGCATAGATTGCATCTTGGGGGCGTGCTATCCAAAAAGAGAAGACAACTAAGCTCATGATAAACATTGAGATTGTTATCCACCGTATCAAATCAACACGAATAAAATGTTTCCATAAATAAGCTGGCTGCAACTGTTCCATAGGAGCAAGATAAAATTGATCTAACAAACCTTGCTCCCAAAATGCTGCTTTCACCCTAATATCTATTTGATTAGTCCCCTGCTGCAATAACTTTGATGAGAAATTAAATAACAAAGGTTCATTATGATGACGGGAGACAGGCTCGCTAAAAGGCCCTCCTTGGCCAACCCATATATCATTGATATACACTGCGGCATTATGAGTAACACTGGGTAAATAAACACCCCATGGTTCATCCGTTACCCTATCTAAACTTACTTCGGCCCTATACCAAACTTGATCAACTTCGGGGTGATTTTTATACCAACTATCGGGAAGTGAAGTAGCTTGCCAATTAGTATTATCTAATGACTCAACAGAATTTGCATCACCAGTATTAAATTGAACATTATTTATAGCACTGACTTTGGGCGGGCTAAAAAATGTAATAGGAGAATAGAACACTAAGATATTGATTACTATTGCATAAATAAGTAAAAAACCTAATGCTTTAATTTTATTATTATCTGCTTGCATATCGACGCTAACAGCTAAAGTGAGCTTATCATAGCAAGCCTAACTTCATTGCCTCATGCAAGGCCTCGGTTCGACTATTTACCTGTAATTTTGTGTAGATATTCTTGATATGCGTCGTTACGGTATAATATTTAATATCTAATTTTTCTGAAATTTCTTTTGAAGAAAACCCCTGACTCACTAATTTAAGAATTTTAATTTGACGCTCCGTTAAAGCTTCTGGCACAACTTGATCTGGAGTTTGTGCATGCTGAAATCGTTGTAACATCAAACGTGCAATCACCGGGCTAATCGGCGCGCCTCCTTCCATCATCATTAAAATAGCATCGGTAATCCTACTACTTTTATCATGTTTAAGAATATACGCCTTCGCTCCTGCTTCCAAAGCATCAAATACCGTATATTCATCCTGAAAGCCAGAAATCACCATCGCCTCACAATCCAAGTGCCAACGGCTAATCGCTTTTATCAAATCAATCCCCGAACCATCAGGCAAGCCAATATCTGCCAACAAAATATCAGGTTTATAACGTTTAAGCGCAGCAAGACCTCCAGCTAAGGTGCTCTCCACTGCAAGTAAATTAAAAGCATCATGGCTTTCTATCATATAGGACAACCGCTGGCGTATATCAGCATCATCTTCAACAATAATCAGTGAATAGTTATTCATTTCTTCTTTAGTCATAAGTTTAAGCAATAAATGTATGACGATTAGTTTACACCTAATTATCATATTACAGCGTCAACATACCAAGAATTTGGTATATGCATACACCCCATTAACCTCTAAACTTCTAATTCTATAGAAAATTTCGACTCAATCACTTTTTATGCATTTCGTATTCATAAGGAAAAAACAATGAAATTATTACCTTTAGCTCTATTAGGATTGTTACCTCTGACAGCCCAAGCCGATCCCGCCGCCTTTGTGGGAATAAGCTACTCCTTCGGTGGCAGTGGTGTTGGTATCTCAGTAAAAGTTCTTTCAGACGATGAAGAAGATCAAGCTGTTGCTGCCTTAGGTGCAACATATTACCCCATGGCTGCAAATAAATTTGGTATTGATCTTAGTGCAGGCTATGCATTTGATGATGCCGCAGTTTTAGTTGGCTGGGATTTCTTACAAAAAAGCGTTCAGGTCAGTGCCGGTTGGGCTGATATTGAAGATGATGATTCAAGTAATTCATCTACTACAGCTCCAGCTCCAGCGCCTGGCGGACCGGGAGCGTAACTATCATCCGAAAGGAGGGATAGAGGTGCTAGCTAAATTGGCTATAATATAGTTTTTAATCTTCTTCATTAAGATAACGTTGCCTAGCACCTTTTGGATAAGCCCCTAATCTTGCATGATGTAAAGAATCAGATTCAATAATGACCAAAACTAATACTGACATCAATGTGGGTAGCAGGCCAAGGCCGCCTATCAGTGCATAAGTCAATTCTTTCATCATGAGGCCGGAATTTTGTCCCCACCAGCCTAGAAAAGAAACAGTGCATAATAATGCTAACACGCCACTGAATAAGACACTCCAGCGACGGGCTATTTGCCAATGCACATAGATAAATTCGCTATCTTCACGTTTCACCTTGTGCGCGCGATAAAAAGTGTATGCCAATGCTATAAAAGAGAAAATAGGCACTAATACTAAAAGGTTGATGTATTTCCCACCAAAGGCTGCGATAGCCGTGAACAATAAAATATGATTCATTATCAAATTACTCAAGAAAATATCATGCGGCACTTTAGCCGCTGATATTTCTTGTTGTGTTACTTCGGCTTCGCTCACTTAAGAAGTCTCTGATTAATGCAGGTACTGCTAGCAGAAATTAGGAACTGTGCATTTTTTATGCAAAAGCGAGGCGAATACTTATTGTATTTAATGAGTGTTTGCATAGAAAAGGTGCTGTTTGTAGTTTTTTCTAGGTGTGCTTGCATTGGTCAGAGCCTTCTCTAATCTGCCATATTATTTAAGATAGCATCACGAACAGCATCTAATGTTGCATCAACGGTTAGCATTGGCGATGTGCTTTGCTTGATTGCTATATCAGGGTCTTTTAATCCGTGACCTGTTAGTGTGCAAACAATCATACTGCCTTCAGGAATCTTACCACTATTAATATCGTTAATCGCACCGGCTAATGATGTGGCAGAAGCAGGTTCACAGAAGATGCCTTCATGTTCTGCTAACAATTTTTGAGCTGCTAAAATTTGTGCATCGGTACATTCATCAAACCAGCCCTGAGACTCTTCTTTAACCTTCCATGCTTTGTCCCAACTTTGTGGATGGCCTATACGAATAGCGGTTGCCACTGTTTCAGGATCATCAACCATTTCACCTCGCATAAACGGTGCACTGCCATCAGCTTGATAACCGACCATTTTAGGACGTTCAGTGATGATGCCATCATCAAAGTATTCACTGTAACCCATCCAATGCGCTGTAATATTTCCCGCATTACCAACGGGTAGACAATGAAAATCCGGTGCACGTGAAAGTTCTTCAACAATCTCAAATGCGGCTGTTTTCTGGCCTTGTAGTCGGTATGGATTAATTGAGTTTACAATGGTTACTGGCGCATGTTCGGCCACTTCTTTAACTAATTGCATGCCTTCATCAAAGTTGCCTTTGATTTGGATAACGGTTGCACCATGCATCATGCCTTGTGCTAACTTACCTAGGGCAATTTTACCTTCAGGAATAAGTACAAATGCAGCTATACCAGCACGGGCAGCATAGGCCGCTGCTGATGCGGATGTATTGCCTGTTGAGGCACAAATAATCGCTTTGCTACCTTCTTCAACCGCTTTAGTCACTGCCATGGTCATGCCACGATCTTTAAATGATCCTGTTGGATTCAGGCCTTCATACTTAACATAGATTTCAATATCTTTTCCCAATACTGCTGGAATATTATTGAGTTTTAACAGCGGCGTATTACCTTCACCTAAGCTGATCAATTTTGTATCGTCGCTGACCGGTAAACGGTCACGATAATTTTCAATTAGGCCGGTGTAACGTGGTCGAAAGGGCATTTTATTTTCCTCTTAAACTTAATTTTCGTCATCCTGAATATTGTCATCCGGGATCTTGAATTTCGCAGATTCCCGATAAAAGATCTCGGGAATGACGTGCGCTTATTTTAACTATCCTAATGATTCTACACGAATACGCATAACAGAATCTTTAACACTTTCAAGTGCTTCCATTTGTGAAATTGCAGCATTCATATTTTTTTCGACAATTTGCTGCGTGAGCATAATAACCGGAACAATCCCGCCTTGCTGTTCTGGCTCTTTCTGTAAGATAGCTTCGATGCTTATTTCTTGCTCACTCATAATGCGGGTGATATCAGCTAATACACCTGGTTTATCTTCGGTATGAATTCTCAAATAATACGATGTCACTACTTCTGACATCGGTAAAATTGGTGTATCAACTAAAGCATCTGGTTGGAATGCTAAATGAGGTACACGATTTTCAGGATCTGTCGTCAACGCACGAACAATATCGATGATATCTGCAACTACAGCTGATGCCGTTGCATCTGAGCCGGCTCCTGCACCATAATAAAGTGTTGGACCAACAGCATCACCTTGAACCAATACAGCATTCATCACACCATCAACATTAGCAATCAAACGGCGATGCGGAATTAAGGTCGGGTGAACCCGTAGCTCAATACCTTTTTCTGTTTTTTTACTAATGCCCAGATGTTTAATGCGATAACCTAATTCGGATGCATATACCACATCTTCTTGAGAAATCTTACTAATGCCTTCTGTATACGCTTTATCAAATTGCAGCGGAATACCAAATGCAATTGAAGCCATAATCGTTAGCTTATGCGCGGCATCAATGCCTTCAACATCAAATGTAGGATCAGCTTCAGCATAACCTAATGCCTGAGCTTCGCTTAATACATCAGCAAAATCACGTGCTTTATCACGCATTTCTGTCAGAATAAAGTTACCTGTACCATTGATGATACCCGCCAACCATTCAATTCTATTTGCAGCCAAACCTTCTCGCATTGCTTTGATAATGGGAATACCACCAGCAACCGCAGCTTCAAAAGCAATAGTGACACCTTTTTCTTGGGCTTTAGCAAACAACTCATTACCATGTATGGCAATCAAGGCTTTATTGGCTGTAACAACATGCTTGCCATTTGCAAGCGCTTCCAGTACCAGTTCACGGGCAATTCCCGTTCCACCAATCAATTCAACAACAATTTGAATGTTGGGATCACACACAATGTCGTGTGCATCGGTAGTAAGGGCAATACCCGAGGTATCACATCCTTTTGGGCTATCAAAACTACGATCGGCTGCACGGGTAATTTCAATATCTCGTCCTGCTCGACGTGTGATTTCTTTTAAATTACGACATAGTACATTAACCGTACCACTGCCCACTGTGCCCAAACCTAGAACTCCAACTTTTACTGATTGCACTACTTACCCCTTTCTAAACATATCACGGATCCCTCGGACCGCCTGACGTGTTCTATGTTCATTTTCAATTAAACCAAAGCGTACATGGTCATCACCATATTCACCAAAACCAATGCCCGGTGACACCGCTACTTTAGCTTCTTGTAATAATTTTTTAGTGAATTCTAATGAACCCATTTCACGATATTTCTCAGGAATTTTCGCCCAAACAAACATCGTTGCTTTAGGTTTTTCAACTTGCCAACCTATCGCATTTAAACCATCACACAATACATCTCGACGATTTTTATATGTTTCGACTATTTCTGCCACACATTCTTGCGGCCCATCTAATGCCGCAATGGCTGCCACCTGTATAGGAGTGAACATACCGTAATCTAAATAAGATTTCATTCTGGCTAATGCCGCAACTAATGTTTTATTGCCCGACATAAACCCAACACGCCAACCTGGCATATTGTAAGTTTTTGATAAGGTATAAAATTCTACAGCTACATCTTTCGCGCCAGGCACTTGCAGTATTGACGGTGCTTTATAACCATCAAATACAATTTCACCATACGCTAAATCATGCACAACCCAAATTTCGTGCTCTTTAGCAAATGCTACAACACGTTCAAAGAACTCAAGGTCAACACATTGTGTAGTTGGGTTACCAGGGAAATTTAATACCAGCATTTTTGGTTTAGGCCATGAATCTTTTACAGACTTTTCTAACTCCGCAAAAAAATCGCCACCTTCAATCAACGGTACATGTCGAATATCAGCGCCAGAAATAACAAACCCATAAGGGTGAATTGGATACGCTGGATTAGGCACTAAGATCGCGTCACCCGGGCCAACTGTCGCTAAGGCCAAATGGGCTAAACCTTCTTTAGAACCGATTGTAACGATAGTTTCTGTCTCAGAATCTAATTCAACATCAAATTTTCGCTTATACCAATTACAGACAGCTTTCCGCAAACGTGGGATCCCGCGCGACATAGAATAGCGATGTGTATCTGGTCTTTGCGCAGCTTCAATTAATTTATCAATGATATGTTGCGGTGCAGGTTTGTCAGGATTTCCCATGCCAAAGTCAATAATATCCTCTCCGCGCGCGCGCGCTTCCGCCTTCAAATCATTGACTATATTGAATACATACGGGGGTAGACGTTTAATTCTTGGAAAATCGTCGTTCAAAAAGGACACCTTTTATTCATTGGGTATATACCCAAAACTATAATTTTAGCTGTATTTGCTGAAAATAATCATTTAATTTCTTCAAACCGTGGACTTCGTAAAAAAAATTAAAGAAAACCGTTGGCAAGTCGATTAAAATAACTGAGAATAATCTTATTTATAACCATTTTACAGAACTTTGCAATGACTGAACAAGAAACATTTTATAACGACATCTTAGCCGATCTTGAAAACGGCACTTTAATGCTACCAACACTACCCGAAGTAGCCTTGAAGGTGCGTGAAGTTGTTGATGAACCCGATGTCACTGCCGCGCAATTAGCAGAAATTATTATTACTGATGCAGCACTATCAACACGACTGCTAAAAGTAGCAAACAGCGCACTTTATCGTGGTCGAATTCCTACTGAAACAATTCAAAATGCTGTTTCAAGACTAGGTCTAACGTTAGTTCGTAATCTTGTAACCAGCTTAGTAATGGAACAAATGTTTCAAGCAACATCTAATCGTTTAGATAAACGATTGCATGTATT
The DNA here is from genome assembly GCA_002733715.2 of Methylophaga sp. Classification (GTDB taxonomy): domain Bacteria; phylum Pseudomonadota; class Gammaproteobacteria; order Nitrosococcales; family Methylophagaceae. Next base: position 29,110 of record NVWQ02000006.1, read on the forward strand.
GTGGGAACATAGCCGTGAAGTTTCGGCTATCAGCCAAATGTTAGCCTCAAAAGAAGCTGGAATAAAAAATGATGAAGCCATGTTAGCTGGGTTGATTCACAATATCGGCGTTCTACCCATCTTGATGAAAGCAGAAGAAACACCAGGCCTTTTGCAAAATACTGTTTTGTTAGATAACGTAATCGAAACGCTATATCCTCGTATTGGTGCGGCTATTTTAGAAAGCTGGAAGTTTTCTGCTGAGTTTATTGCCGTCGCTGCTGGGCATAATGACCTTGATAGACCCGCAAGTACATCTCCCAGCTTAATTGATATTGTTCAGGTTGCTAATTTACAAAGTTATTTTAATACTGACAAAGCATTAGATACGAGCATTTTAGAAAAGGTGCAGGCCTTTAAAACACTTAATATTGATATTGAAATGGATGTAGATGAGCTTGATGAAGACAGTGATGAATACGCTGAAGCACTAGCACTGTTCGGAGGATAATATTTTTAGCGCTTCTTTGGTGATGTTAGCTCGCTAAGCATTTTCTTCTCTTCTTCCGTTAATAATCCAATCCCTTTTTTGGCCAATCTTTTCGAAGAAGTACTCTCCACACGAATCTCAGTACGACGATCTTGAGTTCGGCGGTCTTCGTTACGGCGGTCTTGGGCGCGGCGATCTTGTTTCGGCCACATTGAATAATGTTTTTGTATTTCTTCAGTCCACTCTGGGCTACCAAAAACATGCTTTATTTTTCGGTTTTCCTTTGTGCGCCGTTCTGTATTACGCCTACTCTTTTCTCTTGAATTTTGAGCCATAATGTCAAAACCTGCGATTATTAATACGTAAGTGTTTAGTCCCTAATCTGATTGGCAAGTTCCTTAACTTGCTATTCAGGCCGCATATGCGGAAACAATAATACATCTCTAATTGATGGAGAATCTGTTAACAACATCACTAAACGGTCGATACCAATGCCCTCACCCGCTGTCGGCGGCATTCCATATTCTAATGCTCGAATATAATCATCATCAAAATGCATGGCTTCATCATCACCGGCATCTTTTTCTGCTACTTGCGCTTGGAAGCGCTCTGCCTGATCTTCTGCATCATTTAACTCAGAAAAACCATTAGCAATTTCACGGCCGCCAACAAAGAACTCAAAACGGTCGGTTACAAACGGATCATCATCACTACGACGTGCTAGCGGTGAAACTTCAGTTGGATAAGCGGTAATAAATGTTGGCTCCATCAAACGATGCTCAACTGTTTTTTCAAATATTTCGATTTGAATTTTACCTAAACCATAACTATCTTTTAGTGGAATACCTAAACCTTGAGCAATTTTTGTTGCCTCTTCTAATGTCGATAATTGTTCAACAGAAATCTCAGGATTAAAATGTAAAACTGATTCAATAATCGTCATACGATGAAACGGTTTAGCAAAATCTAAATCCGTTCCTTGATAATGCACTTGTGATGTACCCAATACATCTTGTGTGACAGTGCGTAGCATTTCTTCAGTTAGATCCATCAAATCTTTATAATCAGCATAGGCTTGATAAAATTCAACCATAGTGAATTCTGGATTATGGCGTGTTGATAAACCTTCATTACGGAAATTACGATTGATTTCGAATACACGTTCAAACCCGCCCACAACAAGACGTTTTAAATATAACTCAGGAGCAACACGCAAAAATAGCGGCATATCTAACGCATTGTGATGCGTTGTAAAAGGTCTCGCAGTCGCTCCACCCGGAATCACATGCATCATCGGGGTTTCAACTTCCAGATAGTTTTTTGCCATCAAGAAACGACGAATACCATCAATCACTTTGGTGCGAATAATAAAGGTCTCACGACTCACTTCATTCATAATCAAGTCAACATAACGTTGGCGATAACGTGTTTCTTGATCGGACAAACCGTGGAATTTTTCAGGTAATGGACGTAATGATTTTGTTAATAATCGAATATCATCGACTATCACTGATAATTCACCTTTTTGAGTGCGGAACATCACACCTTCAGCCGCAATAATATCGCCTAAATCCCAGCGTTTAAAATCAGCATAAACACCTTCAGCTAAATCATCACGCTTCACATAAAGCTGCATATTGCCTGACATATCACGGATATTAGCAAAGCTAGCTTTACCCATCACTCGCTTAGTCATCAATCGACCTGCAATTTTAACGCGGCGCGGCGACTCTTTTAACTCTTCTGCTGACGTATTTTCATATTCAACTGCTAATTCAGCATTCATCACATCACGACGAAAATCATTCGGGAAGGCATTGCCCTTCTCCCGTAACTCCGCCAGCTTTTCACGGCGTAGCGCGATTAATCTATTTTCATCTTGTTGTATTTCGTTTGTCATATTCTTTCCGTTTATTTTTATCGTCATTGATCCTACGGTTACTTCGTTTCGGTAGGCTTTTTAGCCGGAATCTAGTGTTCAAAGCATAGATTCCCGCTAAAACATGCGGGAATGACGTGGAGTAACTTAGCGAAGTGATTATAATCTAAAGCCCTGACTTTAGGGAGGCCTCTATAAATAAATGCAAATCACCATCTAAAACAGCTTGTGTATTGCCTGTTTCTACATTGGTGCGTAAATCTTTGATACGTGATTGATCTAATACATAAGAGCGAATTTGACTGCCCCAACCAATGTCTGCTTTACCATCTTCGGCTAATTGTTTTTCTTCATTCTGTTTGAGCAATTCTAACTCATACAGCTTCGCTTTCAACAAACTCATCGCTGTATCTCTATTTTTATGCTGAGAACGTTGCGATTGGCATTGTACAACCGTATTGGTCGGTAAATGGGTAATACGCACAGCAGAGTCTGTTTTATTGATATGCTGACCACCAGCACCACTGGCATGATAGGTATCGACGCGTAAATCTGCCTTATTGATTTCAATATCAATATCATCATTCACTTCGGGATAAACAAATACACTACAAAATGAAGTGTGGCGTTTTGAATTAGAATCAAATGGTGATTTTCGTACTAAGCGATGCACACCTGTTTCCGTGCGTAACAATCCAAAAGCATATTCACCTTCAAAATGAATGGTTGCGCTTTTAATACCGGCAACCTCACCCGATGATGCTTCGACTAAATCGACCTTAAAGCCTTGCGCCTCGCCCCAGCGTAAATACATACGTAACACCATATTGGCCCAGTCTTGCGCTTCTGTACCGCCCGATCCAGATTGAATATCAAGATAGGCGTTATTTGCATCCATCTTGCCAGAAAACATACGTTGAAACTCAAGTTTCTCTAACGCTGTTTCTAATTCTGTTAAATCGGATTGCACCGCATCAAAGGTTTCTTGATCTTGTTCTTCGACCGCCATTTCAAGCAGATCTTTCGCGTCATCTAACGTTTCACTATGATTAGATAAAGTCGTAACAATACGCTCTAAACTAACCCGTTCTTTGCCAAGCTGTTGAGCACGCTCAGGATCATCCCATACCGCCGGTGATTCTAATTCACGTGTAACTTCTACTAATTGTTCAGCCTTAATATCATAGTCAAAGGTACCCCCTAAGATCGTCGCTACGACCTCGAAGTTCTTTTATTTTCTGTATTGTTGCACCTAATTCCAACACTTAAAGTAACCTATTCTAAGAAATTTTAGCTCAATTATACGTGAGAGCTTATCGTTTTGGTAAAAACCGTATAGGATCAACCGGCTTGCCATTGCGTCTGACTTCAAAGTGAAGTTGATTCCGTTGTGTGCCAGTGCTGCCTAATCTGGCGATTTTTTGGCCTGCTTTTACATAGTCACCTTCTTTCACCAATAGTTTGGTGTTGTGGGCATAGGCGCTGAGATATACATCGTTATGTTTTACAATTAATAAATTGCCATAGCGTGGCAGACCATTACCAGCATAAACGACTTTCCCTGATGCTGCGGCCACTATGGTTTGACCTGCTTTACCTGCGATGTTGATCCCTTTTCTACCGGTAGCAGTTTTTGAATAGGTAGAGATCACTTTGCCTCTTGTGGGCCATTGCCATGTCAATTTAGTATTGGCTGCTGGTTTGATGCTAGGTTTTGGTTTAGCTGGTTTGCTAGTCGATGCCGCTGGCTTGGTACTAGTCGGTTTTGGCTTTGATTTGCTTGCTATTTTTATCGGTTTAAAGCGCAGTTTTTGCCCAATGGCTAGTCGATAAGGCGAGCGAATATTATTATACTTGGCAAGGGTTTTATAATCCATACCATAGCGCCAGCTGATCGAATAAAGTGTGTCACCTTTTCTAACTTTATAAATTGTCGGTGGTTTTGAGGATGCATATTTAACTTGTGGTGTTTTAGTGGCATAACCCTGATTCCCTACTGGAGCAATCGCCTTACTACCTCCGCAGGCGGTTAATAACAACATTAGAAATACGAGTACTATTCTCATTAGTGGCTAAAAATAAAATACGCTATCACTAAGAGCACCAATGTAACCCAAGCTATACGATCAATCCACGTATGCAGGTGTTTTTCAAGACGTTCACCGCCCCACCACATTAGACCTGCTTCTAGAAAGTAGCGCAGACCTCGGCTAATCGTCGCACCCAGCACAAAAGGAATAAAGGCCATCGACGCTACACCGGCAGCAATGGTAAATAATTTAAAGGGTATAGGCGTAAAGCCTGCGACAAAAATTGCCCAAAACCCCCACTCTGCAAACCAGCTTTCAACAGTAAGATAAGCCTCTTGATAACCTACTGAAATTATCCAAGGTTCAACCACTTGAAATGCATACATGCCGATAAGATAGCCCAAAATCCCGCCTAAAACAGAAGCAATAGTTGTTAACCCTGCATAAAACCATGCCTTTTCTGGTTTGGCTAAGGTCATCGGTGCCAGCATAATATCGGGTGGGATAACAAAACAAAATGATTCAGTAAAACTAACTAAGGCGAGCCAATAGCTGGCATGTTTATGGCGAGACCACACCATCACTTTGGCATAGAGTGCTGAAAATAGCCCCACTAAATTTGCCCTGAAAGCAGTGGTACAAAGCTCACAGCATCTAATACCGTTTCTTCAAATGAATGACCATTGCGATCAATCACGCGTAATGATTGCTCTGTTCCACCTACAGGGATCACTAATCTGCCACCCGGTGCGAGTTGATTTAATAACTCCTTAGGCACTTGTTCTGGCGCACAGGTAACGATAATACCATCATAGGGTGCATTTTCTGGCCAGCCCCAGTTACCATCACTGTGTTTTAAGCGAATATTATTGAGTTTTAAAGAATAAAAACGTTCGCGAGCTTGATTTTGTAAAGGTGAAATTCGCTCAACACTGTGCACACGATCAACTAGCCGCGACAATACTGCTGTTTGGTAACCTGAACCGGTACCCACTTCTAGCACTTTCTTTTTCGGCAATCCTTCTAGTAACAATTCAGTCATTTTGGCTACAATAAAAGGCCGTGAAATTGTTTGGCCTTGGCCAATAGGCAAAGCTGTATCTTCATAAGCGCGACTAGCTAATGCTTCATCAACAAAGACATGGCGGGGTAATTCTCGCATTGCACTCAATACTTCTATGCTACGGATCCCTTGTTCTTTTAGCCTTACAATTAAACGATCTCGGGTTCGCTGTGAGGTCATGCCTATGCCACGTTCAGGTGTCATTTTATAAACCTCTCAACCACGTTGCCACGCCATCAATAGCTTTGTAACTAGTTAAATCAATTTGTAGAGGCGTTACTGACACTGCATTGCGACGAATAGCATCAAAATCAGTGCCCGGACCTGCATCTTGCTCTTCACCCGCAGGCCCTACCCAATACATCACTCGACCACGGGGATCATATTCTTTAATCACAGGCTCTGCTTTATGGCGATAACCTAAGCGTGTACTTTCAAAACCGATAATATCTTCCCTTGGAACATCAGGCACATTAACATTCAAAATAGTGTCAGCCGGCAACGATGATTGCTGCAACTGAGCTACTAATTTTTGCGCAACCCAAGCAGCTGTTTCATAATGATTACCTTCTGTTCCAACCAATGAGATTGCAATAGCTGGCAAACCGAGAAAGCGACCTTCCATAGCGGCTGCAACGGTGCCTGAATACAATACATCATCACCTAAATTCGCTCCGGCATTAATACCTGACACCACCATGTCAGGTTCGTCTTCTAGTAGTCCTGTAATCGCTAAATGCACGCAATCTGTTGGTGTGCCTTCAACACGATATATGCCATTATCCAATTGGTTTACACGCAGAGGATTATCTAAGGTTAACGAATTGCTGGCACCACTACGATTTCGATCTGGAGCTACCACCGTTATTTTCCCTAGACTCGATAATGCTTCTGCTAAGGATTTTAAACCTTCGGCCATATAGCCGTCATCATTACTGATTAAAATTCTCATATATTAGTATTTTTTCAAGTTATTTTGGTTCATATAGTAGCATTTATACCCGTGTTCATTGAAACTGCTGTGTATTAATATCAGGTATAAAAAAGGGCACCATTAATGATGCCCTGATTTTTGGTCATTTGATGCGAATTACATCAGTTTATTATCAGACTGTCCACCGCCATAACTATGGAATTGCATCGTTTCACCGCCAGCCTCTACCTTCACGGCACAATATTTAAACTCAGGTATTTTAGCTGAAGGATCAAGCGCCGCATTAGACAGCTCATTGACCGCTGCTTCGTAATAACAGAACGCCATAAATACAGTACCCGTTGGCACCCCCTCATCAGCCCGAGCAATCATGGAAATCTGTCCACGTCGCGTTGATAAGGTGATCATGTCACCTGGCTTCACACCCATTTCGTCTAGACTTATTGGGTTGATTGTTGCCACCGCTTCGGGTTCTAACGCATCCAATACATTTGAGCGACGCGTCATTGAGCCTGTATGCCAATGTTCAAGCATTCGCCCGGTGATCAATATAAACGGATATTCTGCGTCTGGCCGTTCATCTGGCGGCACAATATCTGCGGGTACAAATTTACCTAAACCATTAGCACTTTCAAAAGTCTCGGTAAAAATAACATCATCACCCGGATCACCTTCTTTCAAACACGGATAAACAATAGAACCTTCTTTTTCTAAGCGCTCCCATGTCATTCCCGCCATGGTAGGCACGGCTTTACGTATTTCTTCGAATACTTCCTGAGAATCTTTATAATTCCAGTCTAAACCAAGACGACGAGCCATTTCTTGAATGATCCACAAATCTTGTCGTGCATCACCTGGTGGTGGGACCGCTTGGCGACCAATTTGAACTAATCTATCGGTATTAGTAAAGGTAGCTGTTTTCTCAGAATAAGCTGAAGCAGGCAATACCACATCCGCTAAATAAGCCGTTTCAGTTAAAAAGATGTCTTGAACAACCAAGTGTTCAAGCTCAGCCAATGATTGACGTGCATGATTAGCATCAGGATCTGACATGGCAGGGTTTTCACCTTGCACATAAAGCCCGGTCAAATCACCATCATGAATGGCATGCATAATTTCAACAACGGTTAAACCCGGGTTTGTATCTAATTCACAACCCCATAGCGCTTCAAAATAGGCATGTGCTTTTTCATCATCCACAGGTTGATAATCTGGGAATACCATCGGTATCAAGCCCATATCAGACGCACCCTGAACATTGTTTTGGCCACGTAATGGATGCAAACCTGTACCCGGACGGCCAATTTGTCCGGTCATTAAGGCTAATGAAATCAGGCAACGCGCATTATCCGTACCATGAACATGTTGTGAAATTCCCATACCCCAGAAAATCATTGAACGTTTTGATGTTGCATACAATCGTGCAACTTGGCGTAAAGTATCAGCAGGAACACCACAGATGGGTTCCATGGTTTCTGGAGAATAGGATTTCAAGTGATCTTTCATTGCTTCAAAACCTTCTGTTCTTTCAGCAATAAATTTAGGATCGACTAAATCTTCCTCAATAATAACGTGCATGATTGCATTCAGCATTGGCACATCACTACCCGGTTTAAAGGCTACATGGTGTGTTGCCTCGCGTGATAAATCTGTTGAACGTGGATCCATCAAAATCAGCTTAGCACCTTTACGCATGGCATTTTTCATCCATGTTGCACCTACAGGATGATTCACTGTCGGATTTGAACCAATAATGACAATCACTTCTGCTTTTTCAACATCAGAAACCGGATTTGATACCGCACCTGAACCTAAACACTCTAATAATGCAACAACAGATGAGGCATGACAGAGACGAGTACAGTGATCAACATTATTGGTTTTAAAGCCCGTTCGAACTAATTTCTGGAATAAATAAGCTTCCTCATTACTGCCTTTAGCACTACCAAAACCTGCTAATGCATTAGGTCCTTGCTCATCACGAATTTTATTAAATCCGCCTGCTGCAAAATCAAGCGCTTCATCCCATGTTGCTTCACGGAAAATTTTATCTATATCATTAGGATCCATCGAGAAATCACCTGATTTAGGTGCGTCATCTCTACGAATAAGCGGCTTAGTTAAACGATGTTGATGATGAACATAATCAAACCCGTAGCGACCTTTCACACATAAACGACCGTGATTAGCGGGTCCATCGCGGCCTTCTACATAAAGAATTTTGTCATCTTTAACGGCATAGGTCATTTGACAACCGACGCCACAGAATGGACAACCAGAGTCCACCATCCGATCAGGTTCAACCATACCCACATCATCTGCAGGCATTAACGCACCCGTCGGACATGCTTCAACACATTCACCACAACCGACACAGGTACTTTCACCCATTGGGTCGTCTAAATCAAAAACGATTTGGGTGTGTGTGCCACGCATTGCCAAACCAATAACATCATTATTTTGTTCATCACGACAGGCACGAACACAACGCGTACATTGAATACAGGCATCCATATTAACGGCAATACCGGGATGGGATACATCTGCTTGTGGCTGATGTCTGGCTTCAAAGCGAGGCAGTCCCACATCTAATTTTCCTGCCCAATAGTCTAACTCTGAATTCAAGGTGTGAGGTTTTTCTGACACATCAGATTTAAGTAATTCTAATATCATTTTTTGTGATTTTAGTGCGCGTTCACTATTCGTTTGGACCGTCATACCTTCTGTTGGTGCTCGACAACATGACGGTGCCAATACACGTTCACCATCAATTTCCACCATACAGGCACGGCAGTTACCATCTGAACCTTGTCGTTCGGAATAACATAAGTGCGGAATATCAACACCATTACGCTTGGCGGCATCTAAAATTGTTTCATCTGCACCAGCGGTAATAGCTTCACCGTTTAATGAGAAACTGATTGGGCTTGCTAATTCTTCAGGGTTAATAGCCATTATTTCGCCCCCCCTTTTGTTAACTCTTCTGGAAAGTATTTCATCACACTGCGAACAGGATTCGGTGCTGCTTGGCCTAAACCACAAATTGATGTATCAATCATTACTTCTGATAATTCTTCTAGCAAATCTTCATCCCATTGCGGTTGCTGCATCAAGGTTACAGCTTTAGCTGTTCCCACTCGACATGGTGTGCATTGTCCACAGGATTCTTCTTCAAAGAACTCCATTGCATTTACGGCTAAATCACGTGCTTTATCTTGATTGGAGAACACCACAATCGCAGCACTACCAATAAAACAGTCATATTCTTGCAAGGTATCAAAATCTAACGGCACATTACCTAATGAGGCTGGCAAAATTCCGCCTGATGCACCACCCGGGAAATAACCATAAAACTCATGGCCATCTTCCATACCGCCACAGTATTCTTCGATTAATTCAATCATGGTAATACCGGCATCGGCAAGGTGAACACCCGGTTTATTAACACGTCCACTGACAGAAAATGAACGTAAACCGACACGACCATTTCGACCATGGTCAGTTAAACAGCTAGGACCTTTTTCTAAAATATCACGAACCCAATACAATGATTCCATATTGTGCTCTAGCGTAGGCCTACCAAATAACCCCACTTCAGCTACAAATGGTGGACGCAAACGCGGCATACCGCGTTTACCTTCAATTGATTCAATCATCGCTGATTCTTCACCACAAATATAGGCGCCCGCACCACGGCGAAGATGAATTATTGGCATATCATCTACAGGAGGATTTGCAACTAATTTTGCGACTTCTTTTTCAAGCACATTTCTAATTGCAGCATATTCATCACGTAGATAAATATAAATTTCATGGATACCTGTTGCCCATGCACCAATCAACATGCCTTCTAAGAAACAATGTGGATCGCGTTCTAAATAATATTTGTCTTTTAATGTGCCGGGTTCACCTTCATCAATATTAACCGCCATTAATTTTGGCTCCGGCATTCCCCGTACAATGCGCCATTTACGGCCGGCGGGGAAACCCGCACCACCCAAACCACGTAGACCGGAGTCATCCATTGAATCTAATACTTTATCAATGTTATAGGTGCCATTTCTGCACATGCGATAGGTGTTATAACCACCGCTCTCTCGGTAAGCTTCATATTCAATCGGCTGTAATGATTCCGGTTCAATTTCATTGTTGTTAACTGCTGCTTCCACCCTTGCAACATCGGCTTCTTCAATAGGGTTCATTCCCACCACGGCTACTGGTGCTTTCTCACAACGCCCAACACAGGGAACACGCTGAACACGTACATCACTACCCAATGTATCTTCCAGTGAATTAACTAAGTCTTCTGATCCTTTCATGCCACAGGTGAGTGATTCACAGACACGCACCGTCAATTGTGGTGGTGGCGTATCACCTTCTTTTACAATATCAAAATGATGGTAAAAAGTGGCGACTTCATACACTTCTGCCTTTGATAAATTCATTTCTCTCGCTAATGCAACTAAATGCGCAGCAGAAAGATGTTTATAATGATCTTGAATTTTGTGCAAATGCTCGATTAATAAATCTTTTTGGCGGGACTCATCACCTAATAATGCCTGCACTTCTGTCAGCGCTTTGGGGTCAACTTGCCTACCTTTACCAACAGCACGTGGCAGCTTTAGTTTATTTCCGGATTTCCGAGCGCTGATTTGCTGCTCACTCATGTATGTTCTCTCTTCTATTTAGGGTTCACCAATTTGGTGCAATTATTTTCGCTTTAATATAGTGAAAATACCATGTCTAGCACCACTTGTGAAGCGAAACACCATGATAAAACACCCAAGACGCCATAAAAAAGCCGACAAATAATGACATATTTATCGGCTTATATTTATACTCATAATAGTGTGGTAATTAGTCTGAATTAATCACTCTTCATATGATGTGAGTGATGCACTGGCTTCATAAAGAAATTAGCTATAAATGCCACAATTAATAATCCAGCCATTAAATACATTGTTTGATTATATAAACTGGGTGTGGGATCAACAGTTCCCGCCGGCGCAATTTCCATTAACTTAGCAATGGTTACTGTTTTTGCTTCCATCAAACTATTTAGTTGTTCAACACCCGCACCAAACGCAACTTGAAATGATGCAGGATCTATTTTATCAACCAATCCTTGAATTGCTTTTGCCGTTGCACTCTCTCGCAATGATGTAATGGCTAATGGACCTAATACGCCTGCTGTACTCCAAGCAGTCAATAAACGTCCGTGAATACCACCGACATACTTAGTGCCAAAGATATCTGCAAGATAGGCTGGAATAGTAGCAAATGCTCCGCCATACATAGTGAAAATCAACATGGTTGCCGCATAAAACATCACCAGCCACGTAATTGAAGGTGCGACGCTTACTGCTTGCGCTGCAAAGGGGATAGATGCGTAGAGCAATGCACCCAAACCAAAGAAGATATAGTAGGTCGTTTTACGACCAATATAGTCAGAAGTGCTGGCCCAGAAGAAACGACCAGCCATATTAAATGCACTGATCATAAGCACATAAGTTGCTGCAAACTCTAGATTGACCACATCGGGCAATGCGCCACCAAAAATATCTTTCATCATCGTTTTAGCAACAGAAATAACACCAATACCTGCCGTTACATTCAGGCAGAGCATCAGCCATAATTGCCAAAATTGCGGTGTTTTTAGGGCTTGATCAATATGCACATCATGTTCTGTAATCATGCTTTTTGTTTCATCTGGTGCAACGTAACCTTCAGGCATCCAGCCTTCTTTTGGTATGCGATAAGAAAATGCTGCAATCAGCATAATAACAAAATAAACAACACCTAAAGTAAAGAAGGTTTGAGCAACACCGATATTACCTGTTCCAGCCAAATATACACCTTCTGGACCAGACACCAACATGCTCGCCACATCATTTGCACCGATAACGACTACCTCTCGTAATTCACCGGCCACTTCAACTACACGACGTCCTGCCTCAGTCATTAAATTCACACTATCTAACGTGCCCAAATATTCTGGTGCACTATAGAATGATTTCATCATTGGCGTAATCATAAATTTAGCAATCATTGCACCACCGCCAAAGCCCATAATAGCGATACCAGTAGCCATGCCGCGACGGTCAGGAAACCATCGAATTAATGTGCTAACGGGTGAAATATACCCCAATCCCAAACCACAACCACCCAGCACGCCATAACCAAGGTAAAGCATCCATAACTGTCCAGAAACAATGCCTAAACCGCCAATAATAAAGCCACCACCCCAACAAAAGGCAGCAATTGTTCCCACAAGTCTTGGTCCGACTTTTTCTAACCATTTACCCGCAAAAGCAGCAGATAAACCAAGAAAAACAATAGCTACAGTGAAAATCCAAACAACACTTTTTAGTGTCCAGTCATCTGCAGCACTCGTGACAACACCTATTCTCGCAACTAGGGCAGGATTAAATAAACTCCACGCATAAACAGAACCAATGCATAGATGTATACCTAGTGCCGCCGGCGCAATCAGCCAGCGATTAAATCCGTCTTTTGCGACAATCCGTTGCTTTGAAAACAACCCAGCCATAATCTCTCTCCAAACATATTATTCTTATAATTTTGACCCACAAAAATAACACGCTTATTAGTTAACTTCAATGCAATAGATCGTTTTTCATACTTTTAATGAACACTAAAATCAACGCTTAAAGTTAGTTATTCTGCCAGATTAACCTTAGTTACTTTCTGTAAACCGCGGGGCAATTTATTACCCCGTTTACCACGATCACCTGTGTAATGTGCTAAGTCTGCAGGTTTTAGTGTTAGATGACGCCTGCCCGCATAGAGCGTGAGGCTGCTATTTTCTGGAACCACCGTAACTGAATGTAGCGACTCTTGTTTGCTCACAAATCGTGCTTGTGGAATATTGATTAATCGTACGCCTTTACCTCGGTTTAGATTTGGCATTTCACTCGCTGCAAAAACTAATAATCGGCCATCTCCGGCAGTAACTGCTAGACTATCATTAGCATTTTCAATCCAAAGTGGCGGTAAAATTTCTGCACCTTTCGGCAAGTTAAATAAAGCTTTTCCCGCTTTATTTTTGGCTAATAAGTTATCCAGTGTAGTAATAAAACCATAACCAGCCGTGTTCGATAATAATAATGGTTTATCTAGCTCACCTGCTAATACGGCAACAAATCGTGCATCAGCTGGCATCTGTAATCGACCACTTAATGGCTCGCCTTGGCCGCGGGCAGACGGTAATGTATGTGCAGCAACCGAATAACTGCGCCCTGTAGAATCTAAAAATACAATTTGCTGATTACTACGTGCATTGACCGACAGCATATAACGATCACCGGTGCGATAATTAAGTGCTTCTGCATCAACATCATAGCCTTTTGCAGCCCGCACCCAACCACTTTCTGATAGTACAATGGTCAATGGCTCGGTGGGTAACAACTCGGTTTCGCTTAATGCTTTTGCCGCATTACGTTGCACAATTGCACTACGGCGATCATCACCAAATTTTTCAGCATCAGCAGTCAGTTCTTTACGGATTAATGTTTTAAGGCGTGTTTCAGAGCTCAATAATAATTCTAATGATTTACGTTCAATAGCAAGTTCATCTAACTCACCACGAATTTTCATTTCTTCTAATTTAGCTAAATTACGTAGTTTTATCTCTAAAACAGCTTCTGCTTGGCGATCACTAATACCAAAGCGTTCCATGAGCACTGGTTTAGGCTCGTCTTCTGTTCGAATAATATGAATAACTTCATCAATATTCAGATAAGCGACCAACAAGCCTTCTAACACATGCATTCGCTCAACAATTTTATCTAAACGATATTGCAGGCGACGACGCACAGTTGCTGTTCGATACACTAACCACTCTGTCAGAATATCTTTCAAGTTTTTAACTTGCGGACGACCATCAAGGCCAATCATATTCATATTAACGCGATGGCTTTTTTCTAAATCTGTTGAGGCAAATAAATGCGACATCAGGCCTTCAATATCAACGCGATTTGAACGCGGCACAATCACTAATCTTACGGGTTGTGCATGATCAGACTCATCGCGAAGATCGGCTACCATCGGCAATTTCTTATTGTTCATCTGATTGGCGATTTGTTCGATTATTTTTGCACCTGATACTTGATAAGGCAGTGCATTAATAATGATTTCACCTTCTTTTGTTTTTTCATAACAGGCGCGTTGACGCACACTGCCATGGCCCGTGGTGTAGATCTTCATTAAGTCTTCACGTGAAGAAATGATTTCGCCACCCGTTGGGAAGTCTGGCCCTTGAACATCTTCTAATAACGCTTCAAGTTTAGTTGTAGGCTTTTTCAGCAATTGCAAACAGGCACTCACCACTTCGCGTAAATTATGCGGTGGAATATCGGTTGCCATACCGACGGCAATACCACTGCCGCCATTCAATAAGATATTAGGTAATCGCGCAGGCAATAACTGAGGCTCGTTCATTGTGCCGTCAAAATTAGGCACCCAATCAACGGTGCCCTGACCCAATTCACCTAATAAGGTTTGTGCATAAGCGGTGAGTTTTGATTCGGTATAACGCATCGCTGCAAACGATTTAGGATCATCCATCGATCCCCAGTTACCTTGGCCATCTACTAATGGATAACGATATGAAAATGGCTGTGCCATCAATACCATCGCTTCATAACAAGCCGAATCACCGTGTGGATGATATTTACCTAATACATCACCCACCGTACGTGCTGATTTTTTATGTTTTGAAACTGAGCTTAGACCTAGTTCAGACATCGCAAAAATGATGCGACGCTGAACCGGTTTCAGGCCATCACCTACATTGGGCAAAGCGCGATCCAAAATAACGTACATGGAATAATCCAAATACGCTTTTTCGGTAAATTCTCGAACGGGAAGTCGTTCTAAATCATCTACTGCTGAAGTCATTATTTAATATCTCGTTTTATAGCCTGATTAAACAGTTGCTAAGTCGCCCTGTTCTTCCAACCACGATTTTCTATCTGCTGCACGTTTTTTAGCCAATAAGCGATCCATTGCTTCATCAGTAAGTGAGCTACCATCTTCAATCACATCGTCATCATCAATTGTTAGACGAATTAAGCGACGTGTATCGGGTGCCATAGTAGTTTCACGCAATTGCAACGGATTCATCTCACCCAATCCTTTAAAACGCTGCACATTAACCTTACCTTTAATTTTATCTCTTTCGATTCTATCTAGAATTATTTGTCGCTCTTCATCATCTAAGGCATAGAATATTTGCTTACCGACATCGATTCGGTATAGCGGTGGCATAGCAACACAAATATGGCCCTTTACAACCAAAGGTCGAAAATGTTTTACAAATAATGCACATAATAAGGTGGCGATATGAGCGCCATCAGAGTCGGCATCGGCAAGGATACAAATTTTGCCATAACGCAATCCTGATAAATCATCTGATCCTGGATCAACACCAATAGCAACCGCAATGTCATGTACTTCTTGTGAAGCCAACACTTGACCAGAATCCACTTCCCACGTGTTTAGAATTTTCCCTCGCAACGGCATAATAGCTTGGAATTCACGCTCTCGCCCTTGCTTAGCACTACCACCCGCAGAATCCCCTTCCACCAAGAATATTTCCGTTCGTGTTACATCTTGCGAAGAACAATCTGATAATTTCCCGGGTAATGTGGGGCCAGATTGCACACGTTTTCGCACCACTTTTTTAGCTTGTTTTAATCGTGATTGAGCACTGTTAATGGCTAATTCAGCAATTTTCTCACCATCTTCAGTGTGATGGTTTAACCATAAGCTAAATGCATCTTTTACTGCCCCTGATACAAATCCGGCACATTTGCGTGATGACAATCTTTCTTTAGTTTGCCCTGAAAATTGTGGATCTTGCATTTTAACGGATAATACATAGCAACACTGACTCCATACATCTTCAGGTGACAATTTGACACCACGAGGTAATAAGCTACGAAACTCACAAAATTCACGCAAAGCATCTAATAAACCGGTACGTAAACCATTAACATGCGTTCCACCCTGAGCCGTTGGGATTAAATTAACATAACTTTCTGCCAGTTCTTCACCTAGCTCTTGTTGCCACATTATTGCCCAATCAACTTGCTCACCGTCCCCTTCTATATGGCCTATAAAAGGTTGTGCAGGCACGCAGGGTTGGTCGGTCATCATCGAGCTTAAATAACTATTTAAACCATCTTCATAACACCAACGGTCTTCAATTTTTTCATCACCCGATAGATCGGTGAATGTCACCACTAAACCCGGGCATAATACGGCTTTTGCTCTTAATACATGCCGTAATCGCGAAACTAAAAATTTAGGCAAATCAAAATAAGAAATGTCTGGCCAGAACCGCACCGTTGTACCCGTGTTTCGTTTGCCAACAGTACCAATTTCATGGAGTTCTTCTACTTTCAAGCCATGCTCAAATGCAATGGCATATTCGGTTGCATTACGACGGATCTTGACTTCTAATCGTGTCGACAGCGCATTGACCACCGAAACACCCACACCATGCAAGCCACCTGAAAATTGATAGTTTTTATTTGAAAATTTACCACCAGCGTGCAAGCGCGTAAGAATAACTTCAACACCGGATACGCCTTCTTCCGGATGAATATCCACCGGCATACCACGACCATTATCAATCACTTCTAGTGAATTATCTGCATGCAAAATAACTTGAACTTGGGTAGCGTATTCAGCTACTGCCTCGTCAATACTGTTATCGATAACCTCTTGTGCCAAATGATTTGGCCGAGTGGTATCGGTATACATCCCAGGTCGTTTTTGTACTGGCTCCAGTCCTGTTAGGACCTCTATCGCCGAGGCATCGTATTCATTTGTCATTATTGATTCTTTATAATAAGGATCTATTAAATCTATATAAAAGCGTTATAGCAAGATAATACACGCGATAGAAAACAATAAATAGTGGGGATCTTTAATTTCTGTATTTAAGATTTTAAAATTAGCTATTTATGTAGATGCCCACCTAAAACAATGTCGACTACCACACAAAAAACCTTTTTTTGCACCAAAACTGCTCTCTAATATCTAAAAATGCATCTATTTGGTGCGGTGATAATTTACCTGTTTTATAGGTGTTGTCGATAAGGTATTAATACATATGGCTATTATTGTTTCTGGTTTAAATGGCAGGAATATTGCTTTTGTCTATTGTGAAGTGCGAGATGATTATATAATCATCAATAACGTAAGATCATAGCATTAAAAAATAGGTTGCTAGGGTTCCGGTTAGTTAAGAGCTAACGTCTGGTCCGAGAGTCACCGACCTTCACAGTGAAGGTTACACGGAGGGATAAAAGCCCGGGAGATTGTTTGTATAAACATCTCTCGCACCCAACCCGTCATTAACTGTGGAGTAAACAACATGATTCGTCCTCTTTTACGTACAAGTAGTGCCCTACTACTTATTATTTCTTTCCTTTTTACACCTTTGCTAGCAAATGCTGAAACCAAAGATAAATTCAGTGTAGCTTGGACTATTTACGCGGGTTGGATGCCGTGGGATTATGCCAGTAATGAAGGCATTGTGAAAAAATGGGCCGCTAAATACGACATAGAAATTGATGTTGTTCAGATTAATGATTATGTCGAATCAATCAATCAATATACCGCGGGCCAATTTGATGGTTGCACCATGACTAACATGGATGCACTCACTATTCCTGCCGCAGGTGGTGTTGATTCAACAGCATTAATCGTAGGTGACTTTTCTAATGGTAATGATGGCATTGTATTAAAAGGTGCTGATAAAAAACTAGCTGATATCAAAGGTCAAAATGTTAACTTAGTTGAATTATCTGTTTCTCATTATTTATTAGCGCGTGCACTTGATACGGTTGGAATGACAGAAAAAGATCTTAAAGTGGTTAATACTTCTGATGCCGATTTAGTCGGTGTGTTTGCGACAAACGATGTGACTTCAACGGTGACATGGAATCCACTTTTATCAGAAATCACAGCTGTTCCTAATACATCAAAAGTATTTGATTCATCTGATATTCCAGGTGAAATCATTGACCTTATGGTCGTTAATACACAAACGCTGAACGATAATCCTAAATTTGGTAAAGCATTGGTTGGCGCTTGGTATGAAATCATGGAAATAATGAATAGTGGTGATGAAGCGGCACTAACAAGTATGGCAACAGCCTCTGGTACTGATTTAGCAGGTTATCAATCTCAATTGGCTGCAACCAAAATGTTTTATAACGCAGCAGATGCCGTTGCTTTTGTTGAAAGTGAACAACTACCAGCAACCATGAAAAGCGTAAGTGAGTTTTCATTCGATCACGGTATTTTAGGTGATGGCGCACAAGACGCCGACTTTATTGGTATGGCTTATCCGAATGGTGTGGTAACCGGAGATAAAGACAATATCAAATTCCGTTTTACCGTTGATTATATGAAAATGGCTGCAGAAGGTAAGTTATAAAACTTACCTTTCATTTCGTAATTCGAGAACAATATGAAACGTCTCATTAATCAACATCCCCGTCGTATTGGGAAAATATTACTTGGGCTTATTCCTTTCTTATTGATCCTAGGAGTATATTCATTTGCGTCAAATGAACGCCTAGAAATAAACCCAAATGATAAGCTAATGCCTGCGTTTAGTACCATGGCTGACTCCATGCACCGGATGATGTTTGAACCTAGCAAACGATCTGGGGAATATTTGTTTTGGACTGATACATCCTCAAGCCTCAAAAGACTGGGGTTGGGGGTGGCTATCAGTGCTTTCATTAGTCTTGTTGTGGGGATATTTTTAGGTATTATCCCTAAGATTCGGGCGGGTGTTGCCCCCTTGATTACGGCAGTTTCATTGATTCCACCCCTCGCAATTTTACCTATTTTATTTATTATTTTTGGGCTGGGTGAAGTATCGAAAGTGATGCTAATTGTATTGGGAATCACCCCTTTCCTTATTCGTGACACTCAACTACGGGTGATGGAGTTACCAGAAGAGCAAATCATAAAAGCGCAAACCTTGGGGGCAAATAGCTGGCAAGTTATTACACGGGTGGTATTACCACAAATTCTGCCAAAACTGATTGATGCATTGCGTTTAAGTCTTGGGTCAGCTTGGTTATTTCTAATCGCCGCAGAAGCTATCTCTTCAACGTCAGGTTTAGGCTATCGAATTTTTCTGGTGCGTCGTTATTTGTCGATGGATGTTATTTTGCCTTATGTTGTTTGGATTGCGATTTTAGCTTTTGCAGCTGATTATCTACTTCGTCGCCTCTCGCGGTCTGCTTTTCCTTGGCAAATAACCGCCACAAGAGAGGCTAAATGAAGACGATTGAAATCAAGCATCTCTGGAAAGAGTATGGCGATAATATTGTACTTGAAGATCTAAATTTGAGTGTTAAAGCGGGTGAATTTGTCACGCTAGTAGGTACTTCAGGTTGCGGAAAAACAACCTTTCTAAAATTATTATTGGGTATTGAAACAGTTACCCGTGGCAAAATTTTATTAGATGACGAACCTTTAGTGGATGAACCTGATGCCACGCGAGGTATCGTTTTTCAACGCTATTCATCATTTCCCCACCTCAATGTAGTCGAAAATGTCATGTTGGGTGAAGAGTTTGAGTCATCGCCTCTATTCGGTCGAAGCTTTGGTAAAAAACGCCAAGCGATTCGTGAACGCGCTATTAAAATACTCAAACGTGTTGGTTTAGGTGATGCAATAGATAAATATCCATCTGAGCTTTCTGGTGGCATGCAACAACGCCTTGCTATTGCTCAAGCGCTGATCAAAAACCCATCAATCTTATTACTTGATGAACCATTTGGCGCATTAGATCCGGGTATTCGTGCTGATATGCATGAACTTATCCTCGATATTTGGAAAGAAACAAAATTAACCATTTTCATGATCACCCACGATCTTAAAGAAGGTTTTCATTTAGGCACCCGTTTATTAGTATTTGATAAACGCAGACATGATCCTGATCAACCGAACCGCTACGGGGCGACCATTACCTATGATATTCCCGTCGAAAAAACGGACAATGAAACACTGGATGAAATAACAGGCTCTATGAGTAACAAAAAACAAGAAGCGACCTTATGACGAAACAATACACTGATAACGATCTTTATTATGAAGATACTCTTCCCGGTGGGGCTCATTGGTCGATGCTTATTCGAAAAGGCACCACATTACGCCTAACCGACCAACAAGGTGGGGCAAATGTAGGGATGTTATTTTACAACCCAAATGAAAAGCTAGAACGCTACAACGCGCCGGACACCTTAAAATGCCAGCACACCTTTAAACTCACCAAGGGGCATTGCTTATATTCCGATATGGGCCATATATTCTGCTCTATTATTGATGATAGTGTAGGTTGGCATGACACCGTGGGCGGAAACCTCAGTGACCACAATATGCATAAGAAATGGGGTGAAAGAAACTATCAAGACCATCGCAATGATTGGTGCATTAGTGGCGACCACGCCTTTTTAGTCGAATTAGCAAAATATGGCTTAAGCCAGCGTGATATGGCTGCCAATTTAAATTTATTTAGCAAAGTCGCCACTGATAATGAAGGCAACCTTAGTTTTGTTGAAAACCACAGTCAACAAGGTGATTTCATTGATCTTCGTTTTGAAATGGATACGCTGGTACTGTTACATACCTGCCCACATCCGATGAATACAGCTACCGAATATCCTAAAAATCCTATTCAATATCAGCTAAGAAAATCGGCACCGATAGGTGAAAATGATTATTGCATGAATCACTGTTCTGAAAATCAACGCGGATTCCAGAATAATGCGCTCTATCATATAGGGTGTAGCTTATCTCCACTTTCAGGAGGTTTGGCGTGATTAAAGAAAGCAATTTAAACGCTGATAGCACACTCTACCGCGAGACAGTGCTTGCCGGTGATTATTGGATAAAAGAAATCAACGCAGGTCAGACTTTTCGCATTCTTGATCTTGAAGGTAATCAGGCCGCTGATACCTTATTTTTCAATGCTCATAATACTGCTGAACGATACAGTGCAATGGATACCGTACGAGAACAAGGCAATATTTATCTAACCGCGGGCACAAAATTACAATCTAATTTTGGCAATACCTTATTAGAAATCACTGCTGATACCTGTGGTCGGCATGACACTATCGGTGGTGCATGTGCCACTGAATCAAACACCATTCGTTACGCCTTGGATAAAAAATGCATGCATGCTTGTCGAGATAGTTGGATGCTTGCTATTGCACAAAATGAGCAGTTCAACCTGAGTAAACGAGATATTACCCACAACATTAATTTCTTTATGAATGTACCTATCACTGCTGAAGGTGGCCTTAGCTTTGAAGATGGAATTTCTGATGCAGGGAAGTATGTCGAGATGAAAGCAATGATGGATGTCATTGTGCTTATTTCTAATTGTCCACAACTGAATAACCCTTGTAACGCGTATAACCCAACGCCTATAGAAATTTTGGTGTGGAATTAATGACTATTTTGAGACGACTCAAAATCACTAGACTAATGTGGGACGACCCGCAAAAAGTGATGAGTAATTATGTTTAGAAAAGTATTAATCGCCAATCGTGGCGCTATTGCGACAAGAATTATTCGTAGCTTACGGGCTATGAATATTCAATCTGTCAGCATTTA
Organism: Methylophaga sp.; assembly: GCA_002733715.2. GTDB lineage: Bacteria > Pseudomonadota > Gammaproteobacteria > Nitrosococcales > Methylophagaceae. Next base: position 51,160 of record NVWQ02000006.1, read on the forward strand.
TGCCGAAGCAGATCGCGATTCATTACATGTGAGTGATACCGATGAAGCTTATTCTTTAGGTGAAGGTAATGCGGCAGCAACCTATCTTGATCAAGATCGTATATTTGAAATAGCACGCGAATCAGAGGCTGAGGCTATTCATCCCGGCTATGGTTTTCTGAGTGAAAACCCTGATTTTGCTCGCCAATGTGAGCAGCACGGCATTGTCTTTCTGGGCCCAACACCGGAACAAATGGAAGCATTTGGTCTAAAACATCGTGCTCGCGAATTGGCTGAGCAGAGCCAAGTTCCTCTATTGCCAGGAAGTGGCTTATTAAATAATATTGATGATGCGATTGTCTCGGCGAATAAAATCGGATATCCGATTATGTTGAAATCAACTGCAGGCGGTGGCGGTATTGGGCTAACACGATGTGATAACCAGATTGAACTGCAAGAAGCATTTGTATCAGTTAAACGATTAAGCGCCAATAATTTTTCCAATGATGGTGTGTTTATTGAAAAGTTCATCTCTCAAGCTCGTCATATCGAAGTGCAATTGATAGGCGATGGTAATGGCCATGTTCTAGCCCTAGGTGATCGCGATTGTTCAACACAGCGACGTAATCAAAAAGTCATAGAAGAAGCTCCTGCGCCCAATCTTCCCGATGAGATACGAGCAGAAATGCAGTCTGTTGCGGTTCGTTTATTGTCGACAATTAAGTATCGAAGTGCGGGCACAGTAGAATTTGTTTATGACATCCAATCACATGATTATTACTTTCTTGAAGTCAATACACGCTTACAAGTAGAGCATGGTGTTACCGAAGAAATTTATAATATTGATCTCGTGCGCTGGATGATTGAGGTGGGTGCAAAAGAAGCTAAGCTACCTACTCAAACACCAAAAGCAAATGGTCATGCTATTCAAGTACGACTTTATGCTGAAGATCCCTTTAAAAACTTCCAGCCTTCAGCCGGCTTATTAACACAGGTTTCTTTTCCTCAAGATGACCATTTACGGATAGACCATTGGATCAAAGCAGGGCTTGAAATATCGCCGTTTTTTGACCCGATGTTAGCTAAAGTAATCAGTCATGCAGACACACGAGATATTGCGCAACTAAAGCTGACACAGGCACTGCAAGATACTCAGTTATATGGCATAGAAACCAATGCGGAATATGTGCGCCAGGTTTTATGTGACAATGCCTTTTTATCGGCTAGCATCACCACCCGTTACCTCAATAGTTTTGCTTATAAGCCACTCAGTATGAATGTGGTTTCACCCGGCACCTTTACTAGCATTCAAGATTATCCTGGCCGGCAAAACCACTGGGATGTGGGCGTTCCACCTTCTGGCCCTTTTGATAATTGGTCTTTTCGCTTGGGAAATCGACTTTTAGACAATGACGAAAACTGCGCTGGCTTAGAAATCACCTTGCAAGGGCCAACACTAGAATTCAATAGTGATACTGCCATTGTCATCAGTGGTGCCGACATTGACGCCCAGCTTAATGGCGGTGATATTGCCCAATGGCAAGTCATTCCTGTTAAAGCTGGCGACAAGCTATCACTAGGAAGATTGACTGATAATGGTGCAAGATCCTATTTATTAATCACAGGCGGCATTCAATGCCCTGAATATTTAGGCTCCCGTTCTACTTTTACTTTAGGACAATTTGGTGGCCACGTAGGTCGCACATTAAAAACGGGAGACGTGTTGCATCTAAGCTCAAATAAAAACGCTGCTTCTACCCAAAAATTACCTGCAAACCTTGTTCCTGTCATTACTAAACATTGGGATATTAAAGTTATCTACGGCCCTCATGGCGCACCTGATTTCTTTACTGATGATGATATTAAACATTTTTTTGCAGCAGATTGGGAAATCCATTACAACTCAAGTCGCACCGGTATACGCTTAATCGGCCCTCGACCTGAGTGGGCGCGGACCACAGGCGGAGAAGCGGGGCTACACCCCTCTAATATCCATGACAATGCCTATGCGGTGGGAACTATTGATTTTACCGGTGATATGCCCGTCATATTAGGGCCTGATGGCCCTTCCTTAGGTGGTTTTGTTTGTCCTGCAACGGTTATCACAGCAGAGTTATGGAAATTAGGCCAGCTCAAAGCTGGCGATACTGTTCGCTTTATTCCTGTTTCACTTGAAACCGCGGCTGCACTTGAGCGTGCACAAAATAAATCACTAGACTCCTTACAAGAAGTAACGATTGCCACTTCTAAAGTTGAAATTGATTCCCCAATTTATGAACAGATCCCCATAGAAAAATTTGGTGTACCGGTTACTTATCGGCTGGCAGGCGACCATTACCTCCTAATCGAATATGGTGATCAGGTCCTCGATATCAATCTTCGCTTTCGAGTGCATGCACTCATGTTATGTTTGCAAAACAAAAAGATTAATGGCATACATGAACTCACCCCCGGCATTCGTTCCTTACAAGTTCATTACAGCAGTTTAATTTTGCCTATTGAAAAATTAATAGTTCTTCTCAAGTCAGCTGAACAAGAATTAAAAAATATTGATGCACTTGAAGTGCCTGCTCGTATTGTGCATTTGCCCATTTCATGGAACGACGACGCCTGCCGTGAAGCCATTGAAAAATACACCCAATCCGTTCGAGATAATGCACCGTGGTGTCCTGACAATATTGAATTTATTCGCCGTATTAATGGCTTGGATTCCGTCGAAGATGTTAAACGTATTGTATTTGATGCTAGCTATGTAGTACTAGGATTAGGTGATGTATACCTAGGCGCACCTGTAGCAACACCCATGGATCCTCGCCATCGTTTGGTTACCACAAAATATAACCCAGCTCGTACTTGGACAGCAGAAAATTCTGTCGGAATAGGTGGCTCATATATGTGTGTTTATGGGATGGAAGGCCCAGGTGGCTATCAATTCATTGGCCGTACATTACAAATGTGGAATCGTTACCAACAAACAACAGAATTCACCAAACCATGGCTACTTAGATTCTTTGACCAAATTCGTTTCTATGAAGTGAGCAGTGATGAACTAAAACAAATTCGCCTTGATTTCCCGCAAGGAAATTATCCGCTTAAAATTGAAGAGACTACCTTTAGTCTAAAAAAATACAATGCATTTCTTGAGCAAAACCAATCAGGAATTAACGCCTTTAAACAAACTCGGCAAGCTGCGTTTGAAGATGAGTTACAACATTGGAAGGATAATGGTTTGCTCCACTTTGATAGTGAGTCAGCGGTGGAAACATCTGAACAAGAATATGAAGATCTGCCTGAAAACTATATTGCTGTCGACAGCCCAATGAACTGCAATATTTGGAAAATAACGGTTGAAGAAGGCGATAGAGTTAAAGAAGGCGATACATTGCTGATCCTTGAAGCCATGAAAATGGAAATCAAAATGACCGCACCAGCGGAGGGTATTGTAAAAAATATTCTTCGAAAAGCTGGATCTCAAGTCACTGCCGGCGATCGTTTAGTGGTAATGGAGCTTTAGTGTGGATATAACAACACTTGATATGACTATCCCACGTATTTTGCATGCTTATCGCGATAAGAGCTTATCGCCTGAAAGCCTAATTGATCAGCTACTGCTTCGTAGCAAGAATTATGATGATCATAATATCTGGATCACACAATTATCAAAACAACAGATTCAGCCTTATCTGGATAGATTGGAAAAATTCACACCGGATGAATTACCTCTATATGGTATTCCTTTTGCCATTAAAGACAATATTGATTTAGCAAATATTCCAACAACTGCTGCGTGTGCTGATCTTGCCTATACTCCTAACAAACATGCCCATGTAGTGGAATGTTTGATTAAGGCTGGTGCTATTCCTATTGGCAAAACTAATCTAGACCAGTTTGCAACAGGCTTGGTAGGTGTGCGATCACCCGAGTCATGGGGCGCATGCAAAAACAGTATTGATCCTGACTATATTTCAGGCGGATCCAGTGCCGGTTCGGCTGTTGCTGTCGCCCTAGGTTTAGTTAGCTTTTCACTGGGCACAGATACCGCAGGGTCGGGTCGCGTGCCTGCCGCGTTTAATAATATTGTGGGATTAAAACCGAGTAAAGGTTTATTAAGCACACAAGGTGTCGTTCCTGCTTGCCGCAGTATTGATTGCGTTAGCATCTTTAGTCTCACTACCGATGATACTAATCATGTATTTGAAATCGCGGCAGACTTTGATAGTACTGATGCCTATGCTCGACCAAACATCGATACCAACAGAAAAAACTATGGCATATTACCGCAACAATCATTCCGCTTTGCAACACCAAAAGAAGAGCAGCTTAAATTCTTTGGCAATGCTGAAATAGAAACCGGATTCAAGCAAACCATACAACAACTTGAACAGCTCGGTGGGCAACATGAAACTATCGATTTCTCACCCTTCTTAAGTGCTGCCCGACTGTTATATGAAGGCCCATGGGTGGCCGAAAGACGTATTGCCACTAAAGGTGTTGACCCAACAGCAATGTTACCTGTTATTGCTGATATTTTATCAACACAAAAAACAGCATCGGCTGATGATCTATTTAAAGCACAGTACGCATTACAAGCATGCTACCAACAAGTACAACCAATATTAGTTGAATATGATTTTATTCTCACACCGACCACCGGTACGATTTATACCATTGAACAAGTTCAACATGATCCCATAAAACTGAATAGTAATTTAGGCTATTACACCAATTTTATGAACCTACTTGATTGCAGTGCCGTTGCTACACCGGCAGGATTTATGGACAATAACTTACCCTATGGTGTAACGCTCTTTTCTCGCGCTTTTAGTGATACACGACTCTTGTCATTTGCCAATTTATTACAACAAAAATTGAACTTAACATTGGGGGCATCGACACATACACTGCCAGCTTCAATAGCAAAAGACGCTGGTGTAATGGATAGCGTAGAAATAGTGGTCTGCGGCGCTCATCTCGAAGGTTTACCGCTAAATTGGCAACTGACCGAACGTGGCGGCAAGTTAGTTAAAAAAACTCAAAGCTCTGCTAATTATCGCCTATATGCATTGGCTGGCGGCCCACCATTTCGACCGGGAATGGTTCGGGATGAAGACAATGGAACACCTATTGAAGTTGAAGTTTGGTCATTACCCACAAAACAGTTTGGCTCTTTTGTAGCGGGTATTCCCGCACCACTAGGAATAGGAAAAGTTGAGCTCAAAGACAATCGCTGGTACACGGGGTTCATTTGTGAACCTTATGTACTTAATACCGCAATAGATATTACACATCTAAGGGGGTGGCGAAATCACAAAATATGAAATGTGAAATCGACAACAGTGTTGTCAAAAAATGTGTATTTATTATTTAACTTTTGGAGAACTACAAAATGAAAAAATTATTAAGTTTAGGCTTAGTCTTACCGCTCTATCTCTCGTCGCCAGTGGCAAGTGCCGAAGGTGTATTAGATGCTGAAAACTTTAGCGCCAATATTGCGATTACATCAAACTACCTCTTCCGTGGGATTACCTTATCAAATGATGATGGTGCTGTTAGCGGTGGTTTTGATTGGGGCTATAATGGCTTTTATCTTGGCACATGGGCAAGCTCAATTTCTGCTGTAGAAACCGAATCTTTTGAAATTGATTATTATGGTGGCTACGCGGGCGAATTAGGCGGATTTTCTTACTCTTTGGATGTCATTTACTATGACTACCCGGGTGAAGCGGGTGGCACTACACCTGATTTAGCCTATTTAGAATATGGTGGCTCATTGGGCTACACATTTGATGCAAGTTTAGAACCGACAATTGGTGTATCGGTTCTACACTCACCCGATTTCTTTGCAGAATCAGGTAATGCTACAGCCGTTGAAGGTTCACTAGATCTTAGTTTACCTGCTGATTTCGGTTTGAGTATCTACTACGGTAACCAAGATCTAGATTCAAGCAAAAACCCGATTAGTGATTACGACTACTACGGTATTATTTTATCTAAATCTGTTGGAATTTTTGACCTAAGTGTTGGTTATAGTGACACTGACAGCGATGGTGAAACATTCCAAGGTAGTGCTACAGATGAAATTTACTTCACTATTGGTGCTTCTATCTAAGATTCATACTAGTCATTACTCCTCATGACTAGTTTATTTTAGATAGTTTTAAAAGCCCTAAGTCTTCTTGGCTTAGGGCTTTTTTTTGTCTAAACTATATATCATCCGTAGCCACGTTCCAAAAACTTCCTATTGACAGCACTTTTATCTGTAGTAATATAGACTATATTAGCAAATACTAATTTAGGAGACACCAATGAATATTGATCGACTCGTTCTTGCCTTTGCGGGCGCTATGATTTTAATAAGCCTTGTACTTTCGCAATACCACAGTGTTAACTGGTTATGGCTAACCGCTTTTGTGGGTGCCAATTTATTTCAAGCTGCATTTACTGGTTTTTGCCCCTTAGCAAAAATATTGAAAGCCGCGGGCAAGAAAGCAGGACATGCATTTGATTAAAAAATAGTACGTCTAAATTTAATTAAAAGACCGGAGATCTTATAATGAAAAAACTAGTATGCCTATCATTCACATTGCTTACTTTAGTATCATTTTCTGTTGTTGCTGATGAGCAGAAAGAATTTCAGATACAAAGCAAAGCCGCTATTAAAGAATTTGCAAGCACACTGAAAGGAGCCTTAGTTTCAGCTATGAAGTCAGGTGGCCCTACTGAAGCGATTCAAGTGTGCAATCAAGTTGCTCCAGCTATTGCGGCAACATTATCTGAAAAATATGGTTTTGAGATTGCTCGAACCAGTCTAAAAGTACGTAACCCTGACAATAAAGCGGATTGCTGGGAGCGAAAAGTGCTTAATCAATTTGAAAAACGCAAACAGGCGGGTGAAGAAGTAAAAACACTTACTTTTAGCGAGACAGTGACTAGTGATGATGGTCAAGAAATGCGAATAATGAAAGCTATTCCGACTGGCGCGGTGTGCCTAAAATGTCACGGCAGTAATATTGCTGAACCTGTTCAAACTTCTTTAAGTGAGCTATATCCAGAAGATCAAGCGACAGGTTTTTCTTTGGGTGATATTCGTGGTGCGTTTACAATTCGTAAAACTATCGAACAGTAGAAATTAAAAAGCTCTTGTTGCGCTACAAGAGCTTTTAATATTCTTTAGTCTAGGAAATTTATTTTAACCACAGATTCCGGCTAAAAGCATGCCGAAACGTAGTAACCGAAGGATCAATGACGGAAAACACGTTAAATATCCTTAAGCTGGATTATGGTTATTTTAAAACAATAGTTTCCGTTCGACCTTTAGTCACAACAGTAAGTTTGCCTTCTTTCGCTAACCAACCAATTGCACGTTGTACTTCTTTCGCATCAAGTTTTGTTTCTTTTGCGATCTTCGTTGCGCTACTTGCACCATTTTTATCTAAATATTTCCATAACGCACCTGCCGCGTTACCAATTGCATCTGCCACTTTTATTCTCCACTGTTATATTAAATTTTAGAACCATCGCCATTATACGTAGCTCTTGTAGCCATTTATAGAGAAAAACTTCCCGATTTTACTTCGGTGGCTGTTCGTCATCCCAGTCCATCTCTATCGTTTCATCCTTATCGGCTTCAATTTCCCAGCTATATTTTTTCTCAGGCGGCTTTGGATCTTTGTTTCTAAATATAATCGCACAGATAATTCCCATCAACGCGCCAAACAGATGCGATTCAAATGATATTTCTTCTTTGGTCGGCAATACGCCCCACACCATGCTGCCATAGAGAAAGAACACAATCATGGCAATCGCCATGGCCGGTTTATCTCGTCTTAACACTCCAATTAAAAACAGAAAAAACATCATACCGTGAGTGAGGCCACTCGCACCATAATGATACGATTCTCGGGCAAATAACCACACTCCTAAACCAGAACCAAAATAAATAATGATCAATGTCCATTTTGCTGATTTCGGATATTCGTAGAATAAAGCCGTCGTTAAAACAAATAATGCTAAGGTGTTAGAAAAAAGATGCTCAAATGAACCGTGAATAAGTGGTGCGAACACTATACCTATTAAACCTTCAATCTCTCTAGGGTAAACACCATATATACCCAAGCGCCATGAAAATGCTAATTGCAAACCTTTAATAAGCCATAACACTGCAATAACAATAACGACTTTAATTGCGATTGGTTTTAATAAAACCTGTTGTTCAGGTTCCATTACAAAGATTGGATGATCAACTTGCAGGCGTCTAAGACTACTTTCCTTGGAGCCGCAATATTCAGTCGCATAAAACCACTGCCCGCCTCACCAAAACTAATGCCGGGATTTAAGCCTACTTTTGCCTGTTTTACAAAAAATTCTTTTAAGTCGTCGTCATTCAAATTCATTGCTCGACAATCAAGCCAAAGTAGATATGTGCCTTGAGAATTAATCACCTTGATCTTAGAGGTCATCTCATCAAATAATGCTACAACTTGGTGACGTGTTTCATCTAAATAAAGCATTAATTCATCTAACCACGACTCACCTTCACGATACGCCGTTTCAAATGCTGTAATACTAAACGGATTGATCGCATTAATATGCAGGCGATCAAACACCTGCCTTATAGCTTTCCAATGCTTCCTGTCGTTAATAACAAGGCTCGATAAACCTAGACCCGGAATATTAAATGTCTTGCTAGGGGATACAGCCGTAATAACGGTTACATCATCAGCCAATGTGGCTAGTGGAATATGCTGATAGTCTGGGTAAATTAAATCGGCATGAATTTCATCAGAAATAATAATTAAATTATACCGCCGAGCGATATCTAACACCGCTTCTAGCTCTTGCTGTTGCCACACGCGACCTACCGGATTATGCGGTGAACATAATAATAAGATTTTGGCACCCGACGCAGCACATTGCTCAAGGTGTTCCAAATCAAATTGATATTCGCCGCCTTCTAGTTTCAGTGGGCTCTCAATGAGAGTGCGGCCAGTATCTGTGACCGCTGAGAAAAAAGGTGGATAAATCGGCGGTTGCACAATAATGCCATCACCCTCTTCTGTTAAAGCCTCAATCACCGCATGCATAGATGGCACAACACCTGGACAGATCAAAATCGATTTTTTATCAATCGACCAGTTATGGCGATGTTTGAACCAGTCTTGCATCGAAGTAAATAACGAATCGGGATAATGGGTATATCCGTAAATAGGGTGACTTGCACGTTGAATCAATGCATTTGTCACAGCGATCGGTGCAGCCAAATCCATATCCGCTACCCACAGCGGTGTCACATTTTCAGTGCCAAATACCGCTTTACGCACACCAAACTTAACATCTGACGTGCCCGTTCTATCGATTATTTGATCAAAATCGATTGCCATTATTTCCTAATCCATAGTGTGACATCTGACAAAGTATGCTGAAATTTACGGCTAGTCTCTCGGATAACAAACGGTACTTGTTGTGGTGCTTTCATCAAATCAAAATCTGTTCCTAAAACAGTTTTCAGGCCATCTAAGCTTGTCACATTCTCACCATCTTTTTTAATGCCTCCGATCCAGTTTTCTTTATTGGTATGTTCTTCCAACCATGTGTACGGTGATGCAATTAATAACACTCCACCCGAATTAATACGTTGGTGAATAGTTGATAAGAACAATGCTGGATCATATAAACGGTCAATCAAATTTGCTGCCATCACTAAATCATAGCCTTTAAAATGTGCTTTCAAATTACAGGCATCACCTTGTAAAAACTCCACTTTATCACTGACCACGGCTAAACCAAGATCATCCAATCGGCGTTCACGATGCAGCATCAACTCACCTTCATCAGCAATGCTATAGCGAATGACACCTTGCACAGCTAATTGCACGCCAAGGTTGATTAACCGTGCTGAGAAATCAATACCCGTCACATGATCAAAATGTTTAGCTAATTCAAAGCTAGCTCGCCCTACCGCACAACCAATATCTAAAGCTTTGAGGGCAGGTTTGTCACCCAAGGCCTTAATAGCAATTTCGGCAAGTATTTGAGGAAAGTTAGCCACATCATAATAGCTATCACCATAGTGGAACTCAGCATATTCGGATAACATTTTATCATTTTCATAGTTGGACACAGCGTGTTCCTCAAGTTCATCAGCCACAACATAACGGAAACCCGCATGTTGAAAAAAGTGTCGCCTAAACGCATATCGCGCCGCCTTACGGCTTTCATTACCTGATGAAATCCACGAGCCGCCTTTAAATAAATTATGCCTGCCATCAAATGTCGGCATAGTGAAATCATCATAAAGCGGATGCACTTGAAAACCATCCAGTGGATAGATTGGCGTTTCTGTCCACTGCCAGACATTACCGACTACATCATATAACTCACCATGAGAAAACTCATTAACCGGGCAGGATGAAGCGGCATAATCACAGTGGATATTGGCAGTAGATTGTTCGCTAGTTAATTCTTCAACACCCGAAAAATCATACATTCGCTGCCATTCATCTTCGGTTGGCAGACGTATTGATAAACCTGTTTGTGCAGCTTTCCAATTACAAAAGGCTTTGGCTTCATGATAATTAACATCGACAGGCCAATCCCACGGCATCGCCACCATTTCCGTCATCAAACGCAATTGCCAGCCTTGTTCGGTTTTATGCCAAAACGTAGGGTGTGTTGCCTTAGCAAATGATTTCCATTCTAAACCTTCTACCAGCCAGTATTCATCAGTTTGATAAGCATCAGCTTCCACAAAAGTCAGAAACTCATGATTACTCACTAAAAATTTACTAGCCTGAAACGCATTAATATCTGCTTGGTGCAAGCCATATTCATTATCCCAACCATAAACATGAGCATCAGCTGATTTACCTAAACTCACCTTACCAGCAGAAATAGCCACTAATTCATTATTAGGTGGTGAACCTGTTTTGGTCCAAGGCCGCCATGCATCATTTGTTTGAACTAATTCCAAGGCCTGCTGACGAATTAAAACTGATGATGTCTCAATGTGGATCTGCTCATGCTCAATCCCCATCAAAATCGTCCACCATGGGTTTTTCCAGTTGATTGGCAATTCTAATAGTGCTGTTTTGATAAGCTTATTAATCAGGTCTTTAAGCTGTTTTCGATAGGCTCTAACCTCAGCCACCGTCGGCCAATCATAATGCGCATCGTCAAGATCATCCCAACTCATCTCATCGACACCAATAGCAAACATCGATTCAAATTTAGGGTCAATCCGCTGTTCTATCAAACCTGCTAATAACAATTTATTAACAAAAAATGTTGCGGTGTGACCATAATAGAATATTAAAGGATGGCGTAGCGGGATAGATTGTTGATAATAGGCTTCGTCACTTGCCAATGTTTCAAATAATGATTCATAACGCTCAAAAGTAGCATTAAAATAAGCCGCAATTTCTGCACGTTTTGCTTCAACATTATCACCCGTTAATAAAGGCGTTCTTAAATACTTCTGGGATGACATGTGATGACCTTTCTACACTTCAAAATCAATAGACAATCTAGCAGTATAAACGTTACGAATACAGTGCGTTTAATTTGCCGGCATTGCCAACCATGCTATTTTTGCTGACAACTCCACCGAGCAACTCCATTTATACGCCAAGTTGATTGTTTCTGCACAGGCATAGACACCATGACCTTTTACTACAGCGACTTTATGATCTTTTAGTGCTTCGGCTACTGCGCTGGGAGATTGTTCAAGATACTTGTCGTATGGAATAGTGATAACAGGCACAAAGGGAAAATAATACTGACCTTCAAAATCTACAGGAACGAAGTCATCACCATTCAATGTTAGTGCGACCGTATGTGGGCCATGACTGTGAATAACAGCTTTGGCATTTGAATTTTGTTGATAAACCTGGATGTGCAGAGGTGCATCAAGCGATGCGCCTTCTTCCATTGATCCATCAATATGACAGCAGATTAAATCATCAGCTTGTAGAGTATCGGCACAACAGCCTGTCGGGGTGACCCAAATTTCATCATGCCACCGAAATGAGGCATTACCGCTGTGCGAATCGTTGCAACCATATTGCCTTAGCCAACGATAGTGTTCAACCAGTTGCTGCTTCAGTTGTTTTCTGCTGCTCTTCAACTTGCCGCTCCTTAAGCTGATTGTCGATATGTTGTATCCATCTTGCCGCTTGGCTACGTTGCTTTGAAAAAGCTGTTGCTTTATTAAACGATTTTTTCGCCTGAGGCAGATTGTTTAGGTGAAATTGGGTCATACCTAACAGCAAAAATGCTTGGCCTGCTTGGTCACCACTTAATTTACTGGTACTTTTTGATAATGCTTCTGACGCAGATTTCCACTGTTCAAGATCAAATAAAACACGACCGTATTTTAAATCTGCTTTTCCGCTATTATCCAATGCCGTAATTCGTTTTAATATCGCTGCGGCCTTTTTTTCTTCTCTTGCAGCCAACCAACTATCAGCAAGATCGTTTAGATTTTTCAGATCAGTTTTTATCACGCCATTATTCATACCTGTTTTTAACATTTGAGCTGACTTATAGGGAATGCGTAAATAACTATACATATCAATCAGGTTCCTTAATGTTTTGGTATCGCCTAATTCTAAACGTTGTGCCAGCATTTTAACTGACAGAGCACTGAACTCTTTATTTTGTTGCAGATACAATCCTGCTAATTGATTCCAATAATCTTTTTTATAGGGATAACGTGTAATCAAGGTTTCTAATACATTAATCGCCGACTTATATTGTTTAAGCTCAATATGTGCTGACAACAGCACTTGATACCATGCTTCTTTGGCTGATTTGTCACGCTTAATGGCAGTGGTAATATGCCTAACCGTACCTTTGTATTGTTTAACTCGATAATAAGCACTAGCCATTAATACGTGTGCATTCGTTGGCGGTGATTTTTCAGCACTCATCCATTTTTCTAATAAAACGATACCTTTTTTATATTGCCCGTCTGCTAATAATAACTGTCCTAGATTATAGTTCAAATCGTGACTTACTTTTTCGGGCAAAGCGTTAGAATCTAATGCTTTTTGGAATAATATACTGGCCTGCTTATATTTTTCTTGTGATGAGTATAAATAGCCTAATGTTTGTTGCACTACAGCCATTTCATAAGAGCCAGACTTAACTTGCCCTAAAAGGGTTTTTAATTTTGTTTCGGCAGCGTTATTTTTGTCGGCAGCCATTAATTCTTGTGCTGCACTCAGCACCTTATAGGTTTTTTCAGTTAGCAAATAATCACTATCTGCCGCCCACACAATATTGATACTTAATAAGAATAAGCTTAATAACGCTATTTTAATGAATGATATTTTCATTATTTCGCCAACTTAAATACAATTTCTTGCGTTGCTTTTCGTTCAACCGGTTTGCCATCCACAACTTGAGGTTTAAACTTCCATTTCAATATGGCTTTTATGGCTGCTTTATTAAATGTATTCTTAGTGGTAGCACTCACCACAACGGGATCTTGCACCCCGCCTGTTGCAGTAATGGTAAATGAAACCGTCACTACGCCTTCAAGTCCCCGGCGTGCTGCACTGCGAGGGTAACGTGGCGGAACTCTAACTAATGGAATCACCTCCCCATCCATGAAGGGGGCGGCTGGTACAACGGGTGCCGCAGGTGCGGCAGGTTTTGGCCCCGTAGCAAATTCGCCTAGATAAGGCCCACCAGCAATATTAAGTGGCACATCAATTCTAGGTATATCTAGTTGTGGTGTAGGCGGTGTTTTTGGTTTTGTTGCTTGGGGTGCCGGCGCTTTAGGTGGAGGCGGTGGTTTTTTAGGTGGTGGCGGTTTTTTAGGCAACTCACGCTTTTTGGTTTCAGTTTTTGTTTCGCGCTTTAAGCGTACAAAATCTAATATTTGGATGTTTTCTGCTAGATTACGTTCAATATTCCTTGCTGAGGTCATATTATGCATAACGGCAAATAAACCAAAGTTCACCATTAACGCCAAAAATAAGCCCATCGTTAAACGCATTTTGTCATTTAATCCCGTTCTGCTGCAATTGAAACGCTAGCAACGCCCGCTAAGCGAGCTTGGTCCATCACCTCAATCAATAGGCCCGTTTTAGCTTCTTTATCGGCCAAGATAATCACTGAGCCTTCTGGGTTTTCAGCATGTAGGCGTTCAACATTGGCGCGCACAGCACGGCGATCAACTAGTCGTTTATCGATCCACACTTCACCGTTAGGTTTAATCGCAATCAAGATATTAGCTTTTTCTTTTTTCACTGCAGTTTTTGCTGATGGCCGGCTAACATCCACACCTGTTTCTTTCACAAATGAAGTGGTTACAATAAAGAAAATTAATAATATGAAAACCATATCAATTAATGGTGTCATATTAACTTCTGCGATAGCGCCGCTTTGTCGGCGTGAATGTCTTGTTCTCATGTCAGATAATCTCCTTTAATCTCGTCGCAATGCATCGCCAATATTCTCTATTGTGCGTGCAACACGTTGCTCAAGCTGAGTGCTGAAATACATGCCAGACAAGGCTGTTAACAAACCACCCATTGTGGTGATTAATGCAATCGAAATACCGCCTGCCATACCTCGAGCATTACCCGTTCCAAACACGGTTAACACATCAAATGTCTGGATCATGCCATCAACCGTGCCAAGCAAACCCAACATAGGCAACGTGGCAACCAAAGTACGAATAGGCATTAAATATTGCTTCAATGCCGCTGAATTCTGAGCAATCATGCCTTGGCGAATTTGATGTGCATACCAGCTGGAGCGGTCTGCTCGCTGCTGCCATTTATCAATCACTGCTTTCACTTGTTTGGGGTGTGTGAAATACACAAAAATATACCGTTCAGCAATCATTGCCCACATAATGATCGATGCAATTAAGATCATTAGTAGGACTAGGCCACCATTCTCTAATAGTAGCTGTATACCAAAAAGATTACTGTTCAGTAGTTCCATGTTTTTCTGCGTTTTGGGCTACTAATGCTGAGCTTTCTTCATCTAAGATTTGTACTATACGATTACTCTTGCTAGATATTGCACTGTGAATCAACATGATTGGTATAGCTACTGCCAAACCTAATTCTGTTGTCACCAATGCTTGAGAAATACCGCCTGACATCAGCTTAGGATCACCGGTACCAAATAAAGTAATTGATTGGAAGGTTTCAATCATACCTGACACTGTACCCAATAATCCCAACATCGGCGTGATAGCCGCGATAATTGCTAAGGTAACGATGCCACGTTCAATTTTAGGGATTTCTCGCAAGATTGCTTCATCTAATTTTAGTGATAAGGTTTCTACATCTTGAGAACCCGTTTCACTGTAGACTGACAAAATTCGACCCAATGGGTTTTTCAAACTGACTTCGGTAGTTTTTTGTTGGGAGGCGACACCGCGTCCTACAACCGTTAATGAGATAAACCGCAATAATGCAACGAGCAAACCAATGGCACCTAGGCCAAGGATAATATAGCCAATCCAGCCTCCTTGTTGAATACGCTCTTGTAAATCGGGTTTTTGAACAAGTAAGGCCAAAATAGCACCACGTGTTGGATCAACTACAACGGGTTGCAAGCCTGAATCTGCACCAGCAACTTCAAATTCAGCAACCATTTGACGTAGACGGTCAACGGGTTGGCGGCCTAATTCAACTAAACTACCTGTTTCAGGTAAATAGCGTAAAAACTTACCGTCACTAAAGGCCGTAAATACACCTATTCTAGTTACTTGCCTATCTTCAACCACACCTTCTGCTGTAATGACCGGCACTGTGAATTGGCTTATTTTTCCTGACTCGGTCATTTCTTCTTGAATCATCAACCAGAAATCACGCAATTCTTTAATTTAGGCTGCTGCTTGCGCTCCGCCAATGTGGTTAAAAATTCACCTCGGTCTGGTTTCTGAGCTGAGGTCATCGAGCTTTCTAATACGCTACGGCTATCGTTTGCCATTTGACGAACTGTGCCAAATAATTCACCCAAAGAACCCGATTTCTCTTGTAACAGCGCTTCTTTTTCAGCTAGATTTGTTTCTTGAGATTGAAATGCTAAATTAAGTAAGGTCGTTCTACGTTCTTGTTCTGCTAATTGTGTATTAGCTTGTGCCAACAAGCCTGCCTGCTTATCTCGGGCTGCAACAAACTCTGCTTCACGTTTTTTATTTTGTTGCTGCTCTAAAATACTTTCACGCTGTACTTGCTTTAATAGTGCATCTAGATTTTCTGGTTTTTCTGCCGCTTGCAATGATGGCAAAGCTAACAGACTTATTAGTAATGTCGAAATAATAAGTTTCATTGTGCTACCTCCGCCGTCTGAGTCGGTAACACTAATAAATCAGGTGGCAATTGTTTTTTAGCAACCTTTAATCCTTGTTCAATTGATTGGCGATATTTATCATCTAATTGTTGCCATTGATTATCATTCCATATCCCTGCTTCAAAGCCATCCAATGTCAGGTAATACAAACTCACACGGCCAATACGAAGAAAATCAACTGTGCGAGTGCTATCTCCCATGGTCAAATCACCTCGATAAGCCTCAATCGTGCGACCATATTCCGTCTCAACTTGATACGCTTCTAAAATGCGGCGGTATTTTTCAGCGATGGTAACGTCTGCACGCTCCATCAGTGTTTGTAATTGAACAATACGTTGTTGGCGCTCTTCAGGTAAAAAAGGAAGATCTAATTCAACAAACTGAACCATCGTATCAATCATTTTTAACATGAGTGGCACAATATCGCGTTGGGTATTTTCAATATTAAGTAACTGCTCATCCATTGAACTCAGTTCTTTCTTTTGCGATGTGACTAATTTTTCAAGTTGGTCGTTATACACGCGTAAACTATCCGTTTGTCTTAATGTTTCCCGGTATGTCGCAACCATATCTTTTGTTTCATTGGATAAATTATCAACTTTTTGCTGTGATTTTTGGGCTGAGATATCTGTTTTCACCTGTGTATCTACCGCCTTTTCAAGCGTACCAGATATTGATATGATAGGTAAAAGTAGGACTATTGCTAATGAAAATTGATGATTCCATTTAATCTTCTGCATTATCGTTTCCATTTTCCTTAATTAAAGGTTCCGGTTGGAGCACCAACTTGCGGAAGCGTTAGAATAAACCGAAAAACCACTATTATCAATAAGGATTATTCTTAAATCAGGAGCGGCTTCACACTATTTTTATAATCTTAAAGATATTCAAATTTATTACGCTGAAAACGGGATAAGAATAGTCAGAAAAACTATGAATTAGCTAGGTCTAATGATAAATCACTTTTATGCGTTAATGGCAAAAAAAAGGCCAGACATTAAGTCTGGCCTAAACCTTCAAAAAGAAGGAGAGAGAAATAAGTCTGGGAAGCTGAATTCCTAATAACTTGCTACATAGAATACAGAGTGCAAACTTATTTTGAATGAGCGACTTATCCCGATAATTCAGGAATTCCTTCCCAACTTTCCCTAATCATTAAACCTAGAAAATGCAGTTAGACGTGTAAAAGGTGCGCGGACTTGCGTATTCCAACTGCATTTTCTATGTTCAGCTCGATAATCCGTGGCTAATAGCAAAACGCATTAATTCTGCTGTTTTAGTAATAGCAAGTTTGCTCTTAATTTGTGTCAGGTTATTTGCAACTGTTTTATAACTAATACCCAACACGCCAGATATCTCCGTCATACTTCGCCCTTCACCTAATAAGCGCAAAATCTCTAATTCTCGCCGTGATAAATCACTTAAAGCGCTGGTGCCTGCACCGATATTAAGCATGGCTAATTGCTGTGCAACATCTGGGCTCAAATAGGTTTTTCCTGCCAGCACATCTTCTACGGCTTCAACCAAATGATCCGCCGCATTATTTTTAGTGATATACCCTTTTGCACCGGCTTGCATTGCACGAGAAGCAAAAACAGGATCTTCATGCATGCTAAACATCAGTACCTTGGCATTTTCACGATTTGCTCTAATCCGGCGCAATACTTCTAAACCGCCTATACCTGGTAGAGTGATATCTAATAACACCATATCTGGATAACTTTCCTGAAAAAGACGATAGCCCTCTTCACCCGTCTCCGCTTCTATCACTTTAACAGCAGGAATTTGCATAATTAATTGACGACAGCCTGCACGTACAATAGGGTGATCATCGACCACTAAAATAGTTGTTGTATGCTTCATTTATTTATTATCCTCTATCGGTATTAATACCCGCACTTGCAAGCCGTGGCCTTCCTCTGTATCAAATGCAATTCGCCCACCCAATGCAGAGACACGTTCTCGCATACCTATTAGACCAAAGCCTCTAACTGTATCAGCATTCAAACCGATACCATTATCCGTAACCGTCACTTTTAATGTTTGGGCATCCAGTTTCATTTCTACGCGTACATGACTTGCTTGAGCGTGACGGACACAGTTAGTTGTACATTCTTGAACAACCCTATAAATAGTAACCTGTACAGTATCAGGCAAGTCATGAAAGTCGCCTACGAAGTCCCACTCCCAATCTATTTCTGGTTGCCGGTCACGCCAATTCCGCAACATATCACGCAGTGCATCAGACAAGCCTAAATCATCTAATGTCATAGGTCTTAGCCGGCTTAACATCTTGCGAACTAATGATTGAATATGTGTTGTTATCGTTTTAACGGAGTCTACTTTTTGTTGTACTTCAATTAATAAATGTTCTCCGCCTATACGCTCAATATCGGCTAAATCTACGCGGATTCCAAATAAACAGGGGGCTAATTCATCATGTAACTCACGAGAAAGTTCTCTACGCTCTGTTTCTTGAACCGTTAACATATTTTTAGCCAAATCATGATTCTCTGCCATCGTTTTTTCCATCACATTAACCATATGATTAAAACGAATCTGAATGGATGACAATTCTTTAACTACCGATGTTTCCACTTTTGCTGAAAAGTCTCCTTTCTCCAGCTGACCTAACGCATACTCTAATTCCTCCAAGGGTTTTAGACCTTGTCTTAATGCCATATAAATTAGGCTTACAATCAGTAGTAGGAAGAAACTACCGAGCCAAAATAACACTCGTACATCTTGCCATACCTCTGTGACTTCATCGCTAGGATCAGCCTCAACAACTAAATATCCGTAAGATTTACTACCTTTAGTAATAAGCCGCCTAAATGCCACCGCCTCCGGCTCCATAATTTTAATAAACCAATCAGGTGCATCAGGTTTATTGAAAAATTTTGCATTTTCCTCTTGGCCAATTAATGGTTGGCCATGCATATCTTCAAACCATGCTCGAATATGGCGCGTATCGCGTACACTATCAACAATGAGTGCTAAACGATTACTTATATCATTAGAAAAACGCAATGTCGGCAACGCATTAATCAGTAAGCCTTTGGCTAATTGCGTGCTTGATTCCATTTCAGCTGATAATGCTTGTTTAGCATTTTTAACCATAAAATAACCGGCCGCCATAAAATTAATTAATAATATAATGGTTACGATAACGACTATTCGAAATTTTAAACTCATAATTGATCGGTATTTTTGCTGAGATAAGCTAGAATTATCGCATATATTTTATTAGATCTTCAGGATTCCACAATGACAAGCAACCACGACCTATTTTCTCAAGCCCAGCAACATATACCAGGCGGGGTAAACTCACCTGTTCGCGCATTTAACGGTGTGGGTGGTGACCCTATCTTTTTCCGCGAAGGTAAAGGCGCATGGATCACAGATGAAGAAGGTAAGCGTTATATTGATTACATCGGTTCGTGGGGCCCAATGATTCTTGGCCACGCTGATGCTAATGTCATTAGCGCTGTGCAAACAGCTGCCGCAAAAGGCTTAGGGTTCGGTGCGCCAACATCTATTGAAATTGAAATGGCCGAAACCTTATGTCGACTGGTGCCATCAATGGAATTAGTACGTATGGTAAGTTCAGGCACTGAAGCCACTATGAGCGCAATTCGTCTTGCTCGTGGTTTTACGGGTCGCGACAAAATCGTTAAATTTGAAGGCTGTTATCACGGTCATGCTGATTCATTATTAGTTAAGGCTGGCTCGGGCGCATTAACGCTTGGCGTGCCATCCTCAGGCGGTGTACCGGCTTCATTAGCTGAACATACCTTAACATTGGTATATAACGACCTAGATTCAGTTCGTGAATGTTTTGCCGAATTAAGCGATCAAATCGCCTGTATTATCGTTGAACCCGTTGCCGGCAATATGAACTGTATTCCGCCACAAGATGGATTTTTACAAGGCCTGCGTGAGATTTGTGACCAATCTGGTGCTGTACTTATTTTTGATGAAGTGATGACAGGCTTCCGGGTCGCTCTGGGCGGTGCACAACAATATTATGATGTGAAACCAGATCTAACAACACTAGGTAAAATTGTGGGTGGTGGTTTGCCCGTTGGTGCATTTGGTGGCAAGCGTGAGGTGATGGAATTTATCGCCCCACTTGGTCCCGTGTATCAAGCCGGTACATTATCAGGTAACCCCGTGGCTATGGCGGCTGGTCTGGCAACCCTTACTGGCGTACAAACTCCTGATTTCCACAAAAAATTGAGTGCGACAGCTGAAAAATTAGTTACAGGACTAAAAGCATTAGCTGATAAAGCAGGTATTCCCCTAACAACCAATCAAGTGGGCGGCATGTTTGGTATATTCTTCACCAATGAAGAAAAAATTACTAGCTTTGAACAGGTCGTTGCCTGCGACCAAGAACGCTTCAAAAAATTCTTCCACGGCATGTTAGAACAAGGCATTTATCTTGCACCCTCTTCTTATGAGGCAGGCTTTGTTTCAGCAGCACATGGTGGTGCAGAAATTCAAGCAACTTTAGATGCGGCTGAGAAAGTGTTTGCAACACTTTAATGCTTATCATCATGAAACTGATTTTGACATTATGTATGTTAACGCTAGGGTATGCAGTAGCATCTGAGAATCCCCATTTAGGCCCCATCACAGCAATTGGCCCAAGCTATATGGCTGAGAAAATCCACTTAGGTGAAACTTTTGAGCTACCTCTAATTATTGGAGCAAAGGTCGCTTTTTGGAGTTCTAGCAAACAAGATCGCCAGCGAATGTCACTCACATTGGTAGCAATGACTAGGCAAGAAATTTTAGTTGTGGATAACGACTCTGATGAGATGACAATCAATGAGGAACACCCTAATATTTCGTCTGCTGAAGCACTCTCTTTTGAGTTTGAGATCGCTAATGAGTCTAATAAAGAGCGAGGAAAAATTCTGATCCTAATCGGTAATTATGAAGGTGAGGACATTGAAGAAAGTCGCATATCCCGTTTAGGAAAAGATATTATTTATCGTGAACTTCTTCTAGAACCAGGTAAAAACTCCATGTTATTAGAGATACAGTAGCCTCTACACCATGCAGCGTTTTTTACGGTTTTTAGCGAGCGTCATCTGGTTATTTTTAATCATAATACTGGCCTTAATCTGGCAGGGGGAAGTACGATTTACACTCCATAGTATGGCTATACCCTATCTAATTTTATTGTTATCCCTCTATGTGTTTAATCGTACCCCTATAGTGTTCCGTCGTACCCACCATTGTTTTGTACTACCCACCTTACTAATATCATCAACTGTGAGTTATTATTTTACTTTCCATGGTGGTGAACAGAGTGGCGTTGGCGCTTATTTATTGACTTCTGGTGCAATAGTAAGCTATCTTATTTTTATCAGTCTATTTTTATTAGCATTAACAATTAGACATTTTTGGCTCAAGTCAAAATGAGTCAATTTCATAAACTTGTTGTTACTCTATTGCTCATCTTTTTAAGTCATGCAGTTTATGCAAAAGATGCTGAACTATTGCTACTCAAAACCTATGATGATTCTCAGGATGTAACTGGCTGGTTGATGAGTGAAAAACTAGATGGTATGCGTGCTATTTGGGATGGGGAAGCACTTAAAATCCGCAACGGAAATGAAATTTCTGCACCCAAATGGTTCTTGCAGGCTTTGCCTCCTTTTGCTCTGGATGGTGAACTGTGGACGAAGCGCGGTGATTTTGAAAATATCATCTCTATTGTGCGCCAACAAACACCCGATAATCGCTGGCGAAAAATTAGCTATCAAGTTTTTGAGGTGCCTAATCAACCAGGCGATTTATTAGATCGTCTCACTGTGTTGCAGGATTATTTAGATCGCATGGCTGTTTTGCAGAATGATTTAGAGCGCCATCCCAGTCATCTCCCATTGATAGCTGTAATTCCACAATCTATAGTTCAGTCAGCCGATCATTTAAAAATAGAATTAGATAAGGTTATCTCATTAGGAGGCGAAGGATTAGTGGTTCGTAAACCTGATACTCCATACCTTACGGGACGTTCAAATCACGCCCTGAAAGTCAAACAATATCAAGATACTGAATGCACGGTTATTGGCCATAAAGCAGGTAAAGGTAAATATGCTGGAAAAGTAGGCTCATTACACTGTCAGTTGCCATCAGGAATCACATTTTATATTGGCTCTGGTCTGTCCGACCAACAACGACAATCGCCTCCCAAAATTGGTAGTATAATTACGTTTAAATATTATGGTCTTACTAAAAATAACATTCCTCGTTTCCCCGTATTTTTAAGAATTAGGCAGACACAATGAATACACTCTATTGGCATGATTATGAAACCTTTGGCATCGATCCTCGTTATGATCGCCCATCACAATTTGCCGGTATTCGTACTGATGAAGATCTAAATATTATCGGCGAACCGCTGATGATTTATTGCAAGCAAGCGGGTGATAGTTTGCCACACCCTCAAGCTTGCTTGATCACTGGCATTACACCACAAGAAGCTAATGAAAAAGGCGTGATTGAAGCCGAGTTTATTAAACAAATTCATGATGAATTTACTGTACCTAATACCTGTGGTGTCGGTTATAACAGTTTGCGCTTTGATGATGAATTTACCCGTTTCACCTTGTACCGTAACTTCTACGATGCCTATGCCCGCGAATGGCAAAATGGTAATTCGCGCTGGGATATTATTGATATGGCTCGCCTAACACGTGCTTTACGCCCAGAAGGTATTAATTGGCCTGATCGTGAAGATGGTAAGCCTAGCTTTCGATTAGATGCATTAACCGCGGCAAACAATATCGAACATCAAGGTGCACATGATGCTTTGGTCGATGTTTATGCGACCATTGCCTTAGCAAAACTCATCAAATCAGCCCAACCTAAATTATATGATTTCGTTTATCAAAATCGTCGTAAACAAGCCATTGCACCCTTATTAAATTTACGAGACCGTACACCCGTTATTCATGTGTCGCGAATGTATCCCAGTGAGTATTGTGGCACAGCACTTGTCGTTCCTATCGCTAAAGATCCGACTAATAATAATGGCATTATTGTTTATGATCTTCGCCATAGCCCTGAAGCATTGATTAATGAAGATGCTGATACATTGCGAGAATGGTTATTTACACGCACCGCGGATCTTCCTGAAGGCGTTACTAGACCGGCATTGAAAACACTGCATATCAATAAATGTCCGGTGATAGTACCAGAAAGTACGCTCAATGATGCTGCGGCAGCACGACTTGATATTGATCGTGAATTGCATTATCAACATCTCCAAATGCTGAATGAT
The DNA here is from genome assembly GCA_002733715.2 of Methylophaga sp. GTDB lineage: Bacteria > Pseudomonadota > Gammaproteobacteria > Nitrosococcales > Methylophagaceae. The sequence continues at coordinate 74,753 of NVWQ02000006.1, forward strand.
GCCGGTGATTTAACGCAAAAGATTAATGCTATTTTCACCAAGCCAGATTATGAAACCATTGATGACCCTGATGCTGCGCTCTATGGCGGTGGGTTCTTTAGCAATAATGATAAACGTAAAATGGATCTTATTCGCAGTGCCGATCCTGAACATTTAGCTACAATGTCAGTGCCTTTTGATGATCAACGCTTACCTGAAATGCTATTCCGTTACCGTGCTCGGAATTGGCCAGAGAGTTTATCTGAGGAAGAGCAACAACAATGGCAACAATACTGCCAGCAACGATTAACAGAAGAAGGAAATGATAAAATTCTTTCATTCAAGCATTTTTTTAATGAAATTGAAACCTGCCGAAATAACTTGGAAGTCGAGAAGAAGCAGGTTTTAGATGAGCTGAAATATTATGGTGAACAACTAAAATCCAAACTTAGTTCACCATAGTTAAAAACTATGCCTAGTACCATAGTACAGTAGACATACTTCCACTAAATAGATTATCATCGATGCCTAACATGAAAAAGCCAATCTCAGTGTGAACCGAGTACGGAAAATTACAGATCTTAAGTGAAATATTTAAGATGGCTGAATTGTTCTTGACAATAAATTTATCAACTTTGTAATTATAACGACAGGATATAAAATTATGAAAAAACTACTAATTGCTTTATTTAGCGTATTTGCCATGGCTAATGCCAATGCTGCGACTTACGGTATTGACTGGACTGGTTCTGCGGGTTATACCTTAACAGGTTTACTCTCTTTCAATGATGCCTTACTGGGGACTGGCGTTATAAATGAAACTCAAATCGATGACTTGTCATTTGAAGTCTTCCAAGGTGCTACATCTCAAGGTACTTGGGGCTTTCTAACTGATGGCTTTGCAAATGTCGCATTAGATTCAGCCTTCAATGTTAACTTTGACACTAATATTGGTCAATTTGTTGTTGGTGGATTATCAGCTAGCGCTTCAGGTCAGAATTGGAACTCAATTGCTGGAAACAGTTGTGTTGGAGTAGGTTTCTCTGCAGGTTCCGCTTCTGAAGGCATTTGTGTTGCAGGTAGCTTCTTAGGCTCTATTCCAATCGGCCAATCAACATTGAATGCAACTCCTGTATCAGCAGTTCCAGTTCCAGCTGCATTATTCTTATTTGCACCGGCATTATTAGGCTTCTTTGGTTTACGTCGTAAAGTAACCGCTACAGCTTAGTTCTCGACCAAACTAAAAGTAACAATTAAAAAGCCGTGATGATTCTAATCACGGCTTTTTTTATATTCAATTATTTTGCCCTCACTAATTTTAAGCCATTCAGTTAAAATGGTCTGATGTCAGACTCTATTCCTATTCTTCTCTCTACACTCAATGCACGCTACATGCATACCGCCTTTGGTTTGCGTTATCTGCAAGCTAATCTAGGTGAATTAAAAGAGCAATCAAAAATTCTAGAATTCACCATTCAAGAATTGCCTATCAATATTGTTGAGCAATTACTCGCTCAACAACCCAAAATCATTGGTTTTAGCGTCTATATTTGGAATGTAAGCGAAACCCATAAAGTCATCGCTATGTTAAAACAGATAGCACCTGACGTGATTATAATTTTGGGTGGTCCCGAAGTTGGACACAACCCTGATGTACCTGCTGTGACTGACTTAGCAGATTATGTTATTTCTGGTCCAGGTGAAGTTAGTTTGCCAGAATTATGTCAACAAATACTAGCGGGTAGTAAGCCTGAACAAAAATTTATAGAAGGCAAAGTTATTCCACTTGATCAGCTTAAACTGCCTTATAACTTATACACTGATGACGATATTAGAAATCGTTTAATTTATGTCGAGGCCTCTCGTGGTTGTCCCTTCGAGTGTGAATTTTGTCTGTCAGCATTAGATAAAACAGTGACTGCCTTTCCGCTTGACTCTTTCTTTGAAGAAATGGATAAATTGCTACAACGTGGCGTGCGTAATTTTAAATTTATTGATCGCACATTTAACCTTAAAATCAGCACTAGTGTAGCGATTCTAGAGTTCTTCTTAGAACGAATGACTGATGATTTGTACTTACATTTCGAAGTCGTGCCAGATAATTTGCCTGACAAACTGAAAGATGTATTACAACGATTCCCTAAAAACAGATTGCAGTTTGAGATTGGTGTGCAAACCTTTGATTCTGAAATTCAAAAACTAATCAGCCGCAAGCAAAACAATGATAAAACCAAAGCCAATATTATTTGGTTAAGAGAAAATACCGGTGCACACTTACACACCGATCTAATTTTTGGCTTACCTACTGACACATTAGAAAATTTTGGTCATAGCTTCGATCAACTCATTGCACTTAAGCCCCATGAAATCCAAATGGGTATACTGAAGCGTCTACGCGGTGCTCCACTCAATCGTCATAATGATAACTACCAACTTCGCTATAATCCTGAGCCGCCCTATAATATTCTGACTACGCGAGATATCAGTTTTAATGAAATGCAGCGCGTCAACCGATTTGCCCGTTACTGGGACATGATTGGTAATTCAGGTCGCTTTACAAATACGCTGGCTTTAATCTTGGCTGAACAACCTTTCGAGAATTTTATGCAATTATCTGATGCTTTGCATCAATTGGCTGGCAGCTCATGGAAGATTGCACTTAAGCGCTTGTTTGAACTGATTTACACAATACTTACCGAACAAGTTTTCCTATCAGAAGAAGCTGTAAAACAAGCTCTAGCATTAGATTATAGCCGTGCAAAACTGAAAGGGTTTCCAGCTTATGAGCTAGACACTCCGGTTCAAAAGCAAAAGAAACAGGGCGTAGCCAACAAGCGCCAACTATCTCATCAATAATTCGCTAGGATCCAAATAAAACATCTTCTTCCAGCCCTGTGTCGAGCTATCTATTCGCCAAATATAGGGTAATAATGTCACTATTGAATAATGCACATGTGGCGGTTTTCCTTTTGCATTGCCACTGTCTCCCACCAAACCAATTTGTTCACCACCTTTAACGCGTTGCCAACGTTTGACCGCTGAATATTCTAAGTGTGCATAATAATGCAATCGCCATTTAGGCCCTATGCTCAAAATAACCTTGCCGCCGCGAGTTAGTTCGCCTGTGAAAAGTATAATTGCAGGGCTCGATGAAATCAGTGCTTTGCCTTTATCAGCAAAAATATCTATTCCTTTGTGCACACCTGAAACACCCCACGGCTCATACCAGAATGATTGCTCATTCCAATCTTTTGATGTTGCTGATTCAACGGGGATAAGAAGTTGTTCTGGAATTAGAAATCCAGCAACTAAAACAAGAAATACTAAACTGAGAAGGACTCTTTTTATACTCATTCTCTCTTATTCGTATTCGGCAGCACTTTTCTCTAACGCCACACACTCAGGAGTATCTGTTGCACCATCCATTAATTGCGGGCAACTCAGTGCAGATAAACTAGTCATGCAGGCTGTTGCCTGTTTGCGTAAATCGTCATATTCCTTAATGCTATCATTACTAAATTCTGTAGCCATTGCCTGACACATTCCGTCCATCGACGACAGCACCATAGACTTCATGTCGGCTGACATATCGTGTCCTTCCAGTTCAGCTAATGCACATGATTTTATCTTTTCGCATAGTTGCAATGATTGTTGATCAATTGTGTCAGCTGATGCAGTTTGAATTGCGTTTAAAAGCAATATCGCTAAGATGTATTTCATTTTTTCACCTGTTTTTGTCGTTAAACAATTAATTTACTTAATGTTTTAAACGCTGGATGTTTTGCATCAGATAACCATTCGAATAATACTGATTCTGTATTAGTAATGATCACACCTGCTTGGCGAAGTCGATGAAGCGCATTATCTTGATTTTGTTGTGTACGCGAACAAATAGCATCTTCAACCACGAATACTTGAAAGCCTTGTGCAATTAATGCCAGCGCCGTTTGTAGCACACAGATATGTGTCTCCATGCCTGTTAAAATGACTTGGCGGCGGTGACTAGTTCGTAATGATGACATGAAATTATTCGAGTCAGCACATGAAAAACACGTTTTTTCTATTTTTTCTGGGAATGAAACCTGGGACTGCAATGCTTCTACCGTTTCTCCTAGTCCTTCAGGATATTGTTCCGTTACCATCACAGGAATATTCAATTTATTTGCAGCTTGTCCTAGAACAGCTGCCTGATGAACCATTGCTTCGCCTGCATGTTCTGGCATTGCTGAAAGTAAACGCTGCTGAATATCAATAAGGACTAAAAGACTGTTGTTTTCCTTCAACGTCATTGATGCAGATAAGGCCATCTTAATTTTATTTAGACAGCCATTGATTAATATGTTCTAAATCAGCTTGTTCTATAGTTCCAGCAGCTTGCTTTAACCGAAGGCTAGACAATATGTAGTCATAGCGCGAACTTGCATAATCTCTGCGTGCCCGAAATAAATCACGACGAACATTTAACACGTCAACTGTAGTACGTGTGCCAACCTGATAACCGGCTTCCGTTGCTTCCAACGCTTTTTCATTTGAAATAACGGCCTGATTCAATGCTTCAACTCGGCTGATGCCTGACATCACACCGTTATAAGCTTCACGACTTTGCCTGACCACACTGCGACGCTGTTGCTCTTCATTTTGCATTGCTTGGCTCAATCTATGTTCTGCTTCACGTGTTTGTGAGCGCACACGCCCACCTACATCAAACTCCACATTAAATTGTAAACCTAACGTTGATTGTTTTGTTTTTGAGCCACCAAAACCACCATCACTCGAAGAATCATAAGCACGCTGCCCAACTAAATCTAATGTTGGGTAGTGACCACTTTTTTGTAATTCAATTGTTTGTTTTGCATCTTCAACTGCGAAATGAGCAACAGCAATCGCAGGGTTCTGAATTAATGCATTTTCACTCCATTGGTCTATATCTTCGGGCTGTGGTCGAACCAGTTCAGCATCGTTTTTCAGTGTAGCCAATGTATCAATGTATTGACCCAAAGGCTCACGTAGGCGTTCTTTACTATTTCTTACTTCATTTTCGGCACTAATAACCGAGGCGTGTGCTAAATCATAAGCCGCCTGTGATTCAGTTACATCTGTAATGGTTGCTATACCTACATCAAATCGTTGGTTGGTTTGTTCTAACTGACGTGCAATAGCTTCGCGCTCAGCTAAAGCAAACGTTTCATCATCTTGTTTTGCCAACACATCAAAATATCGCTCGGCAACACGTACTACTAGGTCTTGGTTTACTAACGCATAATTCGCCGCGGCTTGATCAATAGCAATAGCCGCTTTATCTTTTTGAACATAATTCTGTTTTTTATACAATGGCTGAGTAATTGTTAAAGCATAACCATGAGTATTAAAATCTCTACGTCCACCAAGGTTCAAACTGCCACCTAAGCCACTAAATGACGTGTCTTGCCAATTACGTCCGGTATTAGCATTAAGCCCTACTGTTGGTAAAAAATTAGCTCTACTCTGCGCATCTAACTCGCCCACAGCTAATTGTGATGCATATTCTGCCAATATTTGTGGATCATTTTTTAAAGCTAATTGATAAACATCCAGTAAATCTTCTGCATAACTATTTGCTGAAATGAGCATTAAACCTACAAGTGTACTTATTGTTAATTGCTTCATCATATTTCCTTTTAATAAACCGTCATACTTGTGTCAACATCGGTAGCCCAGCTGTTCATGCCACCAGCCAAGTTGATAATATCGCTAAAACCCATTTGCTCTAAAAACTGTCCAATCTGATCGCTACGTTTCCCTGAGCGGCAAATCACAATTACAGTGTCGTTTTTGTGTTTTTCTAATACATTCAATTGACCTGGCACACTCTGCATCGGAATATGAACAGCATCTTCGAGCATACCAAACTCTAACTCTATATCTTCGCGTACATCTATCTGTACGGTTGCAACACCTGTGGCTAGAAAGTCACGTAATTCAATTGCAGTCATTTGTCTCATTTTTTAAAACTCAAATTCAGGTTTAGGTTCGGCATTTATCATCGCAGGCATTACGGTTTCAAATACAGTTTTCACCTGCCATTGTCGTTCAGCTATACGTTCGATTATTTGTACTTCCATTGCAGGGGCCACTCCTACTACAGCTAGCATCCTACCCCCAATTTGTAAGGCATGTTTATATCGTTCTGGCACAGTCACAAATGCTGCTGTGGCAACAATTACATCAACCCTATCAGGTAATTCCCACCCCTGAGAGGCATCGCCAACAACTAATGTTATGTTTTCAGTTTCACCTATGTTCTGTTGTGCTTGTTCTGATAGCTCAACAATTATTTCAACACTTGTTACCTGTTTAGCTAATTGTGCCAACAAAGCTGTGAAGTAACCTGATCCCGTGCCAATTTCAAGCACATTCTCATCTGACTGAATATCTAATACTTGTAATAATCGCCCCTCTAACACCGGCGACAACATGGTTTGTCCGTAGCCCAGAGGTAGTTCAGTATCAGCGTAGGCTAGTGAAACCAATTCTTCACTTACAAATTGCTCTCGCATGACAACACTTAATGCCGCTAAAACACGTGGTTCAAGCACATCACTGGGTCGAACTTGCTGCTCGATCATATTGTAATGAGATTTATTAAGATTATTCGCCATCTTATTGTCCTATAACAAATTTCTATGTAATTTTATAAGGATAAGTCTTTTTGCATATCTGTGCAAGCTACTTATCAATCTTAGCCCATGTATCGCGCAAGGTAGCCGTACGATTAAAGACGAGATTACCCTCGCTGCATAATTTAGCATCAGCACAAAAATAGCCTTCACGTTCAAACTGATATACCGTACCAGGCTTAGTGTCTATCAAACTGTGTTCCACTATACTTTCTGTCAAAAGTACCAGCGAATCGAGATTTATATGTGAGGTGAAATCATCTACTTCTTTATCACTATCAGGATGTGGATGATTAAACAGACGATCATAAACCCTTACTTGCGCTTTAACACCATGCTCTGCAGACACCCAATGAATTACTCCCTTGACCTTACGTCCTTCAGGGTTCGCACCTAATGTTGCAGGATCATAACTGCAACGCAGTTCGATAATCTCACCCGCATTATCTTTAATCACTTCGTCACAACGGATCACATAGGCATTACGAAGACGCACTTCTTTATCTTTGACCAAACGTCTAAATTTATTATTAGCCTCTTCTTTAAAATCAGCCCTATCAATATAAAGTTCACGCGTAAAGGGCACGACACGAGTACCCATACTTTCATTTTGTGGATGATTTGGCGCAGTGAGCTCTTCTGTTTGCCCTTCAGGATAATTAGTGATTACCACTTTAACAGGATCAAGCACTGCCATTGCACGCGGTGCATGTTCATTTAAATTTTCACGAATGCAGGCATCTAATATTTCCATTTCAACAGAATTATCGGCCTTGGTCACACCAATACGTTCACAAAATTCACGAATGGCGGCAGCAGGATAACCACGACGGCGCATGCCCGAGATAGTCGACATTCGAGGGTCATCCCAGCCATCAACGTGCTTATCCGCTACTAACTTGGTCAATTTACGTTTGCTGGTGATTGCATATTGCAAATTCAAACGAGAGAATTCAATTTGTTGCGGACGATTTTTTGTATTTAGTTTTTCTAAAAACCAATTGTAAAGCGGACGATGATCAGCAAATTCTAGAGTACACACTGAATGTGTAATACCTTCAATAGCATCTGATACACAATGGGTATAGTCATACATTGGGTAAATACACCATTCACTGCCCGTTTGGTGATGCACAACACCTTGACGAATTCTATACAGCGCTGGATCACGCATATTAACATTAGGTGATGCCATATCAATTTTTGCGCGTAGTAAACACGCACCATCAGCAAATTCCCCTGCACGCATGCGAGCAAATAAATCTAAGTTTTCTTCAACAGTTCGATCACGATATGGGCTATTTTTACCTGGCTCAGTCAAGGTACCACGATATTCACGCGTTTCTTCAGCACTTAAATCACAGACATAAGCATCACCTTGCTTGATAAGCTGCACGGCATAATCAAATAATTGTTCAAAATAATTCGAAGAGAAAAACAATCGGTCTTGCCAATCAAAACCTAACCAGCGCACATCTTCTTCAATCGCTGCAACAAACTCTTCATTTTCTTTTTGTGGATTAGTGTCATCAAAGCGTAAATTACATAAACCATCATAATCATTAGCTAAACCAAAATTTAAACAAATTGATTTCGCATGGCCGATATGCAGGTAACCGTTAGGCTCCGGCGGGAAACGAGTATGCACACGCCCATCATTCTTGCCGACCTCAAGGTCGGCATTAATAATATTTCGGATAAAATTACTCGGTTTAGTTATTTCTTCGCTCATCTCTCTCTCAGGCTACAATTTTTAAAGGTATAGACCCATGATCCATAAAAAATTCCGTCATTCCCGCGAAAGCGGGAATCCAACGATAGTGGCTATATTCACTGCCCATGGATCCCCGCGTTTGCGAGGATGACGAAAATAAATATCTGTAAATTCAATGATAATGGGTATAACAGTATAGGTATTTTTCTGAGATATTGTATCATGGGCACATCAAAAATAATGTGAGATTCAATCATGACAATAGCAACATTCGCTGCAGGCTGCTTTTGGGGTATCGAAGCACAATTTAGACAAATTGAAGGGGTCACAGCAACCCGAGTCGGTTATTCCAATGGTACGACAGTGGAGCCCGATTATAAGCAAGTCTGCACAGGTGAGACGGGACATGCAGAAGTAATTGAAGTGACATTTGACCCAGATATTGTCAGTTTTGAATCGTTATTAGGCACATTTTGGAAAATGCATAACCCTTCGACCCCAAATCAGCAAGGTCTTGATATCGGGACACAATATCGTAGCGCCGTTTTTTATCATGACGAACAACAACGCGAGCAAGCAGAGTTAGTCAAAAAAACACTAGATAATGCTCATATTTTTTCTGGTCCCATTGTCACTGAAATTACTACTGCCGATATATTCTGGCCTGCGGAGGAATATCATCAGTGTTATTTGGAGAAGAAAGGTCTTGGTAGCTGCCATTAACACTCATATTTCCACTTGATTAGTTAAATCCAAGACTTAATAGAAAATGAATTTAGTCAGTAATAAAACTAGAGAAATAGTCAAAAAAAACTTTCCACGTACATGTGAAAATAAGATTTCTAAACTACAAGATTTTTGTGAATATTTATCCACATTATTCTCAGATAAACCGCAGCCTGAAACTTATGAACGTTTTTGTTTTGCAGTGTTAAAAATAGCACAGACATCAGATGTAAAATTTGTGACCGCCATAGAATTAGGCAGAGTTGACTACCGAGATCTGCTTGTTTCTGCTGACTTTGCTAACTCATTAAATAGTCATTCTGAATGGGTGAACAATGCTCTGAATTAAATTGGTGGCTTACTCGGGTTGATGTAAGAAACCCAACATAATTATCGCAAAGACGTTGGGGTTCCTTTCGTCACCCCCAACCTACCACGTCAAATTAACTACCGCTTCGTAGAGCGATGAAACAAAGGTTCGTGCACTGATTCACGCGAAAACTGCCAGCAAGCGATTACAATAGCAATCATTGAAAACACTACCAACACTACTATATCTGTTAGTAATGAAAAGTCAGTACTGACATTAGGTACCGCATGCTTTAATAAGTCCACACCATAACTAAAGGGATTCGCTAAAACTACATAGCGCAAAAACTCAGGAAGTTGGCTAACCGGATATAATGCGCCACTGAGGAAAAACAGTGGGAAAATAAAGAAGTTCATAATAACGGCAAAGTTATCGATACTTTTTGAATATACCGCGATCAAACCACCTATTGAAGCACAACAAATTGCAGTTAATACCGCCGCTGGAAGCAAGCTAACAGCAATCTTTATACTTATTAGACCCAACAGTACTAATAGCAATAACAATAATATCGCCTGAACCATCGCAGTCAAGGTAGCTGCAATCAATTTTGATAATACAATCCAATAGTGAGCAATGGGTGCAATCATCATCATTCGCATCACACCAAACTCTTTGTCATATACTAATGTCAGTGCTGATAACAATGCGGCAAATAATAAAGTCATCGCCAAAATACCGGGAACTAAGAACGTTAAATAACCTTCTTGTTGCTGAGTCTGCAACATACTGCCAACACCACTTCCAATCACTAATAACCAGATCATAGGGCGTACCATTGCACTGATTAATCTTGCCTTTTGTCGAAATAGTTTACTCATCTCACGGCCGACTACCGCTTTAACGGGACGCCAACTCATAGTTCTTTTCCTGTGGGATCTGGAGCACAAAAACGCCATAAATAAACATCGTTCAAATTAGGTCGGCGCCATTGCATTGAGGACACAGAATTCCCTAATGTTTTTTGTAGTTCAGAAAAATCGACGTCACTTGCTGTAATCTTAAAACTTAATTGCTGTTCCTCTCGTATTGGTTGACCAAATAAGGGAGCAAGTTGAGCTGTAATATTTTCTGGTTTATTTGTATCAATCTCAAGAATAGTTTCGGCCAATTGTTTAACTAATTCTGTTGGTGTTCCACCTGTTTGTAATATTCCTTGTTGAATAAAATCGACATGATCGCAAGCGGCAGCCTCTTCTAGATAATGTGTAGTCAAAAAGATAGTCATTCCTTCATCGCGACGAAGTTTTTCTACAAAGCGCCAAATGGAACGCCGATTAGGTAAGTCTAAACCGATAGTAGGTTCATCTAAAAATAATACTTTAGGTTTATGTAACACGCCACGAGCAATATCAACTGCCCGGCGCTGCCCGCCTGATAAAGCAAGCAATTTCTGTTTACGTTTATCTTGTAAACCAAACACCGTTAATAATTCATCAATGCGTGCGTTAGCTTGTTGAGGAGATAAATTATACAAAGCTGCAGCAAACTGAAGATTTTCATCAATCGACATAGTGCGATCAAGCGCTGAGTCTTGGAATACCAAACCAACCGTATTGCGAATGGCTACCGGATCATCTGAAATTCTCTGACCCGCAATCCATGCATCACCCAAGGTTGCTGCGGTCATAGTTGTAAGCATATGAATAGTGGTAGTTTTACCTGCGCCATTAGGTCCAAGCAAACCATAAAACTGACCTGATTCAATCTCTAAATCAAGCTGATTAACGGCAAAGGCCTGACCATATTGTTTGGTCAGGCCTTTCGTTTTAATAGCTAAATTATTTGGCACTAATTTGCTTAGAATTTTTCGGGTTTCGGAAAACTAAAGGCTTCTGGTCAATCACAGGTTTAGCGGCTTCAGCTATCCCCGCCTCAATGGCCTCTTCAATCAAATGATGATGTGGAGATTTGCTGCAAACAGGATCAGCATTAGCTGCATCTCCAGTCAACATAAAGGCTTGGCATCGACAGCCACCAAAGTCTTTCTCTTTTTCATCACAAGAGCGACAGGGTTCGGTCATCCAATCAAAGCCACGAAATTTATTAAAATCATCAGAGCCATTCCATATTTCGTCTACGCTCATGTCTTTAACATTAGGCAATGTCATACCCGGTAATTGACGTGCTGCGTGACATGGTAGCGCCGTACCATCTGGTGTAATCGTCAGGAAGATATTACCCCAGCCATTCATACACGCTTTAGGGCGTTCTTCATAATAATCAGGCACTACATAGTAGATTTTCATCTTACCTTTTTGCTCTTCTTGATACCGATGAGCAGTAGCTTCAGCCTTAACTAATTGCTCTTTCATTGGCATAAGTTGATCACGATTATGCATAGCCCAACCATAATATTGAGTCGTCGCTAATTCAACATAATCTGCTTCTAACTCAATACATAAGTCTAAAATCTCATCAACTTGATCGATATTCTGACGATGCGTTACAAAGCATAATACCATCGGATAATCATTGGCTTTAACGGCTTTTGCCATTTCAATCTTATGCTTAAATGCATCTGTTCCAGCTATCAGATTATTTAAGTCTTCCGAACTAGCCTGAAAACTCACTTGAATATGATCTAAACCTGCTTCTTTAAATTCAGCCACTTTGGCTGCATCCATACCTACACCTGAAGTAATCAGGTTAGTATAAAAACCTAAATCCCGTGCCGCCTTGATTAATTCAACTAAATCAGGACGTGTTAAAGGCTCTCCACCCGATAATCCTAACTGGGTGGCGCCCATTGCACGTGCTTGTTTAAACACATCAATCCATTCTTCTGTGCTTAATTCGTTTTTAACATTAGCAAAGTCCATTGGATTCGAACAATATGGACATTGTAATGGGCACGAATAGGTCAACTCGGCCAACAGCCACAAAGGCTGACGGATCTGATCACCTACCTTTCCTATTGAACTTCCGATACTTCCTTGTGCTCGGTCTGGGGTATTATTATTTTCTGAGCCAGTCATTATTATATGCCTCGTCTAAAAACCGATAAACATCATCTCTTAAATCTGCGCCATCAAAGGCCACTTTTAGCTCTGCGATATGCTCTGCAACGGTTTGTTGTTTTTCACTAATGAGTTTTAATATTTCACCTGCGCCACCATTAAGCTTCACCATCCCTTCGGGGTAAAGCAATACATTACAATTTTGTGCTGGTTCCCACTGAAAGCGATAACCTTGTGCCAACCTCGGCACCGTATCATCATTAAAAGCTCGTTCACTCATAAATCTACCTCAAAAGTGTATGGAGGGCGTTTTTCAATATACGCCATCCACATAGCATCACACATAGTCCACAACACATCTAATTTGAATTGCAATACATCCAAAGCCCGCTCTTGCTCTTCGCGAGTTTTATAGTAATCCAATGTAATATCTAAGCCATGCTGAACATCTCTACGTGCTTCAGTTAAACGCTTACGGAAATAAGCATAGCCTTTTTCATCAATCCACGGATATAACGTAGGCCAATTGTCCAAACGATGTTTGTGAATTTTCGGTGCAAACATTTCCGTTAACGATGAGCTCGCAGCTTCTTGCCATGGTCGATGACGTGCAAAATTAATGTAAGCATCCACTGCAAAGCGTACACCAGGTAAGACATGTTCTTCAGACCAAAGTTCTTCGCGTGTTAGGCCAACCGACTCGCCCAGTTGTAACCACGCTTCGATACCACCGACATCACCTTCATAGCCGTCATGATCTAAAATACGTTGTACCCAATGTTTACGTACATCACGTTCTGGGCAATTTGCCATAATAGCAGCATCTTTAACAGGAATAGCTGTTTGATAGTAAAAACGATTAGCTACCCAGCCTTGTACTTGTTCTTTGGTCATATCACCCGAATGCATTTTTACATGCAAGGGATGACGCATATGATAGAACTCTTCTTTAGCGCGTAAGTTCTCTTCAAATTCTTTTCTAGACCAAGGGGCTTGTTCTGACATTATTTTTCCTTGTATTCTGTAATTTATAGCTCTATGTCGAGACCATCATAAGCAAGCTCAATACCTGCCTTATCTAATATGGCTCGTTGTGGTGATTCTTCATTTAAAATTGGATTGGTATTATTAATATGGATCAATATTTTTCGTGGTTTTTCCATCGAGTTTAAGATACTCATAATGCCACCATCGCTTGATTGATCTAAATGACCCATTTCACTGGCACGTTTATCACTAATGCCTTCCTTAGACATTTCGTCATCGGTCCACACAGTGCCATCAATTAAAATACAATCTGCATTTCGCATATATTCTAAGACATGATCTTCTGCAACACCTAGACCAGGAGCATAAAACAAGCTCTTTCCAGTACGGGTATCTTTAATATTCATGCCGATATTATCCCCAGGAACGGTGTTACCGCGGTGTGGAGAATATGGAGGTGCTTCACTTAACAATGGTACTGCTGTAAATTCTAAACCTTCAGCTGAAGGAATGGTAAACACAGACTGATCCGTTGCAATCTCATGGTGATTGATTCCTCTGAAATGCCCTAAGATATTAAAAACAGGGAAGCCAGTTGTTAGATCTTGCTTCACCGCTTCTGTCGTATAAATTTCCCATGGGGCAATATGCTCACGCAAAGTTAGCAAGCCGGTGACATGATCAATCTGGGCATCGGTAATCACAATAGCACTGATTGCAGTATCTCTCACTGCTCGGCATGGCTGAATCGCAGGAAAGTCATCCATTTGCTTCTTAATGTCTGGTGACGCATTAAATAAAATCCAATCCGTTCCATTTGCACTAACTGCTATTGATGATTGTGTTCGTCGTGTTGCTTTGATTGTGCCGTCACGTACACCTTTACAGTTTTCACAATTACAATTCCACTGAGGGAAACCACCACCAGCACCTGAGCCTAAAACATGTACATACATACTATTCTTTTGCCTTACTCCAAAACTAAATCAGATAATTCTGAATACTGAATACTCAAAATCATCTGATTTAGTAATGAAAATACTTGGGGCTAAGCAAGCCTAACCCCCAGCATCTATCTGAAACAGATATTAACGGTTACAGATGTACATTGTTACTTCAAAACCGAAACGCATATCTGAATATTCTGGTGTAGTCCACATAATAAATTCTCTCTTTTTTTATAGTTAATAAATCTGCTTAAATAATTTCAAGCAGTGAGAGATATACTACTTTGGTCTTTCGCTACTTTCATCAGGAATAACCGCTGTTCGGGTCAGGATTTTCCTTATTCAAATATAGAATAATTCAGAAATATTAATCAACAGCTTCTAAGTTTCTATTTTTTAGTCACGTCAATTAAGACTTGTTTTTGATAAACCGCAACATCCATCGTGTTATAAATGACGATCGGACAACTTGCCAAAACCAACCTATTAAAACCAAAGCGGCTGCAATTAACCCATAGATCCACCGTGCATCACGCTCGGCCATCGCATATTTTTTGAATTCTGTTTTATTTAGGGCTGCCACAGCATCCGCAGGCGTATGTACTCGCGCTAAATCAAAGCCAATCGCAGCCGATATTCGTCTCATCACTTTTGGGTTATATGATGAGGTAGACTCAGTGACCTTATCTAACATTCCTTCCAATGCCTGTTCACCAGGTGATAAATTCCGTATATACGCCAGTAATTCAGGATAATTTCCTTGTAATACCGCCTCTTCTTTAGTCCAATAACCTATCATCTTATCTTGCTCATTAAACCTAGGAATGGGCTGTAATGAATCTCCGCCCACACCCAGTAGAATTCCTTTTATCTGGCCTCGTAATTTTATTAAATTATTAATATATGGAATATCTTTACGTGGCATTTCATCGCCATCGGTAATAATGACTAAATTGAGACCACGATCTTTTGCTTCATGAGTGGCGAAAACAACAGTTTCCGTTATTAATGAATCACCGATCCAACGCATTTTTCGATCAAGGCCCATCACCATATGTTCTATTGCTGGATAATGGCGACATACCTCTATCGGTTCAAACAATAAAACCGCTTCATCTGCGGCAAATAGCCCCACGGCAACACGTGAACCACAAGGTAGACTTGCCATGCTGTCACGCACAACATGTTTTGCCAAGGTAAGTCTATCACTATGCGGCTCAGGATAATCTACATCAGGTACATTCATGCTTTCGCTAATATCGATTAAAAACAGCGTGTCTTGCACTAGGCTATTTAACTTCATTTCAGGAGTGAACCAGACAGGCAGCAAGACCACCGCTGCAAACAGATAGAATAGCGCGCCATTTTGAATAATATGGCGTAAATGAACCCGAAAGTGCCCCCACCAATGTTTAAAGTTATGGTGCATTTCTAAGGCAAACCTCGGCGTGTATTATCTTTCATTAAAGCGCGGCCATTTTGTTTGAAGGGATCAATACCAATGGTGTAACCATCTATCATGGCGCTACCTGATCCACGTTTATCAGGGCTGATGCGATCAAGGCGTTCTAAATTGAAGCGCGTGGCATAAAGACTGGGTTCAAGGCGTAAAGCACCTTTATACGATTCTCGCGCCAACAAAATTCGGGCAATCAAGCGTCGGCTACCATGTTCATCATCCATATTAGATTCTGCACCGCTAAGATGTAAATTGCCTAAGGCATG
The DNA here is from genome assembly GCA_002733715.2 of Methylophaga sp. Lineage (GTDB taxonomy): Bacteria > Pseudomonadota > Gammaproteobacteria > Nitrosococcales > Methylophagaceae. Next base: position 90,817 of record NVWQ02000006.1, read on the forward strand.
TTTTGCTAATGCTTTAAGATGTGGATCGGTTGTCGCTTCTGCAATTTCAAAGGCCTTTAACGCGGCAGAAAGCTTATCATTTTCGGCCAATAAATAGCCAATGCTATAGGCTTCTAAATAATTGTTATTGCTTGGTCTATACGTCAGTATTGATTGATCTGCATAGGCCGTATTTAATGTGGCAGCCTCTCGCCATTGATTAAAATAATAAGTAGCTGTAAGACAAAATAGCACTGCAAACCCTAGAATAATATGAGGAAAATAATCAAGTAATCGTTGTCGGTACGGACGTTTCATTTTAGTCATTTTCTCCATGCCTTAATTTCAATCCGTTTTAGCCAGAACAAGATGCCAAGCAATATCATTGATAATAGATAACAATAAACGGCATAATCTTGGCGTGGCAGTCGATATTCATAACGGGTTGGTTTATTAGTTGCTTTGCCAATTTCTGTTACTGCGCGTTGCAAGCCTGACTCACTATTCACCTCAAAAGCTTGATAAGGCATCCCCATAGATCGAAATAAGCTATTCAATGCGACATTGGGATCAACCGCACCCTCTTCTTTTGAAATATCTTCTTCATATTCCAATGAAAAGTCATAGCCGGTGTGCACATAGATCCACATTAATTGTGCCTGTGTATCTTTAAAGCGTTGTTTCAGGATCTTTTCATCTTCCGGTTTGATTTTGGTATCGCCATCAGAGACAAGCAAAATCAATCGGGTTGCGGTATACGGCCTATCGTCAAAATAGTCCAGACCCATTTCTAATGCGCGGTTGATGGCAGTGAAACCTGAGCTATTGGCTTCAGCACTTTTTAATGCTGCTCGCGCCAACTCTCGATCAGCTGATAACGGTGCAACCGCAATGGGTGAAGCATTAAACACCACCACACCAAAAGTGTCACCAGGTCGCTGATCCATTAATTTCAGTAACACTTCACGTGCAGCCCCTATTCGGCTTATTTTCATCTTACCGCGCGCACGTTCAACCGGATCTTGCTCCTCCAAACTTTCACTCATACTACCACTGCGATCTAATACAATTACAATTTCAGCACCTTTGCCAATGCGGCTTATTGTTCCGCCTTCCGTAAAGGGTGCAGCGGAGGCTATCACTAAACTTGCCAGTGCCAAGACCGCAATAATACGTACGCCCCATCGCAATAGTTCTGATACCCGATCTTTCGGCCAATCCTCTAGCCCAGCGTAACTAAATTGCTTCACACCATAAGAAAGAAGCGGTAACAGGCATAAAGGCAATAACCACAAAAGATCAGGTTTAAAAAAATGAAGTGCGTTCATTTAGCCACTTTTCCTCACTTAAATATTCTTTCTGCCATTGCAGCACGATGGATCCAAGCAAGTGTGTCCCTTTTTGATATCCTATTACCGGAAGGATTTTGCTGATGAAATAATTGCCATGTTTCATCAAAAAACTGACTGATATTATCTTTTTCATCCTGTAGATACGGTGAATTTTCAAATAATATGTTCAGCGTATTCGGATATAAGCTTTGTCCCGCACACTTTGCCAATGCAGCATGAATGGTGCGCAGATCCGTCATCGTTAATTCAGCTTGTTTTGCCACACCTTGTCTGCGTAATTGACGTACCAATAGTGTCATTGCGCCCGGATGTCGAGGTAAGAAAGAAATTTTATCTTTGATATACAACCAATACACTCCTAATAATGTACCCAATATTAAACATAAAAAACCTAGCTGTAATGGCGTTGCCGCATCAAATTTGGGTGGTGGTATAATCGGCCTAGGCGCGTCTTCATCGCTTAATTGTTCAGGCAATACCGAAGACAAATAAACGCCTTGCCCAGGCACATTAATCACCAAGGTCTGCAGCTCTTCATCACCCACCACTTCAACAGGCAAGGTACGCAATAGGATCTGTGGCGTTTGAATAATTTGTGCTTCTTTCACCGTACCAAATAGCTGCCACATAAAATCAATTTTAATTAGCTCGCTATCATCATCCATTTTTTCTCGATGCAAAGTAACATCACGTAAATCTAACCACGATGTAATAGGCCCTTTTAACGGTACACTTTGTGGATCAAAGATATAGGATTTATCTAATGAAAATTCGACATGCATAGTGATCATGTCGCCGAGTGTATAACCATGTTCTCGTAGGGTAACGGCTACATTTATATCCGATTCTATATTCTCATCTTCTGCAAAAACCATATTGGCAGATAAAAATAATAGACAGAGCATTAACAGCCTGATCATATATTCGCGCCCATAAAATATTCTGTTAGCGACGCCGTTTTAAATTCACCTCGCACAATAAAGGGGCGTGCCCCCAATACGTTACAGGCCTCACGAACAGACTTCACATGTTTTGCACGCATCGCTGCCATCTGTTGTTGCAAGCTAGGTCGCATCCATACAAATTGTTTTTTACCTGTTTCAGCATCGTTTAAAATCGCAATGCCACGTTTCGGTTGTTTGTCAATTTCGGTCGGATCTTGCAACATCACAGGTACCACATCATGGTGGCTTAGTTTTTTTAATAAAGATTTAAGCTTGCCTTCTGGCCAACGAAAATCAGATACAATAAAGACTAAACAGGGGTTTTGCGGTAAATAAGCTACGACATCAAACAGGCCACCTGCGTGCTCGCCCTCTCGCTTAATGTTCATAAAATGCTGTTGCAACCACAGCCATGCACTGCGATTAGCCTTAGGTGGCAACATGCGTTCTTTATTCATTTTTTCACCGGCGAGATAAACACCAAAGGCATCACCCGATCGATAAGCAGATAAGGCTAATTGCGATGCGACTTCTTTCGCCACTTGAAAACGATTAACGTACCCGATATAACCCATTGAAGCCGATGTATCCACCAGCACAATCACCTTTAGAGCCGAATTCAAATAGAAATCTCGCACCCAAATATTTTTGAAGGGATCCCGCACACTGGTACGCAAATCCAGCCGTCTCGGATCAGGATGATCACGCAACGGCACCACAGATCGTAGTTGATCGCCTGCACCGGGCACAATGCCATGGCCCGCACCCGGTTGATGCCCAGACGGACGCCAGCGAATATGATAATGAATAAGCGGTTGTTGTTGAGACATGTTAAAAAGCCTTTGATTAAGGCGTGGGGACGCTGTTTAAAATCGCCTGCGTATAAGCTTTGGCTAACCAACCGCGTTGTAACTCATAAATCGGGGTGAAAAATACCCTATGCGCCACCACTTGATGAAAGACTGCAGCCACATCTTGCGGTGTCAGCTCCAACCGCCCTTCTAACCATGCGGATACTTTTGCCGCACGCACCAACATACTGGCTCCCCGCGGCCCCATCCCTGCCACCATTAACTCATCCATTTCAACATCAGGTAATTGAATGCCATAATCTTGTGGTCGATGGGTAGCACGGCGTAAATGAACCACAAAATCTTGCACCGCTTCGCCTGCCGTTACCGCTGTTTGAATCGTCGGTGAAAAATCGGTTAAACTTTTAAAACTTAGCTTTCCTAGCGTCACATCATTAATCAATTTATCGGTATCATGGAAACGTGAATCAAAGGTCAATGATTTATGCACAGCGTCATCATCATCAGGATCAATTTCTAATTCCATTAAAAAACGATCACGCGCTGCGCCGGGTAACTCAAAAGTCTCTTCTTTTTCCACCGCATTACGATCGGCAAACACCAATAAATGAGGAAATTGATATTCTTTATTAAATGCCGTAATACTACGTTCTGCCATCACCCGTAATAACAAAGAATGCACCTGCGGTCGTGCACGGTTAATTTCATTAAAAAAGAAAACAGATAACTCTTCACCCTGCGATAAAATTGGGCCTGGATCGACACGTGGCTTGCCATCACGATCAATAAAAGTGTGATAAATTAAATCTTGTGGCATCAAATCTATTGTGCCTTCAATCCGTTGATAACCGCCACCTAAGCCACGTGCCGCCGCACGTAACAATGTCGTTTTTCCTACTCCTACATTGCCTTCTAATAGAACATGACCTCGTGCAAATATAGCTATTACTAGTGACCTAATTGCAGGCGCCAATCCTAATACAACGTTATTTAACTCTTGTTCATAGGTTAAAGCGCGACTGCGCCAATCCTCAAGCTCGTTCTCCGACATAGCTATTCCTGTGTTTTTAAGTGATTTCTTCTGTAATTATCGTTTAAAAACCATCTGCAATAACAGGGAATAACTCCTTGAATATTTATGACAACACTTATTAATTCATGATTAGCCATGAAAGTCAGTTATATTTATATTTTCATTTCAAAACAACAGCTTAATTTGCTACTGTCATCTCGACCAGAGGGGGAGATCCTGAGTTGCCATAGTATAAGATCTCTCCCTCTAGTCGAGATGACAGTAATGAGAATGATTTTACCAACTAAGACCTTTAAGTTGGGCTGAATATTATGGATAATCAAGCATTAATCTGTGCAGTTTATTTATAATAACTTTCATACTCTCTCTTACTCAATATACTGTGGGCACTAATCACAATAAGACACAGGATTTTCTCCCGTTTTTCACATCACATATTCACAGATGTGAAATCTTTCGTTACTCTTTTAGTAATGACAGATTTATTTAAAGCTGATGATAATCTCGACCATCACAAAATTGTTAGAGATATCATAGTAACCATAACAATTACGGTGTTAACACTATTGTTAGCACTTGTTTTCGACTTGTCTGAACGATATTATGAATGGAGTCGCTTATGGGAGCAGTATCAAGCAGATGAGCTACTTTTTCCGTTATTAAGTTTTTCTATCTGTTTAATTTGGTTTAGTTGGCGACGTTATCGTGAAGCCAAAGCAGAATCAGTCACCAATATCACTTTGCTCTCAGAAAATAGACTTCTGATCCACAATATGACTGAAAATCAAGAACATGAACGACTCTTTATTTCTCAAGAACTACACGATGTTTTTGCTCAATATTTAACGGCTCTTCGTACCCATGCTGAGCTTATTCAAACCGTCACACCAACCGAAAATAGCCAACTTGTTAGTGCAACAAACAACATTATTGATAATGTTGATAAACTTCATGGAGTAACACGATCACTTCTTAAAACACTACGACCACCTTTATTAGAGTTTGGCGTTGTTATGGCAATTGAAGATTTAGTCACACAGTGGCAACACACTCATAAAACCATCCAGTGTCATCTTGAATTTAATGGTCCTGAACCCGAGTTGAATGAAGAAGAGCTATTGACACTTTATCGTACCCTTCAAGAAGGTTTATCTAATGTTGCCCGCCATACTCAAGCCAGCCATGTTGGTATTGAGTTGTTTTTTCCGACGGATCTCGCCCCTTCTCCTGCTACGCTCATCTTGCAACTCATTAATGACGGTACAGATAATGTTGAACAACCGTTTTTTAAATCGGGGCTTGGACTTATAGGCATCAGAGAGCGAGCAGCCATACTCAATGGTCATTTCACTATTGGTGCTTACCCTCCTGATGGCACCAAACTGGAGCTCAGCTTTCCTATTCGCAATCCCCACTCACATTAGGCTACAACTCCATAATGACACCCATCACCGCATTACTCATTGACGACCATGCCGCTGTGCGCGAAGGTTATCGCTTATTGCTCGCACAATTTAATATTACTGTTATTGGTGAATTAGATCATGGCGAGCCTATTTTGCAACGGTATGAACAGCTTAATCCTGATATTGTCATTATGGATTTATCTATTAAAGGGATGAATGGTCTGGATTGCACTGCACGCCTTATACAACGTTATCCCGCAGCCAAAGTCATCGTTTTTACCATGCATGACAACACCAATTTCGTTACTCGTGCCATTCAAAATGGTGCCATGGGCTATGTATTAAAAAGCGATCCTTCCTCGGTATTAATTGAAGCTATAAAACAAGTCTATTATCAATCAAAACACTATTTATCTCACGATATTGCCAACGTAATTGCAATGAGAACTGTTCAATCATCAGATGATAGACTGGCCTGCTTATCAGATCGTGAACATGCTATTTTCTTGCTACTTATAGAAGGAAAATCACGTGGCGAAATTGCCGCCATCTTATCTATAGCCTCCGGTACGGTCTCTAATAATAAAGCCAAAATCATGCAAAAACTTCAAGCAAAAAGCATAATCGATTTAATCACTCTATCTATTGAAAATAAGGCTCTCAAACAAAACCAACTTGATTTGTAAGCACTAATATACCCAAAATCATTCAATCTGTAAATTTTCGCTCTTCCGTCACTCCGGTATGCTTTTAGCCGGAGTCTAGTGTTACAGCCATAGATCCCCGATAAGCTTGTGCTCAGCTCGACTGGGTAAGATCTCGAGGATGACGAGAGGGGTACAGATTGAATGACCACCGGTATATAGGGAATTTCTCACAGTAATATGCGTTAACTGTATCTATCTTAATCCTCATAATTCCTCAGTATCATATATCACTCCATATTTTTATTTTTTAGGATATTTTATGAGATTCACCCCGCGCTTATTGCCTGTGTTGCTAGGCTCTGCTGCAGCACTTACTTTTTCATCTTCACTTTTGGCAGAGAATCCTGCATCAGCAATGGAATTACCTTCTCTTGAAGTCATTAGTGTCACACCGTTGCCCGGTATTGGTGTTCCTCTCGAACAATATGCAGGTAATATCCAAACTATTAATTCTGAAGATATTGAAAATGAAAATGCACTTGATATGGCAGAGTTAATGTTCAAAAATCTGGGCAGTATTGATATTAATTCCGCACAGAATAATCCTTATCAAAATGATGTGAATTACCGAGGTTTTCTTGTTTCTCCTCTCGTTGGTAGCGCTATCGGACTATCTGTTTATGTCGATGGTGCCCGTGTTAATGAAGGTTTTGGTGATACCATTAATTGGGACTTGATCCCTGACTTTGCATTGGCGAATATCGTACTTATCCCCGGCTCTAATCCCCTCTTTGGTTTAAATACACTGGGTGGGGCGATATCAGTGCACACAAAAAATGGCTTCAATTTTGAAGGCACTGAATTAGAGTTATCAGTGGGTGAAAATGGTCGCCGCCAAGGTATTATCCAACACGGTGGTAACAGTGGCAATGTCGATTGGTATGTCGGTGCGACTAAATTTGAAGAGGATGGCTGGCGGGTGAACTCGCCCTCTGATGTAAAACAATTTTTTGGCAAAATAGGCTGGGAATCAGATACCACCGATTTAGATTTAAGCTACACCCATGTTGACACTGATTTAATCGGTAATGGTTTTGTTGCAGAAAGTCGATTAGAGTCTAATGGTTATGATGCAATTCATTCATTTCCTGATCAAACAGAAAATAAACTGGATAATGTGAACCTAAACGGATCGCATTGGTTCAACGATAATACATTGGTTTCAGCCAATACCTTTTACCGTAAATACGAACGTAAAACGCTTAATGGCGATGTGGAGATAGGCTGTTCAATTGGGGTGGCTGCAAGCGGTGATGAATTTGCAGCTGAAGATACACACCTCACATCTTGTGTTCCTGGATCAAGCGCACTGGGCGCAGCATATGTAGATGATTTAGGTGCCACACAAATAGCTCTTGCGGCTGACGAGTTTGAAGTCGAAAGAGAAGGTGAAGAACGTAGAACATCTACTGAAACAGATACTTGGGGAATGAGTTTGCAATTTACCCATAGCCATCAACTCGCTAATATGGAAAATGAATGGACGATAGGTACAAGTTATGACAAAGCTGACACTGATTTTCTGAGTATGGAAGCGCAAGATGGTCTCGTTGACTTGAGTAATGGAACCATCATTGCTGGCACTGTAAGCGAGGCAATAGTGGGTGTTGATATTAAAACAGAGCGTATTAATTATGCATTAATGATCTCTGACAGCTTACATTTAACAGATAAAACAATATTAACACTGGCGGGGCGCTATCAACATTCTGAAGTTAAGATTGATAACAATAATCCTGGCGATGAAAAATTAGAGGGTGACCATTCTTTTTCTCGTTTTAGTCCTGCAGTGTCTTTAAGCCATCAATTACAAAATAATGTGACAATGTATGGAAGCTACAATGAAAGTTTCCGTACACCAACAGCAGCAGAGCTAACCTGTGCTGATCCAGATGATCCGTGTAAATTACCTAATTCCTTTGTTGCCGATCCACCGCTTGATCCTGTTATCGGTAAAACCATTGAAATTGGCGCACGTGGCAAGCTGGCATCATCTATTAACTGGTCAATTGCAGCTTTTCGCACTACGTTAGAAGATGATCTCTTGTTTACCCTCGCTGATAATGCTGGAGGTGGCTTCTTCATTAATGTTGATGAAACTCGTCGCCAAGGTATTGAATTAGGCTTAGATGGCCAAACTAACAAGCTACGCTGGCATGGTAACTATAGCTTCATTGATGCCACATTTGAATCCGATGAAACATTGGCCAGCATTGTTGGTCCAAATGGTATCAAGGTCAAATCAGGCGACCAAATGCCAGCGATTCCTCGTCATAATATTAAGCTTGGGCTAGATTATGCATTCACATCCAACTTCAGCGCTGGTACAAGCATGCAGTATTCAGGAAGTAGTTATATGCGTGGTGATGAAAGCAATGAGCTACCTAAGGTTGATGGCTATACGATATTCAATATCAATGCACGTTACCAGCCTCATAAAATGATTCAACTCTGGGCTAAAATTGATAATGTATTTGACCACGAGTATGAAAATTCTGGCATTAGAAACTTCAACTTTTATAATCTTCCAAGTGATGGTGAAGTGATTCAAGAAGAACGTTTTGTATCACCTGGTGCTCCTCGCACAGTCTGGGCTGGGATTAAAGTTAAGTTTTAATATCTTTAAAAATAAGGCCAGATACATCGTCTGGCTTTATTAATTACCAGAAAAATATAACTATTCCTCCTCCTATTCTAATACAGAGGGAATTTATGAATAAGAGCGCTTTGTCTCACCCGGTGCACCTCGCACAGTATCTGCTGGTATAAAAGCAAGCTTCTAATCACACTATGAAGCTTAGGCATAACTTAAACAGAGCCTTGATAGAATACAATTTCAGGGCACCGTTCTCCCAACTGGTGAAAATCTTAGGATTAAATCATGGTTATATAGTGGGTAACTCTGATTTATCTCGTATCTAAAGTCGATAAACTAGACTAGTTTTTTGAAATTTAGCTTCATTAAACGTCTCTTCTTGGCCAGACGTAATGTCTGGCCTTTTTTATGCCCAACTAAATCGAGGATTGAGTCATGCCCCCCTCATTTAAATCTTCTCTTATTCTTTTACTTGCTGCACTTCTATTTAATCAGGTCAGCATAGCTAATGAGGCCAAGGATCCATCAGTCTGGCAGCAGTTAAAAACAGTACATTTTGGGCAACGCATTATTCATGATAATGCTACAGACATATTGTTTATAGAAGTGCCTGATAAAGTGGAAGATGCCGCTATTATGCCGATTACAATTAAATCACTTGCTGCTCAAACACCGCAATATCACATAAAAACATTGACTCTAATTGTAGATAACAACCCTCAACCCTATTCTGCTGTATTTCACTTATCCCCTAAACTTGGAGCGATTAATATTTCAACCCGAATCAGAATGGATAATTTTAGCAATGTACGGGTGATTGCTGAAATGAATGATGATAGCTTACACATGGTTAAGCGCTTTGTTGTCGCTTCTGGGGGCTGTTCAGCACCTGCCAGTAAAGATAGCGAAGCATCAATTTCTAGGTTGGGGAAAATACTGCTACGTACAAGAAAATCTGCTATTTTCAAAACAACAACTGTGCAAGTTATCATTAGCCATCCTAATTCCAGCGGAATGCAATTTGATAGCCAATCTCGTCACTTTATTCCTGCTCATTATGTGACAAATATCGATATTAGCTTTAATGATGAGATGCTTATTAACGCCGAATTAGGTATAACTATAAGTGAAGATCCTAGCATAAGGTTTAATTTCATTCCTGAAATGGCAGGGGTTCTGAAAGCTAAAATAACAGATTCCAAACAAGCCGTGTATGTGAGTGAGAAGACATTATAAGCACCTGCAATTAATTAGGATTTATTCCTATCTAATTTAAGTGTTTANCACATTACCTTGCACCTTATCTAGACTATTATAACTATAGTTTTTAAGACGGCTTCTTAAACGCACAGTAGCAACTACTAATTCCTGAGTTTGCTTACACAATATTTTAGCCAGACANTATGTCTGGCTTTTTTTTGCTTAAATTTAAGTANTAACCACTACTTCCTTACGGATATAACCCAAACTTCTCTGTTTTTTATACTCACGCATAAAAAAAGCCCGACACAAGTGCCGGGCTTCTTTATTTAGCTTTTAGCTATTAAATAAATTTAATAGTTAAAGGTCTTATAGGCTAAACACGCTTAAAATACCACCTAGGTTAGTCCAGCTAGATAATGCTCCGTACGCACCTACCGCACCCAAACCATCAGAGCTGTTTTTCAAGCTAGGGATCGCAATACCGATACCAGCCCAACCACCAATACCCGAAAGTACTGAGATGTACTGATTACCGTCATGCTTGTAAGTATTTACGTTACCGATAATACCTGAAGCAGTTTTGAATCTCCATAACTCACGACCAGATTGTGCATCTAACGCTTTGATGTAACCTTCTAGTGTTCCGTAGAATACTAAATCAGAAGCAGTTGCTAATGCACCACCCCATGCTGAGAAACGTTCTGGGTTAGACCATACGATCTTACCTACACGTGCATCAAACGCAATGAAGTTACCTAAGTGGGTACCACCTGGCGCTGGGAACATTTCTAAAGTCGCACCAACATAGGGTTGACCTGCAACGTATTCAACTTCAAATGGTTCATAGTCCATACATACATGGTTTGTTGGGACATAGAATAAACCAGTACGCGGAGAGTAGGCAGCAGGTTGCTGATCTTTAGTACCTAAGGCAGCAGGACAAATACCTTGGGTATTAACGTCTGCACCATTACGTGCTGTTGAATATTTAGCTACAGTAGCTGGACGACCTGTTTTCATGTCAATGTGTGTGGCCCAGTTAACCGTCGGATCGTATTTTTCAGCAACTAATAATTCGCCGCTTATGCGATCCATTGTGTAAGCAAAACCATTACGATCGAAGTTCACTAACGCTTTACGCATTTTACCTTTGATTTTTTGATCAACTAAGATATTTTCATTAATACCGTCATAATCCCACTCATCAAATGGTGTTTTTTGGTATACCCATCTAGCCATACCTGTATCTAAATCGCGACCGAATATAGCCATCGTCCATTTGTTGTCACCTGGACGTTGTGCAGGATTCCATGTTGATGGGTTAGCAGTACCGTAATAGAACATATCTAGATCAGGATCATAAGAATACCAACCCCATGTTGTACCACCACCAATTTTCCATTGGTCGCCTTTCCAAGATTTCAAAGATGAATCTTTGCCAATTGGTTTCAGCATAGATGTGGTTTTATTAGGATCCACCAACATTTCATCATCAGGGCCAGTGCTATATGCTTTATATAGCACTTTACCGTCTAAATCATATGCTTTAATGTAGCCGCGCACACCAAACTCACCACCTGAAATACCGACTATTACTTTATCTTTAAACACGTGAGCAGCAGCAGTACTGGTAGCTCCTACCTTAGGATCGTCACGTTTGTGAGACCATACAACTTTACCGGTATTAATATCTAATGCCACTAAAGTAGTATCAGCTTGGTTCAAAAATATTTTACCATCACCATAAGCTAAACCACGGTTAACTGTGTCACAACACATAACTGGAACAGTTTCATCGTAGTTTTGTTTTGGCTCATACTTCCATTTGATAGCGCCGTCGTTGTTTAAGTCAAGTGCAAATACAATGTTAGGAAAAGGCGTATGTACATACATAGTACCGTCGATAACTAGAGAGTTACCTTCGTGACCGCGTAAAACACCTGTTGAGAAAGCCCATGCCATTTTCAAATCAGCAACGTTATCTTTGTTGATTTGAGCAAGTTTGCTATAACGTTGATTGTTATAGTGACCTGCTGCAGACACCCAGTTGTTTTCATTTTCTTGCATTCTTGCAATTTCATCAGCTACAGCTACACTTGCTACACCAGTAGCAGCAATTGCCATCATTGCGATTGATAATGTTTTCAGCTTCATGTTATTTCCTCTTTATAATAATTTATAAACATAATTGCAGAAATTATTTCCTGAAATCATGCGAAACAAACTTTATCCTTTGTAATAATTGCATTCATCAGATATCTCCATCGGAAAAGTATGAAAAATTCCCGACTGATAATATTGCTGAAAAATATGGCTTAATGATTAGAGCTACTTCTAGGAAAGAAATAATTTTTATGCATTGAGTTGCTAAGGAAGTTTTAGTCTTAAGTAACCTGAATCCTGTTTAAGAAAAGGGAACTAAAAGCCTGTTAACCGATCAGATCTTTTACCATAAAGATTTTATCGAGAAAAACTACCCATTTTCAGCCTTAATCATTGGCCACCAAAACCCTGAAAAGAATGTGTTTCATCTGTTTAAATGAATGAGAAAACTCGCCGATGATTAATAAGTTCATGGTATTGCTAGGGCACTACCATGAACAAGGAGCCATCCTCTTGTCTTTATAATACGGCTGAACGCCATATTAACAGCCAACTCACCTCACAGCACCTCCCTGAACGTCCAGTACTTGGTTAAGGTTGAAATCCTCTTTTAGTATTTACTGCATTGAACATTTTGCAAACACTAAAATTCACCCGTTCGTCGTCACCACTGGCACTCGCCTCCCTATGTTACTGGTTGCAAAAGCACTTATCTAGCGATAAATGTTTTTTACCCCTGCGGGTTTCGCTGAACGCTTCACATCAACCTCGGGAGTCGAGCGCCAGCTAGGGCTGCCTACGACGACGAACACAAGCAACGCATTAAATGTTCTAGGGAATATTCAATGCCTGTTAGCTGCCCTCTGAACGAGGACAATTCTGCACGCTATGAAGTGGTCAAGTATTAATGCAGAAAATTTAAGCCACTTTTTTCAATTGTGCCATTTTTTGTGCAGGTGTAATATAGCCGAGCGATGAATGTAATCGCGTATAGTTATAAAAATAGATATAACTTTCT
>NVWQ02000007.1 GCA_002733715.2 Methylophaga sp.
TGGATATCCACAAAAATCTCCTTGGTCAACATAGTAATACGATCCACATTATTAAAAGATCGTAATCATCACCCAAGGGGGTCAATTTTACTATGGTGCTATGGGGTCATTTTTGCATTGTTGCTGACATTGAGCCAAAAGATGGCAATATTTATGTTCATATATCTAGGTTTGATAAAGCTGGCTATTACTATAATTATTTTTCAGGAATATTTATGGTAATAGCAGGATTATTATCTTTAGCTAAAATCCCTATGATGGAAATGCCAACAATATTAGGGATTATTATTATAGTAAGTCTAAGTTTATTCCTTATGTTGTTTGGTTTATTAATGCTTTCACAGACTTCCCCTGTAAGGTCAGCTAAGAAAATTAATAAACTTCTTGATGACGAGGAAGCATTGGCGAAGAAAAGCTCTAAGGAAAACTGTTCGTCTTAAAAAATTAGGTACAGTAGCAGTACACACATCAGTTTTTATCAATGTCGATAAATTACGCTAAGTTACTGTCACTACAATACTTTTTATTAATATAGATTACGCTTAGATTTTGTTGGTTTCTTTAAGTTTACGGTATCGCTAGCAAACTCATAATCCCTTTGTCCGGGGTTCAAGTCCCTGCAGGCCCACCATTTTTAAAGGGGTTACGCCATTTTTGCGTAACCCTTTTTTTTGCCTTCGGGAATTTTGCGGGACTGATCAAACGCTGGCAGTCGCAAAATAACCAATCCTGGCATCTCCCCATTTTCATCTGCACACACTTTATTAGCTGCCTCAATCATGTTGGTTAATTCAGCCGCAGAGTAATGTGTCGTCATCCGTGAAGATTTATGACCCAATAGATCTTGCCTATCCTCAAAGGACACTCCAGCCGCCCTGAGACGACAACCAAACGTATGTTTTAGATCATGTACCCTGAGAAATGGGAGATTTATTTGTTCCCTTGCAGAGCGCCAACCAGAATTATTCATCTGATATAATCCTCGGCCTTGAAATGAGAAGACAAACTTAGAATCGATCTCACGTCTCCGATCTACAACCTCTTTTTCAATCTTATTTAATACAACAACACGATTACGCTTACCTTTTGTCATTTCTTTAGGTAAGAAAAAAATCGAAGTATTTAATTGCGGTACTTCAATTTCCATCTCCCAGCGTAAATGACATATTTCCTGATCACGGCAACCTGTATTTACAGCAAATAAAGCCATATCGTTTAAATGTGCCGGGAGTAGTTCAAATAACTTCTCCTGTTCTTCCCATGTAATGGGATAAGCAGGTGATTCATCCGTCACATTTAATAGCTTGATCTTCGGCGCTTGTAATAACCACGTTAAGCGATGCTGATCTATCCATTCTGAAGCAGCACAATTTAGGATTTGCCTAACCATTTTCAAACCATGATTAATCGTATTGCATTTCCGCCCTTGTTCGTGACGAAACGCAATCCAATCCTGCAAAGTACCTATATGCATTTCATCAATGTATTGATCACCAACCATCGGTAGCAAAGTAGTCAAGCGACTAATATCACTATCAATACTTTTCTTATCCTTTCTGACCTTAATATAATGATCTGCTGCCTGCTGAAATGTACGCTTTGGTCTAGTACCATAAATTTCAGCTTGTCGAGTATCCTCCATCAGTTTGACAAGAAACTTTTCAGCTTCAATTAAACTACCCGTCCCCGTGCTTTTACAAACACGTTTACCACTAATATATTTATCAATATGATAAACATCCTTCTTTTTAAAGAGCCCTGCAATTTTCTTACGTCCCATATCTATCTCCAATTTTGGTTAGATATATGACGCCCGTTGCAGGCAATATAATGATCGACCCAGGCATCTAATTCAAGCCGATCAAATGCAATGCCTTGCGTTCCTATGGGGATTTCGGTGAGATTAGGCCTAACTTCTGCATTAAAGCGATTTCTGTCCATGCCCAAGTATGCAGGGGCTTCACGGAATCTAATTAGTCGGGGAAGTAGCTGAAGTGTGCCGGTAGATAAAATAGAATTAGTCATGGCGTACACCCCTAGAAAGAGGGTGATTGATCGCCGATTGTGCGGAAACGGTGTTTATACAAAATAATAGTCTATTTGGCGGTGGCCAGATCAAACTGGGTATACAGTAGCCTTCACCATGCCCGAGATGTGTTTCTACTTCGTTGGCATATTGTTTAAATGTAACAAGACAAGCTTGTTGAGCAACTAGATGAATAGTTTGGATGGTGATTATTAATGAAAACATGATATTTATCCTTATTGTTATAAAAGCGACTTCAATTTCGCATTAGACTCATAATACAGAAAACTGGTAAATAGTCAATAAAAACAATGAGTTATATTGACAAGTCATTTTATTTGTTGTATAATGTGATTTTTTATATTCCATTAAGTTGGCTCAAAAGCTCGGCATGTCTTGTTTTAAGATTAATGTGATAGAGAGCTGTATTTTGTTTAAGTTTTCTGTCTTTTAAGCGGGGCGTTCCTACGCTGCGCAAAAAATCGCAGTTGCGCAGCAAACCGTTTTTTGTAGCCCCGCTCCTCGTATTCATAATCGTGTTAGCGTTGAATTATGAACACGGCTTCTCTGACTATTACGAGTAGATTTGTTTTTAATGTAGTCCGTACTTTTCAATTGTGTTTTTCTAACACTAACAATCGATTCTGCTGTTGCTGTTATAGATAAATTACGACTGCTTCTCCTCTTGTTTCCATAAACATCTACACTATCTACACTTTGGTGCCCCATGACAGCAGCAACTTCTTCTCTGTCCATACTAGAAGCTTTTAAATCACTCCCCATCTGATGACGATACGAGTACAACGTGATTTGATGTCTACGTTTTGGCCACAACTTTTTTGTTGCTGTAGCAAGACGATGTTGTAATCGTCTCATCATAGTTGTTTTACTGATTCCTTTTGTATGTTGATATTCATGTAGTAACAGGAATGAACTAGCAACATTGTCATAGTCAGATTGGGATAGAATAATTGTTCTGTCTAATCCTCTTAAGCCATTTTCAGTTTTTTTGGCACCTTCAATAAATATGCTGTTGTTAGCTTTTAATTGAAGAGACATCATTTCAATCGGACGACATCCTAAGATCCTCGCAAGCTCGAGCGTAGCAAACAGGCATCGATCTCCTTTAGCATCAAGATGTCTTTTTAATAATACGTGCTCTTCTTTTTCAACATGTTTTCTACGTTTCTGCTTCGCTTTCATTTCTTTTGAAGCACTCGCTACCGTCACCGGATTACTTACTACCTTTATAGCTTCCGCGCCTTTATTAAAGCCGGTTTCATCTTGCTGGGTAACTAATGCACAACGAAGACGACGCCAATAAGCGGGACGGTACTCTGTTGCACACCCTCTCAAAGCTTGCTTGATATTTTTTGGCGTGACAGCGATGCCTTTACCAGTTAAGCGTGCTTGCAAAAAATGATTAGCAAGTTTTAAATAGTCGTGTTTAGTTTTCTTATTCATTGCTAGATGCCTTATTAATATAGATAGCATTAAGCATAAACTGATTATTTATTTCATTTGTCGTGTTCGTCACAAATAAATAAATTGACTGATTATCCATGTTGATAGCGTGTGAACCCCACAGTTGAAATTATGGCACCTTGATAAGGCTTTAAGTGTTTTGTCATTTCTATGTTTAACAATGTATGATTACATTATGAATAAAGATATTTTAACTGCACTGATTGAGCTCTCGCCCTTATCAATGACTAAAATTGCGGTGCTGGCCGAAATAGATCAAGGCAATCTATCCTATTGGCTAAAAGATAAACGTACATTAAGCTCTGAAGCTCAGCATAGACTTACAGTTGTCCTCGGCGTGGAAGGTGGTGAGCTCGTTACCGACAAAGTTTTTTTCCGGAAAACAGAACGTGATTTTAGTCGACTACAGCAAGTAATAGACAGCCTGTTTTCGAAGGCCAAGATCATGCCTTTGGTAAAGCAGCGAGTAAAACGCTATGAGCTTTCCGATTTATTTGCACAACCGATGACAGCATTGACAAATAATTCTGGTCAACGAGCTGTCATAGTGCTTAAAACGCCAATAGTTAAGGATTTGAAGTATTCGGGCGAGCTACCCTGGCTTTCCCCCGTATTTCTTGCAGGCACAGCGTGGTTGCAAGAAATAGAAAATGGATCTAGCATGCCTTTTCCTACTCCTGTCCAGCTAGACAAAGCAATGTACCAGCGTTGGAAGTCAGGAGATATTAAGGTCGATGAATTTAATGTTCTTTTGTCAGAAACGCAGTCTGTGACATGGAACACTGTAATTGATGAAGCTATCCGGCGTAATATGTCACCCGAACAACTGCTTAATGTAGTCTCAAATATAATCAACTGATAGCCATTTTTTTAAAGCCACCTTTCATTTAATAGATGTGTATTTTTCACACCAAAACCGATTGCTCCCTCAATTTGATAAAACTGCACTTCGAAAAAGTGATTGGCTTAGCTCTGAAATTGTTTTTATATTCGCTCTTACATATCTGCCGAGGCTTATAATAGCGAGCACAAATTGGCACATGCCTTTAGCTGAGTTGCATTAACATTTAAAATGTCAGCAACTTGATTAAGGTTTTTTCCATCCAGTCCTGTCAGAAAGGTTAGAGCACCAAATTTATCTTCTTTTTGCAATTCTTTTTGTTTGCTTGCTATGTAAGCAGGGTTATTGGTGTTTGGGTTAAGCTCAAAAGCTTGCATAATTGCGCTGCTGATAGTGTTCATTGATAAGTCCTCATTAGTAGATAAAAATTTAGTATCCAAAGAGAGCTTCCATGCGCTGCGTGAATACATTGGCATACATCATAAGGCATTAATAATGGGCCGTCAAATATATTTGTAATAACAATGTATTTCAATGTATTTTGACTTGTAAGTCGAACATGGTGAAAAGCACGCTACACCACTAAATATGCTGTATTAGTATGAGTAATAATAATGAAACTCATAAATACCATTACTGTTTAGATGCTTTATCACATCCTAATGTCTGCGACCTTTTCTCCTAAAACCTACGACTTTCGGCTTATTTTGAATGGCTTTTTACATCAAAATAATTACATGTTTGCTGGGTTTAGAGTGAATTAATGTCTACTTTAAAAAATAGCCTAAAACTTACGACCTTTAGCCTACAGTCTGCAGTATAGTTAACTTTAAGGTTTTATTTCACATGAAAGTGCGAGACAGTCCTGTACACGTAAGATCTTACTGCAGGGCTAGTTATAGCTATGACAGAGCACAAATTAAAGGTAAGACCTGTTCCCTTCACTTGAGTTTGTAGCGAGCACCTTTCAACCAAAAGTCCTAAAACCTACGACTTTCGGCTTATTTTGAATGACTTTTTACATCAAGATAATTACATATTTGCTGGTTTCAGCATGAATTAATGTCTACTTTAAAAAATAGCCTAAAACTTACGACCTTTCTTAAAATGAAAATTCTAAGCCCTGCCTTATATGAGGCAATATCTATCGTTTAGCTTTAGCGCAGAAATTAACACGCTAGCTGATTCACTGCGCAAGTGAGAGAGGCATTCAGGATCTCTAAATTCACATGGCATGTAACTGGCTAATATCACGCATCGTTGCTATGTCTGATCGTTAGACTATAAACAACCGTAATTCTGTATTATGTTTATAATACAGAAATCTTATAACACTTTGATCTGTATGTCTTATATTGTACATCCCTCCGTTTTATTTTTCAAATTTTTCATGCTAGTTTAGACTTCAAATTTGTTCATTTTTGTTTTATTTCAGCAGTGATACCTTGCTAATACATGAACTTGATAGAACAGATGATATTGCAAATTAGGAGAGTAAAAATGATGACGACTATAGCGCCAAGTCATGCCGTTCTTGCAGAGTGGAATATATTGATTAACGTAACAGATGGGACTGAAAATTTTGTTGGCTACGATGAAAATATTATGTTGGGTCGAATGAGTACGGCCATTATTAAATTCAACGAAGAGAAAGGCGAAGGACGAACTTTTTCCGGATCTACCTATAAGACACAAGGGGCAGCCGGAAAGCTTCATGCTGACGCTCTTTATGTGATCGAGCATGTTTTAGCTGGCCGAAACATTGAATACGAATGGAAGTATCCAGTACAAGGAGTCAAAGGTGAGTGAATCAAACTTTAATCGTATCTATCTTGCTTGTCCGATCATTTATCGAGGCAGGCATGGCGGGCCGAAACAGAGTTTAATGGCTTTTGGATTTTCATGCGGTCCGGGTTGGTTTGACTTAATAAATGAGTTGTCGCTCCAAGTTGAAGCTATCGCGAACAAACAGAAAAATAAAGGCTGTGTTGATGATAAGTTGCCCATCGTTACTCAAGTTAAGGAAAAATTTGGTGGATTACGGTTTTATATGAGTAATCAGAACGATGAAATCCGCCAACTGATTGAGAAAGCCGAGGCTAAATCATACCGTATATGTGAACAATGCGGTCACCAAGGGAAGCTCTCTCGGGATGGTGGATGGTTTCGTACAGAATGTGAGAGCTGTCGATCACGGTTAAATGAGTAAAAGTACTGTCTTTAAAAGGAGTGCAAAATTTATGCTAACGATCGAACAAGCTCAAATAGATGATATGTCAGATGTCTTTATGCTCGCAAAGAAATTGGCTACCTCATACGAGGTGAACCGCTTAGCGTTTAATAAGTCATTTAATTGCATATTAAACGATCCAAAAGAAGTGGTGTTCATCACTAAACACGATCAAAGTATTATTGGAAATTATCTTGGAACGATACACACTACATTTTTTGCCAATGGTGCTGTTGCTTGGCTGGAAGAGCTTTATGTGAAGCCAGATTATCGAGGTTTTGGTACTGGTATGACGACTATGTGAATTTAGCATCACAACACGCCGATATTTTAATCTGTCATGAAAGCACCGTCATGCCATGAATTTGGTTTCAAGGAAATTGATAAATTAGCTTTCGAGATGGGGGTTGAACGTATTGTCCACGGCCATCACCATATTAATTATCAGGATCAGATCAATAATAAAAACCAAACCATCATAGTTGATGGCGTGGGCGTGGCATTAGCAAAGTGCATAAATATACAGGGTGAAGTTGTGGAAAAGGAACAATAAATATGAAAATACAATTTTGTTCAGACATTCATCTTGAGATGCGTAATAACTTTATTCTGACAGAAACAGCCAGTGATGTAATTATCCTTGCAGGTGATATTTCTACAGGGTTAAGATGAATTGAGTTTGCTGAAAATCAAAGCCGTCTTCACGGTAAACCCGTCATTTATGTCGCAGGGAATCATGAATATTATTACCACGATTTTCCCACATTGTTAGCTGAAATGAGAAGCTTTTCTGGTAAGCATCAGCATGTTTATTTTTTAGAAAATAATGAGATGGTTATTAATGGTGTTCGGTTTTTAGGTACAACGCTGTGGACGGATTACGTTGGAAACGGTACCCAAAATCGAGAAGAAAACATGGCAGTTATTAATGCGAGTTTGAACGATCACAAAATCATCCGAATGGGTGAGAGACAATTTTTACCAGGCGATGCATTAGCTATGCACAATACATCTAAGAAATGGTTGTCTATTAAACTAACAGACTTCTTTGGAGGTAAAACGGTCGTTATTACACATCATGCACCTAGTTTGAAGTGTCAGCACAAATTGTATGATTACAGTGCAATTGCAACAGGTTTTTTGTCTGATATGGATGATCTCGTTGCTCAAGCAGATGTATGGATTTATGGCCACACACATTCAAATCTAGACTCAAAAATAGGCGACTGTCGTTTAGTGAGTAACCAAGCGGGCTATCCGAACGAGGATTTAGCCCTACCTTTTCAACCTGAATGGATACTAGAAATATAGTCTTTGATTTATTTAGGAGGAGCAAATATGCCCGCCAAAAGTGGAGAACACGTTAGCTGTGTATATGTAGTACATTTTCCTGATGCAAATGCTATTAAGATTGGTTGTGCACAATTTGCCCACAGGCGATTGAATACAATTAGTAAGGACTTTGGCCTACCAGATTATGAAAATGGCTACTTACTACGGGGCCCGTGTTCACGTGATATTCATAAAATAGAAAAAAAATTGCAGAAATCAGTACATGAATTTACGATCGCCCCAACTAACAATATGAATCAAGTCATCAGGGGAAGTGGGGAAAGTGAATTTTTTGAGCCCACTAGCATGAGCATCATACTGATCGAACTTTTTAAAGTAGCAAAGAAGTGCAAAGGGACGGTAATTTCAGGCATTCCGAGAAAATAAAAAGCGGAAGGAATCACGCTTAGTGCCAAGTAATTCATATAGGAAATACGGTGCTATGTCATCACCAAGAGGTGAAAGTCTCATTGATTCACTTAGCCTTCGAACTAGCTTTATTACCTGCTGTGAGATACCAGATAGTGATCCGATTGTTGGCTTAATAGAGCACCGTCATTGATTGGCCGGCTGGATAAAATCGAGTTGTCTTATTAGTAATCGTAGATGATTATATTGAAAATATGGTCAGCTGATTTTTTGCTAAGCTATCTTATTGATTGATGAAGATGACTCTGGGGTTCTTCGCACACTTCGCTACGCTACGGTGCTGCGTCGATAAATCGAACACCCCCACATACTTCCCTTTATAATTGATGGCATTACACTACGTTAATGCATCAAAATATTGGATGGGGAAGTATGGGGTAAATTGTTATCTTTAAATTAAGGAGACCTCTTAAAAAAGGGGCCATTGTTTCAAGCCATTCTAATAAGGTGTTGATAAAGAGCCCTAAACTTTGAACAAACTTTAAGAACAAATAACCTGAGCACTAACTATATTGTAGCGGATTAGACTTGACACAAACAGGAAGCCAGCTATAATGGTTAACACAAACACCCCATTAAAGGGTTGTTGTTGCACAGTGGGTGTTATAAATAATGAAAACGACTGAAGCAGTTAAAGTCTTTCAGGATTTAGATGTTAAGTATCAAAAGTACATCTATAACGCTAAAGATCTGGCTATTCTATTCTCAAATGAGAGCAGTAAAACCCTTCAAAAATCTTTACTTCGGTATGTGCGTGGTGGTGTGCTGGAGCGCGTGGTGAAAGGCGTCTATGTTTACGCTTATGCTCAATCAAAAAGCAATCACGTCTTAGAGGGTATTGCGTTAGCGTTGCGATCCGGTGAAGCAAGCTATGTCAGCTTGGAAAGCATGCTGTCTGAATACAGCCTTATTTCACAGATCCCCGTTAGCAGGGTAACCATCATGACGACAGGAAGGGCGGGCACCTTTAAGACGCCTTATGGGGTGATTGAACTTACGCATACTAATGCCTCTGCATATGACATTTCAGTAAAAACAATTTCTGTACCAAATCGTGAAATGAGGATTGCCACTGTTGAAACGGCTAAAGATGATCTTAAAAAAGTGAACAGAAATACTCATTTATTAGATGAGTCGGATAACAACAATAACAAAAGGTTTACTTTATGAGTCAAGACAATCTTGATTTTAAAAATACCGTTAAGAAAATCATGGCAAGAACAGGTAGCTATGGGATGGAGGCGGTCATTGTAAAAGAGGTGCTTCATTACGAAATTTTTAAAGCGCTGTACGCGTCAGGATTACTGAAGAACTTGGTTTTCCAAGGTGGTACTTCATTGCGTTTGTGCTACGGCTCTAATCGATTTAGTGAAGATCTTGATTTTGCAGGAGGCAGGGAATTCTCAGCTCAGGATTACACGGCAATAGAAGATAGTATAAGAGATCATATTGGCCGACGTTACGGTCTCAATGTGTTTGTAAAAGAACCCAAAAGCCTAAGGGAAGAGCTTTCTCGGCAAGGTGTGATGGTTGATAAGTGGCAGATTGGTATTGAAACCGATCCAGGGCACAGTGATATTCCAAGGCAGAAGATTAAATTAGAAATTGCCAATATTCCAGCCTACTCAAAAGAGTACATTCCTCTAAAGCTCAATTATAATGAGTTGGAGGCTTCTTTTTCTCCCATCATGCTTAATGTGGAATCATTAGATGAAGTGTTGGCGGATAAAATTATCGCCTTTCCAGCCTCAGTGAGATATATTCGCTATAGGGACGCTTGGGATATTGCTTGGCTGATCCAAAAGGGCGCCTCAATCAATGAAGAATACATTCGGTCTAAGATTGGTGATTATCAATTAACACTTGTCGATTATGTAGGGCACCTTGAGAACAGAATCGCCAGCATTGAAAGTATTGTTTACGGCAAGGAATTTAAACAAGAGATGACACGCTTTATTCAGCAGGACGTGCTGGATAAGACTTTAGAAGTGGAGGGCTTTAATGATTATCTTGTTAAAACGCTCACAGATACATTAGCAACTGTAAAAAACAAGCTTATACCTCGAAATGACGGTGGCGGAGTAACAAAGTTCTCAATGTAACTCGATCGTATTTAGATAATTGTTATTTTCGAAACTTCTTGAGCCCCTGATTCAGTAATTCTTAATGCCTTTAAAATCATGGTGCCATCAATAGAACCTTCGGTAAACTCACTTCCATTGATACCTAAAGAACACAAATAGTAAAATTTGCAGGACTTACATCGGTAGCGGGAACTGCCATGACGTGTTTTCCCGAACCTCTGATACTTCTCAGGGTGCTTTTTAAGCCCGTGATGGTGATTATTGCATTGATTATTAGTGCAAGTACGATCTGGCTCTATTAAGTATCGTGAGAGGCGTTTATACTCAAGACTAACTCCCCGGTTGCTTTTGATAGGAAGATGTTCAGAGCAAGACTTACATTTGAATGTGGTAACGAATGCGGTGGCCTTCCCGGCACCACTTATCGTGTAGTTAGGACCGCGATCTTTAGCTGAACCACCTCGCCCGCGAACACCTTGTTTTGCTGGCACGCCGAAGTTTTTACATACAGGTGATTTACAGTAATTTACCTGTATTCCTCTATATGAAGGAGGTAGGCGCTTTAATGAATACGCATCAGAAGATTTCTTCTCAGTCAAAAATAAACCCCAGCATCATATGAAACATAGATAAACTGGGGTTTATTGTAAATGGCCAAGCTAAAGTGTCAACACCTTATTAGAATGGCTTGCCATTGTTTGATCATATTTATGATATTAAATTATGCGACTCTAATCGTCGCATAAACGGTATATTCTATATGCAACTCAAGTAGAGGCATATAAATATGTATCAGAAAATAAGTAAACGAAAAGGCATAACGCTTGTACATGTACACAGAAGCAGTGATATGTCACATCAGCATGAATGTCATGATCTCATCGCAGTGTGGATGCTTAGAATATTAATTGATATGAACACGTGGAGGTCATCAGGAGTTGAGAATGATGACAACAATCTTAAGGCAATCGGACTGTCGGAAGGCATATGTGAAGACTTAAATAAGAAATCCTTATTCAAGTTATTGAAAAAAACTAAAAAGAAGTTAGATCAAAAACCTATCCAGATAAGTAGCGCCACACAGAAGAACCTGGGTTGGTTGCAAACATTAGTTGGCTTGACTGATGTTGAGCTGGAAATATTACTTTTTTCGATATGCATTTCAACATATAGTCCCCTAGATTTTATCGCTAATGATATTGGTAATTTAACACGATCTGGTGCGATTAAAGCATTAGCTACTATTTTACATATTCCACATGCGGACATTCACGATGCACTCTCTCGGAAAGGAAGCTTATTAAATTCTGGCTTGTTAAAAATAAAAAAGGACAGCAATACCGATCTTGAATCACTACTTGAGATCCCAGATGGCATCAGTGAAATCCTATCCGTAGATGAAAATGAACGTCAGAATCTACTTAATCAGTTCTTTCATCAATCAAAAAATCCTAGTTTAAAGCTTAAAGATTATCCTCATATCAAAAAGGAAATTACGTTAATCAAACAGTATTTAGCTACGGTAATAGAAAAAAATATGTCTGGGGTGAATATTCTGCTCTATGGTGTACCAGGTACAGGTAAAACGGAATTGGTTGGCGCATTAGCAAAATCGTTAAATACAGCGTTATATCAAATTAGCATTGCAGATAGTGATGGTGATGATCTTCCTAGTTCTGGTCGGATCAGTGCGTATCAGATGGCGCAACGAGTACTAGCAAAGCAGGGTAATTCATTATTGCTATTTGATGAAATAGAAGATGTTTTTCCTGCACACTCTTTTTTCGATCGACAGCCCAAACTTGGTAAAGCATGGTTTAACAATCTGTTGGAAACAAATTCTATTCCAACATTTTGGTTGAGTAATAGTATTGAGCAGATCGACAATGCCTATATCAGACGGTTTGATTATGTCTTAGAGTTAAAGTCACCACCTAAATCGGTGCGTAAAAACATCCTTACGAAAAATTTAGGTGATCTTGATATATCCGCCGAGTGGATCGAGCAAATGAGCAAAGACAAGAAATTAGTACCGGGAATTATTTCTCGGGCAGCTAAAGTTGTTGCTAACCTTCCTGCTTCATCGGATGCTTCTGTTGAAGACAGTATGGAGCATATATTAACAAATACACTACGTGCAATGGGTAATCGTGTAGAAAAGATTGATCCGAAAAAGAGTGCCATAGATTATCAATTAGATGCCCTTAATCCAAGCCATGATATTAATCAAATAGTTGAAGGTTTCAAAAGTGTACAAGGTGCGAGATTATGCTTGTATGGGCCACCTGGAACAGGAAAAACAGCATTTGGTCATTACATTAGTACAACATTAGATAAGCCGCTTATGGTGAAGCGTGCTTCAGATATTTTAAGCCCTTATGTTGGCGTGGCAGAAAAGAACATAGCAAATATATTTGAAGAAGCACGAGATGAAGGGGCGGTATTACTTTTAGATGAAGCTGATAGCTTTTTACAAGATCGTACGACGTTAAAACAAAGTTGGGAAGTCACACAAGTGAACGAGTTGCTCACTCAGATGGAATCCTTTGATGGCTTTTTTGTATGCTCCACCAACTTGATGGATAAACTTGACCTTGCAGTATTGAGACGGTTTGATTTTAAGATAAAACTTGATTACTTAAAAATAGAGCAAGCATGGTCATTATTTTGTAATGCGATGCAGTGGTCTAAAAATCAGGCAAAATCAAAAATCAAATGGCGGTCTGAACTATCAATATTCAGAAACCTAACGCCGGGTGATTTTGCCAACGTATTACGACAGCATAGATTGATGACTAAATCCTTGGCACCTGAAGAATTACTATCTAGTTTGACACAAGAGTCGCTGTTTAAAAAAGATGGCAATCAACAGAGAGAGATTGGATTTCATGCAACCCATTTAACCCGTTTTTCATAAATACATAACAAAGGATAAAACGAAATTGAATTATTCAGAGAATGAGGGTGACAAATACGATGCTTACTTTATCAAAACTGTTTGAAGATATTAAAATAAAGGATAACAAATTAATCGCCGCACTTAACAAAATTATTAATATTGAATTAGCTAGCAAAGCTTCTACTGGACAGCAATTTTGTTGTGCTTCATTGCCACTGGGGAGCTTGGCCATTAGATTGTAGGAGAGTTATTATGAGTTCTGAGAGTACAAAAGAAAAAATAGTGATCTTTACTGGTTGCGTATTCTTACGCAACATGAACACCCAATCTTATCCATCGTGAACACCTAATATTATTGATGGTGAACACTGAATCTTATCCATCGTGAACGATTTTTCGTTTGGATAAGATTAGGTGTTCACGATCAGGTAAGATTCAGACATTGATAACGTCCTGCTAACCTTTCTCGTTTTAAACGAGATGGGTTATGCCAACAAAGAGATTATCAATGCGACAATTAAGAGAAATATTAAGACTTCGGTTAACCGCTAAATTAAGTTTACGTCAGATCAAAGATAGCCTTAGGCTAAGCCTAGGTTCGGTTCAAAAAATAACCTGTAAAGCGACTGAATTAGGTTTAGATTGGCCTGCTATTGAGCAGTTAAATGATGTTCAATTAGCACAGGCTATTTACCCTAAAGCCGATACGCGGCCATCCTCTAAAATGGAATTGCCCGACTGGCGAGAGGTGTTTAAAGACCTAAAAGGTAAATACGTGACTCAGTATTTATTATGGGAAGAATACGCTCAGAAATATCCTAATCGCAATTATAGCTACTCACAGTATTCACGGCTGTATCGAACCTGGTTAAAAAAACAAAAACGTTCTATGCGCCAAGTGCATCATGCAGGCGACAAGTTATTTGTTGATTACGCGGGTCAAACGATGCCCATTGTTCAAGGCGACACCGGTGAAATCCGCTTTGCTCAAATCTTCGTAGCCGTACTCGGTGCGTCTAATTACACCTATGCCGAAGCCACTTGGTCACAAAAACTGTCTGACTGGTTAGCAAGTCATGTCCGTACGTTTGAATTTATCGGCGGCATTCCTCAGTTAGTCGTACCCGATAATTTAAAAAGTGGTGTGACTAAAGCGTGTCGTTATGATCCTGATCTTAATCCCAGTTATCAACAACTAGGTGCGCATTATGGCGTAGCCATCATGCCAGCACGACCTAGAAAACCTCAAGATAAAGCCAAGGCAGAAGTCGGCGTTCAAATTATAGAGCGTTGGATATTGGCGCGCCTGCGCCACCATACGTTCTTCTCATTAGCTGAGCTTAACCAATGCATATCCGCCTTGTTAATTGACGTCAATAATCGTCCCTTTAAACAACTTAACGGCACGCGACAAGAATGGTTCGACAGTATCGACAAACCAGCCTTATCACCACTGCCCACACATGCCTATGAATATACTGACATAAAGCAGGTTAAGGTAAACGTGGATTACCATGTGCAATACGATAAGCATCTGTACTCAGTGCCACATCAACTGGTCGGTGAGAAGCTTGAGGTCCATGCTAAAGACAAACTGATTGAGATTTACTTCCATCATAAGCGCGTCACCAGCCATGTACGAAAACACCGCCCCGGTATGACCACCGTTCCAGACCATATGCCCACACGCCATGAGAAGCATCATCAATGGTCAGCAGGACGATTAATGAACTGGGCGAAAGACTTAGGGGATGATGTTTTAGTGTGGGTGAAAAGCATACTGGCGCAAAAACAGCATGAGCAACAAGCCTATCGAGTGTGTCTTGGCTTACTTAATCTATCCAGACAATATGATGCTCAACGCTTAAACAATGCCTGCATTATCGCCAATAAAAATAAGCTGTATCGACTCAAACAGATTAAATCCATTTTACAGAGCAACCAAGATCAATTATTGCCTGAGTCAAAAAAACAGCTGATCTTACTACCACAATCACACGAAAACATCCGTGGCCCGAAAAGCTTCCACTAAATCAACCCCAAGGAATCCATTATGTTAGACAATACCATTACACAATTACGTCAACTCAAACTGAGCGGCATGGCCAATGCCTTAGTCACACAACAAGAGCAACCTGGCACTTATGAAGGGTTATCCTTTGCAGAGCGATTGCAGTTACTGGCGGATCATGAGCAAACGGATCGAGAAACCCGTAAACAACAACGTTTATTAAAAGCCGCGCAATTAAATATAGCGGCTCATCCACAGGATATTGATTATCAACATCCCAGAGGGTTGCAACAATCACAAATGGCCACGTTACTACAGTGTGACTTTGTTAATAAACAGCAAAACCTCTTGCTCACAGGGCCTTGTGGCAGTGGTAAAACCTATTTGGCCTGTGCGTTGTCTCATGCCGCCTGTATGAAAGGGTATCGAGTGAAATATTATCGTCTATCACGCTTATTGATAGAGCTTGCTCAAACAAAAGCGGATGGCAGTTATAGCAAAGCATTACAAAACCTAGCAAAGCTGGATGTATTGATATTAGACGACTGGGGATTAGAGCCCCTTGATGGTGCACAGCGTAATGATTTAATGGAAATCATGGATGATCGTAA
>NVWQ02000008.1 GCA_002733715.2 Methylophaga sp.
TGGGCAACGCTCAAGCAAACAAAAAAATATATGGATGATATTGAAGTGGCATATATCGCAGAAGGAAATCCTCTGTCGATTATGGATAAAGATTGGAGGGTGAATAAATGAGTAAATGGCAATCACCCAAAACAGCCCCAAAAGGCGGCGTAATTATCGCTAATCTAGGCTTTCCATTTCCGCTTGTTGCGACTTGGAATAAGCCTAGCAGTAAATGGGTTGCTGCAAATCTTGAAATTGATCTGTACAACGGCGAATGGAATGATAGTTCATTTAGCAATGAATACTTTTCAGAAAAAGAATTGCTTGGCTGGATGCCATTACCAGAGCTTAAAAATTAATTGTTAGGCTTGAAACATAATAGGAGATTGAAAAATTAAAGGATTTATTGTAAAACTACAAAGTAACTGCTGGCTAGGCACAAGGACATGGTGACCCATGTCGGACTGTTCTAATTGAAAATGCCAAGGTTTATGTATCAATGTCATCTGCAAGAACAGCTTTAACTAAAGCAAGAAAATTCAGAAAATTAAAAGACGCAGTGATTAAAGAAGCCTAACGGCACATATAAGCGGCGAGCGTAGCGAGTCCAGCTTAATTTGATTGGTTAGGATTAAAAAAGAGGCAAACATGATTCTTGAAGAAGAGACGATTGCAAAGAAGAATATAAAAATAGACATTGAAGACCCTAAAAACTGTTTTTTAAGCGTAAGAAATCACTCTAACGTGGAAGTTTTCTTTGCTCAATTTAAAACTAAAAAGGGCTGCATTAGAGTTGAAATTGATGGTGAATATCACATTATGAAAGAGTTTGACTATGATGTTAATGTTGAGCTTATGAATATAAAATCTTTTGCAAAAAGATACAATTGCAGGGACTTGCATGTGATTCAAAAAGATGATTTTTTGAAAAAAGCCACATTGCTTTTATCTATATCTAGCAAGCTAGAATAATCCTAACGATCTTAATCAGCGGCGCGGCTTCATGTGTCCGATGGATTTACTGGTTAGATGCTGACACGGAGGATTAAATGGGACAAGCAAAATTAAGAGGAACTTTTGAGCAGAGAAAAGAAGCCGCTGAAAGAAGAGATGCGGAACTTATGAAAATAAAGGGCGAAGAAGCCAACGATTGCGAAAGGGAAAAAAGAATGAGTCCCAGCATGTTTGCATGGATAATGACAGGGATGCATGGCATCTAACGCCCTTAATCAGCGGCGCGGTTACATGCGTCCACTGGATTTTATTGTTATGTGATTTGAATTAAAGGAGACATCAATATGCTTATGTATGACGACGAACGTGAAATAAAGTATTACAACAATGATATAGCACAAGTGTCGGTAGGGATGGAATTACTAAAATTGAGGTATACAAAGAACATGGGAATGGCGACTTCATCCCCTATCTTGCTGTGTGGAAAGACGATGTTCTTTTCATGCGGACAGCAGCAATAGGCAAAGAGATTGTTTACACATAACATAATGTATACACCATCTTTGGTGCATATATTGATTCGAAATATTAAGGAGTTTAGAAAATGATTCACTGGGACGACATAAACGACTGCCTGAAATTTTCGCTTTTAGCAACAATAAGCACGATTGCTTTGTATCTTTTTTTGCTGTATGCTTGATATACCCAATACAGGTGACAAAGTAGAATTTATCGACAAACGATACGATGACTTACAAGTGATTGTATCAGCAGTTCAATGCAATCGTATAGCTGTGCAACGTAAAGACGCACACAAGCGAATATGGACAGCTTACGTGGATATTACAGAGCTCAAAAAATGTAAAAAGGTACGTTGAGGAATAAATGCAAAATAAAGCTTGACAGGTTTACTATTTAACTGTAATATTCAGTTATCCCGAGAGGGAAAAACATAGCGGCACAGGCTTACGGGGTGCGGAGATTGAAATGCAAGTAATTCTTAACACATACAAAAATAACGAACACAATTTCACAGTAAAAGTAACAACTGCAAATCGTAAAGTTGCAACTTGTGTTAATATTGAAACTCAAGAAGTAATCAAGTTTAACCGTTCAAAATTTGAATGGATGATTTCTAAAAACATTTTTACGCTTGTTGAGCAAAACGAGGCATTCGCATGAATAATCAATCTAGAGAAAATCAACTAAATAACATCATCAAGGCTATAAAAAAGATAAATGAGTCACGCAACGATCAAACAACAATTAGTGATGACTCTTCAAATGAAGAATTTCTAAATATTCTTCGCAGCAATGTGTCTTGTGAAGAAATTCAGGATACAGAAAATTGGTTATGTGATTATTTTGGATTAGATGGGTATCATGCTATACGAGAAGCAGAGCAGGGATATTGCTGATAAATAAAAAAGAGCCTCCGTTTTGGGAGGCTCTTAATCTGCTTGTTCAGCAGTGAAAAATAACAACTAAGTATTATATTTTCTAAGCTGCCTGTGCGGCAGTGAACAAAGCAATTTAAGCAAGGAATGATAACAATGTCAAATTTAATCAAATCAACACGCGCAACATTGGATATATCTCAAGCTAAATTCGGAGTTTGGCTTGCAAAAGAAATCGGTAGAGCATTGCCGTTTTCTGAATCAAGGATATCAGAGTGGGAAAACGGCAAATATTCCCCACGCAAAAAAGTACGAGATGCATGTATGCCTATTGTTGCAGAATTATTAGCAACTAATGCGGTTGTAGCAGTTGCAAAATGCTTGGGTAAAGATATAATCAAAGAGCAGCTTGCGCCTGATTTGCGAGCTGTTCGCGACGGCATAAAAGAATGGATCGAAGATATTTCTTGAAGCAATATTGGTTATGAAGGAAGGGAGTTAAGATATGAACAGAGAACATATCAAGAAACATGAGCATGGAGTTTATAGAACTTTTAGTTTTTTTGCGTGGAGAAAATGCGAAGTATGCAAGAATGATTTTCGAAGGGTGAAAGGATATAGATATCTAGAAAACACTTTTTATAATGGCAGTGGGGTATGGCGTTATCTTTGCAGTGAATGCATCACGTCAATGAAAGATGCTCATAAATTCGCGCTTTCAGGCGGGAGCAATAAACGCCCATGTTTACCGCCGCCATCGCCACAAAAATAAAGAAGGGGAGTGGGTAAGTAATGGATGACTTATTTTCTAAAAAATGGAAGCTTACAAATGAACGCATATGCAAACCTAAAAAATACTTGTCTCCAAAACGTGTTAAGTATGAATATGCATCTGATCTTGCAAAAGAGATTGGTGACATTAAAGACACGAGAATATTCGCGCTTGTTTCAGGCAGATTTATTGCTGGAGACTTAATAGAAGCCCTGTGTGTTGAAAATAACTGGAGTGTAGAGCGTATGACAATATCTACGCTTTCAATGTCTCAAGATAATATTGATTCTTTGAAAAATCTGGTGGTCGGTGGATATGTTGAACATCTTGACATCATCGTGAGTGATTACTTTTATTCACATGAAAGAAATAAAAACGGTCTTGTGCAATATATATATGAGCATCTTGATAGGGGCAATAGGTTTCAGCTTGCAGTAGCATCTGTGCATACTAAAATTTGCATGATAAAGACAAAGTGTGGGCTTAATATTGTAATTCATGGGAGCGCAAACCTAAGATCATCTGATAATATAGAGAATATCATAATTGAGGATTGCAAGGAACTTTACAATTTCAACATGGAATGGCACAATTCTATTTTGAATACTTATTATACGATAAGAAAACCAATAAGGGGAAAGAAATTATGGCAAGCGGTTCATCAAAAGGCGGCGGTGGAAAAAAGACCAGAGGAAAAACAAAAGCAAGTAAAAGAAGCCCCAAGAAAAAATAACATAAATGACCAAGCATTCTAATAAAAAAGGAAGAGGGCGACCAAAGTTCAAAATTAATCTTGATCTTGTTAGGGAGCTTGCTTCTATAATGTGTACGCAAGAAGAAATATCCAAAATCTTAGGTTGTTCTGTAGATACATTGCAGAGAAGCGATGATTTTTGCGGCATATATAAAGAAGAAATGGCAAAAGGTAAATGCTCGTTAAGACGCGCACAGTTCACATCTGCTATCGAAGATGAAAATGTCACTATGCAGATATGGCTAGGTAAGATACTGCTGGGTCAGAAAGAAGAACGGATTATTGACAATAAATCAAGCGATGGAAGCATGACTCCGATGACGTTAGATGACTTCTACAAATCCCAATCCACCGACACTTAACCCAGTCCTTAAAGATTTCTGGAGAAAACCTGCACGCAATAGAGTTTTGTATGGCGGGCGCTCAAGCTCAAAGTCATGGGATGCAGCGGGCATAGCGATTGCCCTAGCGCAAACACCACAGCTTAAACTAAGAATACTTTGTACGCGTCAATTTCAAAATAAGATTGAAGAATCTGTTTATACCCTTCTAAAGATTCAGATTGAAAGATTTGGGCTAAAGTCACAGTTTGCAATAACCAATAATAAAATCATAAATATAAACACAGGCACAGAGTTCATATTTTATGGATTATGGCGCAATATTGATGAAATCAAATCACTTGAAAGCATTGATATACATTGGGCAGAAGAAGCACATTTGCTGAATAAGGAACAATGGGAAATCATAGATCCAACACTTAGAAAAGAAGGATCGCAACATTGGATAATATTTAACCCACGACTTGCAAGTGATTTCGTATGGCAGCGTTTTGTCGTATCACCACCTCCGAATACCGTTGTGCGAAAGATTAACTATGATGAAAACCAATTCTTGTCCAATACAATAATCAAAGTTATTGAAGCAGCAAAATATGAGGATGAGGACGAGTATAATCACATATACTTGGGTGAGCCGAAAACTGACGATGACAGGGTTATCATTAAGCGTTCATGGATCATGTCGGCTATTGATGCTCACAAAAAGCTTAGCATTGGTACGGGTGGCGCACGCAGAATTGGCTATGATATAGCGGACGATGGCAAGGATAAGAACGCGACTGTTTACGTTGAGGGCATAGTCACACTCGAAATAGATCAATGGCAAGGCGTAACAGATGATCTTCTTGGAAGCTGCACGCGTGTTTATTCTAACGCAAGAAAGCTACAATCAGACATATATTATGATTGCATTGGCGTTGGTGCATCGGCTGGAAGTAAATTCAAAGAGCTAAACTTAAACACGCGGGCAAGGATAAAATACACACCATTCAGAGCCAATGGATCAATCTATAAGCCTGACAGAGATTATGAATATGGTGTTATCAATAAGGACTTCTTTACAAACATCAAAGCACAAGCTTGGTGGACGGTTGCTGACAGATTTAGAAATACTCATAATGCAATAACAAAAGGGCAAAAATTTAGGGATGATGAACTCATATCTATTAGCAGCGATTGCAAGCATATTGAATTGTTGATTGATGAGCTATCTACGCCGTTCAAAGATTTTGATAGTGCGGGCAAAGTAAAGGTTGAGAGTAAAGACGATTTAGCCAAGCGAAACGTGAAATCACCAAATCTTGCAGAGGCTTTTATCATTGCATATAGCCCAATAATTGAAGCAAATATTGACTATGGGTTACTTTTATGATTATGATATGCTAATTATGTTATTTTTAGAGGTATGTTATATGACTATGGTTCTATGTTATGAGTAATTTTACAGATGGATTAAAGAGCCTTGTATCAGGTCTAATAAACCGCCGTGATGCTATGTCAACAAACTCATTTCAATCTCAACGGCTAGACTCGAACACGTTGCGGCAGGTATACAGAACGGGAATTGGAAGTAAAATCATTCGCTTAAAGTCAGGGTATGCACTTAAAGACACGATTCAATTTGAGACGTTAGGCGATGAAGATTATTTTAATCTTAGGCTTAAACGGAAAGTGAAAGAAGCTTCAAAATGGATGATGGCATTCGGGCGCGGAATAATTGTACTGCATCATAAAGGAGATGACTTGAGCAAGCCAGTGGGCACGGTTGACCCTGACAAAGTTTTACTAAATGTATTCAGCGGCGACATGGTAACAATCGGTGACATTGATAGAGATTTGCAGTCAACAAGATATTACAATCCAAACATTTACAACGTGCGCGGCGCAATAATCCATCATACCCGCATTATTGATTTCACATATGTTCAGCCGCCTGAATTAGATGCCCCTGATTTCTTTTATGGTGGAATAGGTGAGTTTGATTTAATTTATGACCAGCTTATTGCTGATGGTATTGTGCAGCGTGCAGCCCCTAAAATTATCGAGAAAGCTTCTGCCATGTTTTACAAAGTTGCAGGCTTTAAAGATGCTATGCGCAACGGCACAGAGAAAGACATGATTGAGTATTTCGGCAGGCTTGAAGATGTGCGTGGAATTCACACGGCAGGGCTGATTGATAAAGAAGATGATTTAGAAGTGGTTTCTCAAAACATTTCAAACTTATCAGATGCTGACATGATAACACTTCGCAGACTTGCTATGGTAACAAGTATACCCCTTTCAATGCTGGTAGGTGAAAATGTCAAAGGCTTAAATAGTTCTGGTGATTCAGAGCGTGCAGCGTTTCAAGATGCGATTGAGATTATTCAAGATGATTACTTAGAGCCACCAATAAACGCGCTTATGCGCAAACTTGGCAAATGTGATATTTCATTCAAAGAAAATCAAGGCGAGACAGCGAATGACCGTATTGATTTTGAAACAAAGGTAATTGACAACGCTATTAAACTAGCTTCAATCGGTGAAGACTATTCACAATATTTAGAAGATAAGGACATTGTTAAGGCTGATGATTTCGGCACAGTGTTCAAAAATGACGAGGTGTAAAAAATGGCAGACAGATTTGTAAGACAAGAACCAAGACTGGAATCACCATCTGATGATATGGTATTAATCACTCCAAACGATGCGGTTGACTTGGCAACCCCTATCCGCGCATTTGTAGCTGGCACGGCTGGTGATGTGAAAGTGACAACCTATGCAGGTAATGTTGTTATCATTCCATCGAGTGTGGTTTATCGCGCTGCATACGTGCTGGGAAGAATTAAAAAGATTCACGCAACAGGAACAACAGCCACAGAGATTGTCGGCTTTATTTAATGGCAAAGCGTGAACTGACTGCGGATGGTGGCGCACTTATCAAGTCGCCATCGCCACCCAAAGCACAAGAGCGTGAACTTGACCGCGCTGTATCTTACATGATATCAGAGATAACAGAGCGATATAAGAACAACGTCATTGGTGGGCTGCATAAGTCAACTGTTGAAAAGTTCGCAGATGCACAACAAGGCAACTATGCTAAAATATTAGTAAAGCTTGCAAAGCAGACAAATAGGCGTTTATTACGTCAGTTTGATGATGGACGCATTGAGCAGTTAGTTAATGATGTGCTTTCCAAAGTTGATAAACGCAATCAGCAAGAGCTATATCAATTAGTAGAACGTCGAGTGGGTATTCCAAGCACTGAACTAATCGCTACGGAAGGTCTTAAGTCAAACATAAACGCATTAAGACTTGAAACAGCGCAATGGGTCAAGAAGCTTCGCGATGATACGCTATCAGAATACACAGCCAATACATTGCGAGAAATGGCAATAGGCGGATCACTTGAAGATGTAATGAAGAACTTTGCGGGCATGGCAGAGAAGCGGAAAAACCATGCAAAGTTCACAGCACGAAATCAGATTTCAAACTTCAATGCAATAACGGGGAAAATCAGGGCGCAAAATCTAGGCATAACCAAAGCAATATGGCGCACGGCAAAAGATGAGCGGGTTCGACATTCTCATATTGCTCGTGATGGCAAAGAGTTCGATTTAAGTAAGGGTCTTTATTCGTCGTTGGATGGAAAATGGTTAATGACTGGAATTGATTTTCAATGCCGCTGTTACAGTGAGTTTGTAATTCCAGAGGATTGATGTAATTCCTTGGCTCCATTTTGAGCCAAGGAATTTATGCAACAACAATCTATAATCTCCAAACATATCCACTTATTGACATATGTAGATAAGTAGATTATAACTCGCACTATGAAAAAGCACGCATATATTTATCAAGGTGAATTTCGAGATTCAGTGATATTCGACCCGACTGCTAAGACTGCGGTTTCTGTGCGTGATGGTATTCTTGAATATGCGGGTGAAGAATTAGACGAAGAACCAGCAGACAAAATATTTACTGTTTATCGTTCGCCCGCAACTATCGCTAATACAGCTATGAAGATGGCGGGCATTCCTATCACTGACGAACATGTGACGCTTGATGTTCCAGCCCCTACAGATGGAGGCAGCGTTTCAGACGCGGCGATGATTGATGCACTAGACACGACCACCAAAACCACCATAGCAATTAAAAACAATTTACTATTGAGCGATGAAATGAAAGCCACGGTTGATTCTGGAAAGCGTGAGCTTTCTCTTGGATATAAAGCCAACTTAGTGCCACATGATTTATATGATTTTGAACAGATTGATATTGTACCCCATCATTTAGCTGCGGTTGACCGTGGACGATGCGGCTCAATGTGCAGTTTTTTGGATAAAAAAACAGAAGGAGAAGATATGAAATTACATAAAGCATTTTGCGATGCCGAGGGGAAATTAAACCTTCAACAAATCATTGAGCTTGCAACTGGACTTCCTGAAGCGATTAAATCCGTTCCTGTTGATCAGCTTGCCAAGCTTGTTCCTGCGCTTCAAAAAGTTGTTGCAGCGTCTAGTGCAGTTATGCCAGAGGGCGAAACGATTGAAGAAGAGATGACGGATGAGAAAGAAAAGGTCACCGACATGGAAGAAGATTCAAAAGAAGAAGTAGAAGTTACTGACGAAGAAACCGACGAAGAAGACAAGGACAAGAAGTTTTCAGATGCGGTTGCCAAACAAGCAAAAACATTCACTGATGAAGCGGTTAAAGCCCATGGTGCAGCGATTGAGAAAGCACGTCGTTTTCTTAATGATGATTATGACTTCGCAGACAAAAGCACGGAAACTATCATTCGTGATGCGCTTGCAACCGAAACCAATGAAACGTTCATTGATTCAGAATTACCCGTTGCATTTAAGTTGTTGAAAAGTTCAGCGGCAAGTTACAAAGATTTTGCAGACAAAGGCACAGATGCTGCATTTGAAAAACTAAAAGAGAAGGAGATTTAAAATGGCATTTGCTACAGGACAATTAAATGACCCGCAGGTGATTGGTGCAGGTGAGCGTTACGGCGCAGTGCAGGTAATTCTATCTGCGATTGTGTTTGAGAATCTATTAAAAGTCGGACGCTTTGCAAAATTAGCGGCTGGCTCTATTGATAATATGGACGGCATTGCAGCCCCTGTTATTGCTGGCGTAGTGCTTCGCAATCCTGCTGCACCTGTTGAATCAGGCGCGACGATTGACAATACAATCTATTCACAAATGGACTACATGCGCGAAGGTCTAGCTACTGTTGACGTTAAAGCTGGTCAGACCCCAGTGCAATTTGGTGCTGTTTACGCATCTAATGC
Organism: Methylophaga sp.; assembly: GCA_002733715.2. Taxonomy (GTDB): domain Bacteria; phylum Pseudomonadota; class Gammaproteobacteria; order Nitrosococcales; family Methylophagaceae. The sequence continues at coordinate 9,477 of NVWQ02000008.1, forward strand.
AGGTGATGCTAACGATGGTCTAGCTACAGCAACAGGAACTGACATCGCAACAGGTGCAGAATTTATTCAAGAGATCAAGCCTAATGTTTGGCTTGTGCGCTTGAAATAATAAGGAGTAATTAAAATGAAAATCGGAAACTTATACGACCTTGATAGCTTTAAAAAGTTTCAAGACTCTAGCAAACAATCTGGATTTAAAGATGCATATTCAGGTTCTATCTTGGCTCGAAACTTAACTGCTGTTGACCCTCAAATCTTTGAGAAGAAATATCCAGAGTTATCATTCGTAAACAGCGGCATTGCGGCTGACAATTCAGGTGGCTATGCTCGAATCATTCAATCATTGCGCAAGCAAGAATTGGGTGGTTTTTCAACTGCTGGTGATGCGTCTGGCAATAAAGGCAAGATTTCAATGACTGGTGAAGAATCCAGCTTGAAAGTTGTTGAGCGTGAATCTCATTCAATCTGGACTGATTCAGAAGTGAAAGAAGCTGACTTGCAGAATATCAATCTTGTGTCTGATTATATCTCTGCACATAACCGCATTTACTTGCGCGAAGTTGACCAGATTGGTTATCTTGGTGTGCCCGATGTACCCGCATCGACTGGCTTGTTAAACTATGCTGGCTTTACTTCGGCGGCTGCCACTGGTGCTGTTGGTGGTCTTACTGCTCAACAAATGTATGATGATATTGCTGGTTTGATTACTGCACAGCATAACGCAGTAAACAACACTCCAGAATACATGGCTGTTAAAGTTGATATGCCTATCTATGTATTGAATACATTGACGGTGACTATCTTAAACACTGCCAACGGCGCATCAAGCGTATTGAGTGCGTTGAAAGCGAACTTTGCAGGTGTTGAATTCCGTGGAACATTCCGCGCGGATGATGCTGGCGGTGTTGGTGTAAGTCATACCGTTGCATATTCAACAAACAGCGAAGCTATGAAGATGCGTATCCCTACTGCCTTGACAGTTGGCGAAATCATCAAGCAAGGATCGTTTGATTACCGTGTTGACAGCAAGTATCGCATTGGCGGTTTAGATGTATTGGAAAACACTGCTGGTTATATTCTGACTGGCTTGTAAGATTATGGATGGGTGGCGTAACGCTGCCCATCTTTCCCTTTTAAAATTTAGAGAGGTGTATCATGGCTCGTAGAAAGAAAGTAGAAACAGCAACTAATGTTGAAGTAGAAGAAACAGCAACTAATGTTGAAGTTTCAATCGATGCAATCACCAATACTTCAAAAAATAAACGCTGTATTAACCATATAATGCTTGAGGTTAATGAGTCTTATACACTTACCGAACGCGACATGGAAGATGAACGTTTAATGATGAAAATTGATCGCGCCATTGATTTGGGCGTATTGTCACGCGGTTAATAAGTGTCATTAACTACAGATTTTAAGGCTAGGTTCCCTGCATTTGCTACGGCAGATGTGGATACCTACATGCCGATTATAGAACCTGTATGGTCATCATATTACAATAAGGACTATGCAGTAAACAAAGAAGCTGCGCTTAATCTAATTGCTCATTTATTGGTGCTTGAAATTAATGCTGGTAATGCGTCTGTACAAAACGAACAAAGCAAATCAGTCGGAAGCGTATCTGTAAGCTATGCACAATCAACGCGGACAGGTGCGCTGACTGACTTTTTAAGCTCTACAAAATATGGTCAGCGTTTCTTACTTTTGACGGCTCACCAATTTGGCGGCGTTGCTGTATGAATCCTAAAGCTTTTCTAGCACACACTAAAAAAATGGCTAAATCAATGGCGGCAGTTGCGAAAGCATCCGTCGATGTTGGCTTGCCATCTGATAAAGTGGGCGGAAAAGTATACGGTGATGGTATGACTATTTTAAGAGTTGGTGCCATCCATGAATTTGGTGCGGGCAACATTCCGCAGCGTTCATTCTTGCGGGTGCCATTTATTGTAAATCAGAAGTCAATAAACAAAGCGATTGCTAAGCAATTTGAATCAGTTATGAACGGTCAGAAGCCAGCTATTGCACTTGGTCGCATTGGTGCTATCGCATCGAATTATAGTAAGGGTGCGTTTACTTCAATGGGGTACGGACAATGGCAGGATATTAAACAAAGTACGAAAGATGCAAAGGGTTCTGCACAACCTTTGATTGACACTGGCATATTGCGCGGCTCGATAACGTGGGCGGTACGCAATGCTTCCTGATATGTCGAGCATTTTAGAATCGTGGGCTAAACCTTACACGGTCAAGTCTATAGTTAAATCAACGGTTAATTTTGTGGAAGTGGACACGGTGACGGCTCGCACGATTAATGCAGTGATTCAGCCAGCGCAAAAAGAACATTTAAACGCGGCAGACATTGATTGGTCACTTAAATATATTCAGATTCATTCTGATAGCCAAGTATTTTTGGGTGAGATGTTTGAAGTTAGCGGATCTGATTTCAAGATTATTGATGCAGGTGATTATCAGTTATATGGATATACCGAAGCAATCGCAGAACAGACTAAAAGAGCGTTGAAATGAACACAGCAGTCAAGCGTACAGCTTTAGTTATTCGTGATTTATTAGCGTATAATGAACAGTTGATTCGAGTTGGTCGCCAAAATTTTGAGCGCGTGCAATTTGAAACTGATTATATAGTTGTGGATAATTTAGGTGCTATGCAGCGTATTGCATCAGGGCAGACATTCGATGACGTTGCCGAGAACATGGTTTATGATGCGTTATTGAGCGGACGAGTAACAGTAGATTTCTACGGCTCAAATGCCTACGCCACAGCGACAACGCTTGGGCTACTTATGAACTCGCAAGCAGCTTTAGAGCTTAAAGATTTATATGCAATAACTTTATATCAATCTGCTGGTTTGACTGATGTTAAAGCATTGACAGGGCAGCAGTATGGTGAGCGCGTTCAGATTGAGTTCACTGCTACCATATCGGTTAAAGAAGTGGTAAACACCTTGCGCATCGACACTGCGCAGATAGAAATCAGAACAAAGGACGGAATACAGTATGCAAACTAATATACATAATATTACAAGCGTTTCATTGTTGCCAGAAGTCTTATCGAGCGCGTGTGACCACACAGATGTATGCGCATCACTTACGAACAAGAAAGACGGCGGAATCAACACAGCAAGCCAGCATGCTTTTTATTTAAACGCCGCATCTGTAGCCGCTGCGTTTGGAATATCTTCCAGCATGTATGCTTATGCAGCTACATTTTTTGGCGCGAAGCCCAGTATTTCCAGCAATTGGAATGGTGCAGCTAAAACCAAAGTGTTTGTTGCAGGTTATTGGAATGGTGCATCTAAAACTAAAGCGGAAGCAATCGCCACGCTTAAATCAGCGATAAATAGCACGCTATGCATAGACACTGCGCAGCTAGAAATTAGAACAGAGGAGTGCATACAGTATGCAAACTAATATCAACAACGTAATTAACGTTTCAATGTTACCAGAGGGCTTATTAGCTGCGCGTGATAATATGAACGTATGCGCCGTTCTTACAAGCCAGCAAGACGGTGGAATCAACACGGCAAGCCGCTATGCGCTTTATCGCGGTATCGATGCTGTAGCCGCAGATTTTGGGACTGCTTCCAACATGTACGCACATGCATCTGCATTCTTTGGAACACAGCCAAACCCAGTTAATGCTGGCGGTGTATTTGTTGCAGGATATTGGCGTGGTGCGGCTGAAACTGTTGCGGCTGCTTCTGCAATATTGACAGGCGCTCAATTATCAGAAGCGACTGTTGTTAGCCAGCTTCAAGCTATCTCGAACGGCTCGCTTGACATTGATGTGGATGGAACGACCGTCAGCATTGCCGCGATGGATTTACGCACGGTCACAAGCCTTGCAGACGTTGCAACATTGCTTGATAGTGAAGTGTCAGGAATCACTGGCGCGGCTGTTACCGTATCTGCGAGTAATGAAATTGTAGTTACAAGCGCGACAACAGGCGTGCTTAGCTTGATGACGGTCGCAAGCGACCCAGCAACGGGAACATTCATTGGCACTATTTTGGGACTATCCGCTGGCTCTGGTGCTGTAACTGTTCAGGGTGCGGCATCTGTAGTGCTTGCAGTTGAAACTAAGGTGGCAGCAATCACGGCTTTAAAAGCTGCGGTTAATATCAAAGGAGCGGTATTCATTGATAACCCAACTGACATCGAGTCCAAAGATTTGGCAACATGGGCACAGGCAAACAGCGTGCTAATGTATGACGTATTTAGCGCAGCATCTGCCCTTACAGTTGATCCTACGAGCGTGGTTTGGGACATTAAGCTGTCAAGCCTAACTAACTATCGTATGTTATTCAGTCATGCGGGCAATCGCTTGTTTGCTACTGCATATATGGCACGCGCTCATACTGTAAACTTCAATGCTGAAAACTCGGCTTTAACCATGCACTTAAAAGCACTTCCAGTAGCTGCCGAATCATACAGCCAGACAGAGATTGCAAATGCTAAAATGGTAGGACTTGATATTTATACAACTATCAAAAATACGCCTATTGTTTTGACAAGCGGAGCAAATGACTTCCAAGATAATCGCTATAATATCATTGCGTTTATTGATGCGGTTCAGACAGACATGTACAACCTGCTAAAATTAACATCTACTAAAATCCCTCAAACTCAACGCGGCGTTAATCAGTTGATCGACCAAGGTGTTAAAACCACACGCGGCTTTGTTCGTGCTGGTGTTTTTGCGGCAGGTTCATGGTCAAGCCCTGATTATTTCGGTGACCGTGCTACATTCGAGCGCAACATCTTGACAAACGGGTTTTATTGGATTGCAGGCAAGCTTGCAGACCAACCTCAAGCAGACCGTCAAGCGCGTAAATCGCCAACACTTCAAGCAGCAGTTAAAAACGCTGGTGCAATTCATTCGGCTGACATTATTGTCAACTTTAATCTTTAAGGAGTATATATTATGTCAGTAATTTCAATGCAAGCGGATAGCACCTCGGTAGTCTTAAACGGGGTTGCTATCACTGATTTTGGAGAAGGAGATACAATCGAGCTTAATCCTGTCAACGCTTTGACCAGTCATGTAAATTCGGCTAATGGCGGGGTAAATATCAACAAGCGGAACGATGCTAATGTTCACGATATGATTTTACGTGTTCAAAAGTTCAGCGGCTCGGATGTGTTTTTAAACAGCGCGATCAATCAAGGTGACATCACTATTTTTAATGGTTCAGCAAAAGAAGATTTCACCCGTGATGGCAATGCAGCGGCAGAAGCTTACACGCTTGAAAATGGCTCAATCACTGTGCAGCCGTCAAACGTCAAGAATAATACTGATGGCAATGCATTGATGGAGTACACCATCCGCTTCCGCAACGCATTCAGGAACATTTAATGCAAAGCCAAGCAGAACAAGCTAAAGAAATGATAAAGGGCATCTATGATGATGGTCTAGCAGAGATTAACGGTCGCGAATATAAGTTTACTGTAATGACTCATAAGAAACGTCGTAAAGTGTTTGCTTTTTACACTAAAATTGCAGCAAAGCTTCAAGGTAATGATTTCTCTTTCCTTGATTCAGATGAGTTTGAGGCGGTTGAATCGGTTATTAATGACTCGGTAACTTTCAATGATTCGCTATTGTCACGGCTTGGTGATGCTCACTGGGAAAAACACCCAGATGATTATCTTGCATTTATTGGTGTGGCATTATCTGTGATTAGTTATCCTTTTATTCAAGGTCGCGATACCGCCTAAAAGTACATGTTAAAAGTGAGGTCAGCAATCTGGTTGCCTTTACAAATGTATCGGATGAGGACGCGACCATTTTTAATTTAGTAAAAAAAGGGTATGGTTCAGTAGATGATATAGAAAGATGGGATACGCCTAGATTTCTTGATGTAGTAGAATTTGAAAGCATACAGAACGACTTAGAAGCATACCATTATCAGAAAGCAAGGGAGGGTTAAATGGCAACAGTAGTAAATGACCTAGTCACTAAATTTAGCTTTTCTGGCACGGCTGCACCGCTTACTGATTATAACGTAACGCTGGGTAGCTCAATCAAATTGCTTGGAGGTATGATTGCGGGCTTGAATGCTGCGGCTGGTGCGTTTGCATTTTGGGCTGACGGTGTGTTAAAGGGCGTTGATTCACTTAGCGCATTGAGTCATCAAACAGGCGTAAGCGTATCCGCTATACAAGAACTATCATTTGCAGCCACGCAATCACAAAGCACCACTGCCGCGATGGAGTCAAGCATCAAGGGCTTATCTCGTACGATTGGACAAGCTGCACAGCAAGGCAGTGATGACTTTTCACGGCTTGGCATTTCAGTGCGTGATGCAAATGGTCAGGTTAAATCTGCTGATAAAATCATGCTGGAAGTAGGCAAGCGTTTTCGTGAGCTAAATCTAAGCATGTCGGAGCAGGAACATTTCGCGTCTGCACTTGGCATTGATTCAAGCTTATTGCAGCTATTAAATAAAACAGGAACAGAGCTTGCGGGATTAAGAGACCGTGCGAAAGAGCTTGGAGTATTAACGCGGGCACAAACAGAGGATGCTAACGACTATACAAAATCAGTAAACTCGATGTGGTTCAGTGTCAACTCATTCAAGCAGTTAATCGCGGTAGGTGTTGCTCCTGAAATGCGGCGTATGTCGGATGAGTTCACACAGCTATTGATTGACAATAAAGAATGGGTGATAGGCGGCGTAAAGTTTGCTATAAAATGGGGTGGCATATTGCTTGAGTCATTCAATCGAATGTTGCCAGTTTTGGGCTTGATGGCTGGTGCTTTCATTGCTATGAAAGTGGCAACGCTAGGATGGGCTGGAGCTATGGCTATAGCAGGCGCACCCATAGTTGTTATCACTGCCGCAATTGCCGCGTTATATTTAGTAGTAGATGATTTAGTGGCTGCGTTTAGCGGTGGCAAATCAGTAATTGCAGATTTCTATAATGCAATGACGGGCGGCGATTTAGTCGCAGAGCTAACGACTGGATTTGGTTTTCTAAAGACTGCCGTTGATGTTCTCGTTGATTCTTTGATGGAAGTATGGAACTTACTTGGGAAAATTGGCGACTGGATGCTTTCTGGGGGGGTATCTGTTGCGAAGTTTTTAGGATTGGTTGATGAGGATTCTAGCGCAACCAACATGACTGCTCCAATGACCCTTCGCAATGATGGGCTACCCAATGCTGACGGTTCGCAGATGCAGGACAATCGTCAAGTGATTCAGCATAATAACATAACTATCACCACAAACGACCCACAAGGCACGTCACGCGCTGTTGATAGCGTATTAAACCGCCAACTTGACAATGCAAACACCCAGCTTTCAGTCGGGGGTAGGTGATGGGTCGCGTTGCAGATTTCCTAAATTCAAAGGTTGAGGATGTTAAAAAACAAGAAGTCGGCATAGGCGGGTTCACTGCTTTTGTGCGCATCAAAGACAGCACGCGCTTTGAGTCGGAAATTCCATCCACTCCTGTGGAAGATGGCAGCCTTATTCATGACCACATCATTTTAAAGCCGCTTACTATATCAATTGAAGGAGATGTTAGTGATGTTCATTTGCGAGCTTCGCCTTTGATTAAACAATTTCAAACTAAGTCTGCGGAAATAGGAAATCTAACAAGCATATTTGCCCCATCACAAACACAAAGCCAGCTTTCAATCGTTGCAGGGTTGGCGACCAGCGCACTTGATGCGGTTAATTTGCTGGATAATCTACTGGATAAAGGCGATCAGATTTTTGACATGTTCGGGAATCGGGATACAACAAATAAGAGTAACCAGAAGAAGTTCCTTCATTACATGGAAGCAGCACATGTAGGCAGGCAGCTTATCGACATTGATATGCCGTTTAAAAAACGTCAAAACATGCGCATAACATCCTTCACTTTATCAACTGACAATCAGACAGATGCAACTACTTTTACTTTAGAAGCTGAAAAGATGAATTTTGCGAAGCTTATATATGCAGAAGCTACCAAAAAACCAGCGGCTGGTACTGGTGGTCAGACTGATTCAGAAAAAGATAAGGGAGCGCAAGAAGGAAAGAACACTGCCCGTTCTGTATTATCTTGGACAGTGCAAAAATGATACAAATTGAAAACATAACAGCCGAGGCACATCAAAGGCATACTATTTTATTTCAAGAATCAGAGGTTATTCTGACACTTAGATTTTACCCGACTGTTAGCATGTGGTGCTTTGATGCTGAATACAAAACAAGCGTTGTGAGTGGCATGAAATTAAGTGTTGGCGTGCTTCATATGCGGTCGCGTAACCTTCCATTTGATTTTGCTGTGATTGACACATTGGGTGATGTTATCGACCCATTTAGACTTGATGATTTTGAAACTGGCAGATGCGAGCTATACATGCTTGAGCCTGCCGATATGGCTTTAATCCGTGCAACTCCAGTCCCGATTTAATAGAGATTTCAAGCTTTCGGTTCAGGTCGGAGCTAATCAAGTGGTGGATGTCGTTCCACCCTTGCGCGTTTCTTTCTCTGCGAGCAAGTCAATACGGGGAGGTTTAAATAAGCTTACTATTCGTGCATATAACTTAAATCAATCTAATAGGACTGCAATAGCCAAGGATGCTGAAGACCCATCTAAGCATATTCCACTATCTTTCAGCGTTGGCTATGATGGACATTTAAAGCTATTATTTAAAGGTACTGTGCATCGTGGCGAGAATTTCAGAGAGGGTGCTGATTTAGTAACCCAGATTGAATGCCTTGATGGTGGGTTTGACCATCTTAATAGCTTCACAAGCAAGACAGTAAAAGGCAAAGATGCTGCCGTAGACGCTGTTTTATCAGATATGCCAAACACGAAAAAAGGCAAGATTACAAACCAAGGGCAGCTAATTCGACCGCGTGTATTGGTCGGCTCAAGCACAAATCTTATTGATGAATTATTAGACGATGGTGAAACTTGGTACATTGATAATGAACGACTTTACATTATTAAAAAAGGCGATGTTACGGGAAGCTTCATTCCTGTAATTTCTGCTGAAACTGGACTTATCAACACGCCAACACGCGAGATGTACCTTATCACATTTGACACAATTTTAAATCCATCGATTCGTATTGGCGGATTGTGTGAAATGAAAAGCCAACTAGCTCCACAATATAACGGTATTTACAAAGTGGAAACGATAGTATATAACGGTGATAATTACGGCTCGGACTGGAAACAGTCGATTACAGGCACTATAGCAAAAGGTTATAAGGTGATTTAATGGAAATTAAACAGTTAATAGACACACTTATGATAGCCATTGATTCGTCACTTGCTGATTTGCACACTGCGACTATTGCGAAAATTACAGCGGTAAATGCAACTACGATTGATTGCCAACCTGTGACAAGCCGCGTAGTTAATGGTGCAAAGATTGATTTACCAGAATTTGTAGAAGTGCCTGTGTTATTTATGCAGGGCGGCGGAAGCTACACAGCCTACCCTATTGTTATTGGTGATTATTGCTTGCTTATATTCACTGAACGCGCATTTGATCGCTGGTATGCAGGGCAAGATAATCAGAAACCGATTGAGTTTAGAATGCATGATTACAGCGATGGGATTGCAATCGTTGGGCTTAATCCACTGGCTAGTGCAATCACTATACCGTCAGTTATTGAGCATAAAGGTGATTCTCACCACATTGGCAACATGCAGATTGATGGAAACATAACCCACACGGGCACAACACAACATACAGGTGATGTCACAATCAGCGGCAATCTAATAGTGAACGGCATATCATTTGGAACCCATGTCCATGGTGGCGTGCAGACTGGTGGCGGCTCTACAGGTACACCACAATGATAGTATCAAGATTAGACATAGGCGGTGATTGGACATTTGGAAAAGGTCGCGCTAATTATGCGACAAAATCCGAAGCTATCGGGCAAAGTGTGGTTACTCGTTTGCGCTCATTTACTGATGATTGGTTTGCAGATATTGATCACGGAATACCTTGGATTGAATTGCTTGGTGCAAAAAATACAAGGGATAGAATACTTGCAGAGATTGAGCAGTCTGTTTTAAATACGGATGGCGTACGATCTATTGAGCTTCTTCGTATAAATTCGGTCGATATACATCGTAGAGCGAGCATAAGCATCAGAGTTATTGACATTTATGACCAAAGAATTGACAAAACAGTGAGTGTAACCCCATGATATTTCAACTAACGCCAACAGGCTTAACAATACAGACATATCAAGAAATCTATAATGAGCTTGTAGCAGGTTATCAAGCTGCATACGGTTCTGATATTAACACAGCTCCCGATAGCCCAGACGGTCAGAGGATTGGAATTGAAGCGAAGGCGCGGCTTGATATTCAATCGTATGCCTTAAGCCTTTACAATCAGTTAGACCCTGATTTTTCTACAGGCGAAGGGTTAAATAAAATCATTAAGCTAGCAGGTATTCAACGCGGGGCACCTACTCGTTCGCAAGTTGATGTAAGCATAACGACTGACCGCACAATCCAGCTACCAATAGGTTACACCATAGCCGATGATTTAGGGCAGCTATGGGAAACGGACAGCATTACAACGCTTCTAGCTGGCACTACATCGACGACCTTATTCGCCCAAAACTTTGGAAATATTTCAGCGGATGCAGGCACTGTGACAAGCCCATCGACTATCATTATCGGCGTGGTTTCAGTCACTAATCCACTTGCTGCGATTGCTGGACGCGATGAAGAAACTGACCCTGCCTTGCGGATTCGGCGCAATGCTTCGCTAGTGTCGCCATCCACAACAACAGTAGGCGGACTATATACAGCCCTTGGAAATCTCGAAGGAGTAACAGATTTAAAAGTTTACGAAAATGAGACTGACGTTTTAGATGTAGTTCTTTCGATGAACGCCCATTCGATTTGGTGCGTGATTGAGGGTGGGGATATTCCCGACATCATTAGTACGATTGCAAAGAATCGCACAGCAGGAGTTAGCGTGAAGGGTGCGGTTACTGGAACATTTACAGAAATCCTCACCAAGCCTGATTTGTCAACATTTAGCTACCTGCACAATATGAAATTTGACCGCCCTACATACGTTCCGATTTATATCGCATTGACAGTGCAGCCGATTGGTGGAGCGACGATTGACATCGTATCAATTAAAAATGCACTTGCAGCAAAATCATACAGCATTAGTGAGATTGCGCGGGCGAGCAATCTATACGCTGCAGTTTATGGTGTTGCTAATAATTTCACAGCCACATTAATGTCAATCAGCAATGACAATATAACATTTGTAACTGACATTATTGCATCAGGTGCTGATGAAGTCTTCACTATTTCAGCATCGAACATTACGATTACGGAAATACCATAATGAGTATTTTCACAGACGCATATGTAGACCTACTAATTAAACAGTATTGGGCACTGACAAAAGCTAACGCTGAAATAGCGATGAAGGCAGGCACGTGGGAAGTCGCTTATGATGGCTTGAAAGCAATTGGCGAGGCTTTTGATGTTGACACTGCTACAGGTCACAGACTAGACATACTCGGAAAGATTGTAGGTATGCCTCGTAGGATTCCGCTTGTAATTGCCAAGGTTGCATTTGGTTTTTCGGACAATCCAAATTCTGCGGGATTTGCTGATAAGTTTGATGCGCTAGATTTGAGCGCGCCATTTCAAGATAAGTTCGAGCCAGCGCACACAGATTTGGAACTGGATGATTCAGGTTACCGTTTTTTTATTAAAGCAAAAGTAGCATATAACAATGGCTCGGCATATATGGTATCAGATAGAAAAATCTCCATTCAGGATGTGATTGCTACTATTTTCAGCGGTGATGCATATGTTGTTGATAAGTTCAATATGGCACTTGACCTTTATGTTAATCCTTCATTCAATAGCGATTGGCTGAAAGCAATTAGACAACTTGGCATTCTTCCAAGCCCGCAAGCAGTCAGGTACGACCAGATAATTCATGCGATACCAGGCGAAACATTCGGCTTTTCAGATAATCCGATTGCGCGTGGTTTCGCGGATAAATTTGACCCGCTAGATATTGGCGGTATATTTGCAAACAAGGTGATATAATATGGCTAAAATTAACAGATTTACAGGTGACTTTAAAGCGTTCGGCTCGGCAGCCGTTGGCACAGAGCGTACTATATTTGGCGCATCAACGCAAAGCGACATCATTGACGATAATATCGTGGCTAATTTCTTACGCGGTTGGGGCATCGTCGGAGTCAATCAGAACCCTACAAAACAGGATTTTAATGCACTAGGTTTTACTCTCTCGCAGGTTTTAGCATATCTTCATCAGCAAGGCGTTGCTGGCTGGGATTCTTTGCAAGAATACAATGCGGATGCGATCACAACCAAATCAGGCATAATTTATATTTCACAAGTTGACGCGAATATTGGTAATGACCCCGTAACAGACACAGGTGCAAACTGGGTTAATACAAATATTCCATTGCCATCAATAGTAACACAAACTGATGCAGAAGCAGGTATTTCAACAATTGCTAGATTATGGACAGCACAGCGTGTAAATCAAGCCATAGCGGCATTAGAACGCGCACAATCAACAACAGCTCAAGCTCAAGCAGGTGTTAATACAACAACGGATATGAGTCCTGCGCGAGTTAAAGAAGCAATAAGTTCTCTATCAAATGATTTTTCAATGGGTATTGTTCCAAAATTAATCAATACAATATATACAACAACAAGCAAGCCGCGCGCTATTGCCACATCAGTAAGCTTAACGGGGTTTAATGGCTCTTGCAATTTAGAAGTTAATTTTGCAGGTGCTGGATTTGTTGTGGTTCAGTCATGGGGAATCAACGGTAGTGTAGGTTCCAGAGGTAACTTGTCTTATGTTATACCACCAAACACGCAGTATAGAATATCTGGCAGCACTAATATAGTCGTATGGAGCGAGTCATTATGAGATATTTTGTAGAAAATAAAACAGGCGAAACATTTGCTTGTGAGAAGCATAAACAATCAGGTTTAATCAAAGCATTAGATTTAAATCTATATACTGAAATGACAGCATCTCCAATGCCAAATAGTTCATGGGACGCTATTAAAAAAGCATGGGTGCTTGATGCTGCAAAAGTTTCCGCTGAATTGATTGCAACTCATAACGCCCCTATTTTTGAGAAGATGATTAAGCTTGAATCAGCACAGAGCAACCGACTATTGCGCGAAGCATATCTGGGTAATGCTGCATCAAAAGCAACACTTTCAAAAATTGACGCGGATATTGCTAAATTGAGAGTAACGCTAAAATGAATCTAGGAATTTCACTGTCATTACGAGGTAATTTATCATCAGCATTATCATCCATTCGTTTCTATCTAAACATTCTAACGCTTAACGATACCCTTGGAAATGTAGGACAATTCACCCGCGCTGGTGTTGCGAACAGCCCTGACTATCAAGGCACGCTTATTCAATCTGCTTTAGACCAATGGCGTGTGAATTACGGACGCTGGAATGGCACAGCTTGGGCAGATGACGATGGTGCAGGAAACCCACTCCACCCAAAACGCACAATCAACGGCGCACCTACTTACTTGGATATTAAAGCGTGGGTTACAGGTGCATTTACTTTAGGTGATATGGTAGAGACTGGTGGTAGATACTATCAGGCTTCTGCAAGTGGCACTGACGTTGCATTTAACAGTAGCGGCTTGTGGGTTGATAAGGGGATTTATAACCGTGGGTTTGGCGTATTGCTTGAGGGTGGTACAACGAACTCTATCCCAGCAGCTAACTACAGAACTGCTGCTATGTGGACTATTGTTGGCGCAGGAACAGCCGTAGCAGACCAAGTAGGCTTAGATGGGTCTCCTAATAAAGCTATCACGCTTACTGATGCAGATGTCGCTTTCGGAACTATTTTCGTGACACCCGTAATCGCAATTCCTGCGAATACGGCTACACATTTCAGGAAATGCGCTATAAAGAAAGACCCAACTTCCACAACAGCAGTTATGATTCTTGGTAATTTAACTGGGGGAACACCGCAGTACCCTGCGTTTGTACTTAACCCTGTGGACGGCGCGTTTAGTAGTGGTGGCGTTAATGCTATTGTTGAGAGTGTTGGTGATTGGTGGATATGCTCCTTTAGTATAACTAACAATGGAACAAATACGCAAATAGCGTTTCATATATGCCCAGCACGAAGAACGTATGGCGGTATTGATGACACAACACTCACAGGCAGTTGTGTAATAGACTTTCCTATGATTGAGTTGAATGTGCCTTACGCATCTAGTTTTATTGCAGGTGGTACTACACGCCAAGACGAACTGGGCAACTTGAAGTTTCCAACGACTGCTGGCTGGAAGGGCAAGAACGCTTTTCCACAGGCGAGTGGTACGATTATGGCCACTTGGCTTCCACAGTTTGCTAGTGGGGATATTGCGGCTGCTAATCGCGTTATAAGCACTATTTCAGGCACAGCTTGGAGTCTGTTAAGACAACGAGCGTCAGGTACTAATGTTATAACGACTTCTGACAGTACAACAGAAAGTGATATTGCTCTCACAGCTTGGCAACCAAACGATGCAATACAGCTATTCGTGCGCTGGGGTAGAAACGCTGACCCTGTACAAACTGGCTTAAATCGATTGCAGCTCATCTTCCGCAATGCAACGCTTGGTGAATCATTAACCTATGCTTTATCTGCAGCTTACGACGGCAACTTTACAGATACAGGCTTCTTGCAGTTTCTTATGTCAGGTGGTGGAAACAACTCTGGCTTCAGGAACGCACAAATCTTTGATAAGCCATTAACGAATAACGAGATACAAGGATACGTCATATCATGATATTATTATTAATCAAAGCACCAACAGGCTTATCACTTGCACTTGCAACCGATGCACAGGGCAACATCACAGCTACCATGCAAGAAATTACAATGCACAAAGAGATGGATGCTATTGCAGTGGAGTGGGGTAGTGAAGTAGGACATACAGCAACAGATACGCTATTTAGAGTTGTATGCAGGAACACCACGCTTGCGAAGGTTGAAGCTCTTATCACAAAATACAAACTGCCGCTGGTGATTCTTCATGCACAAGATGCTTATGAATCACCAACAGGCAAAACTAAGATTGTAAAGGATGCGATGGGCGATACGACTATGCCAATTATGCAGAATGTAGTTCATAAACAAGCAACTAAAGCTACAATTCTACCCTTTATGGCTGACGTTGTAACGTATGACATGAAAACAAACAAAGAACTAACACGCAAGAAAGCTACAGCAATCACACTGCCAAATTGTGCAGACATGGCAGCTTGGACGTTATGATTGATATTATTCTAATCATTATGTTTGCAGTACCTACACTTGTGCTTGGAGGTCTTATAATTTTGCAAGGTTACGGCTGGTGGGTGATGGTCTATTATTTATTACTATGTGTGCTTGCTTGGCGTTCATGGTATATCGGAAAGGAGGGCACGGATGCCGCATGATGAAGCACACAAAGCAATGACAGGCGATATTGCCAAGCTTGAAGGAGTTACACGCTCACTAAGCCATGATATTAACGCGTCAGCTACTTTAATGCTTGCGCGGCTTGGTACGCTTGATACAGCTATTGCACTTGCTCGTAAAGAGAATGAATACTTGAGGGCTGAAATAGCTGAATACGCAACAGCACTTGCAAAACACGCTGCGGATGAAAAAGAAGAATGGCAGCGCGTTAGTAATCTTGAGCTTCTTGTTGCAGGATTGAAAGGTGCAAGATGGGGAGTTGTGGGCTTAGTATCAGTTATATGGGCAGCAGGGATTGTTGCTGTACGATATTTTAAGGGGTGATTAAATGAGTGCATTTAGTAAAACATCACAACAACGCTTGGAAGAATGTAAGCTACAGTTGCAGCTACTATTCTCAACAGTAGTTGGAACTTATGATTGCTCTGTGCTGGTCGGGCATCGTGGGAAAGCAGACCAGAACAAAGCTTATGATTCTGGCAATAGCAAGAAGCGGTTTCCTGACTCTACCCACAATACCAAACCATCAAAAGGTATTGATGTCGCGCCATATCCTATCGACTGGGACGATACAAAACGCTTCTACTATTTTGCAGGATATGTTAAAGCGAAAGCGGAAGAGCTTGGCATTAAAATTAGGTGGGGTGGTGACTGGGATGGTGACAATGACTTAAACGACCAGACGCTTATGGATTTAGTGCATTTTGAGTTGGCGGAGTAATTCATGTCTAAAATTATGTTATTCATGGCAGTATATTGGTACGCATTCGTAGCCCTTGCAGGTATTGCAGTGGCACTTAGATTGATATTTGGCGCGGCAGGGAGATAGATATGCAATGGAAAGACGTAGGTAAACTTGTAGGACAATATGCACCCTTGCTTGGTGATTTGTTACCAATCCCTTACGCTGGTGTTGCGGGCAAACTTATAGCCTCCGCCTTTAGCGTAGAGAATACGCCTGACGCTATTCATAATGCTATTAAATCCGACCCCGATGCAGCCATAAAGCTCGCTAAGCTCGAATTAGATAATAAGGCACTATTACAAAAGCAAATGCTCGCAGCAGAGACAGGGCGAATACAGTCAATTAACAAAACTATGCAAGATGAGAGTAAGTCAGAGCATTGGGCACAGTGGATGTGGCGACCTTTCGTTGGATTTATCTTTGGCATTACATTTATCGGTGTTTATTTCATTCTGCCGCTCGCTAAGATTGAAGTGCCTTTGATACCTAGTGAAGCTTGGATGATGATAGGCGCAGTTTTAGGCGTTGCATCATGGCATCGTGGCGCAGCTAAGGTCGAACAGGCTAAAAAATGAACTGGAGTAAGATTAGCGTGCTAATTACAGCGATAACACTTCTGACTGGTAGTGTTTGGTGGTTCTCTGCAAATGTTGTATTATCCGCAGAGTTCAACGCATATCAAAATCAGCAGGAAGTTAGATGGTTGAAGCAGGATAAAAGCTCTGCATGGCGTGAATATATTGACCTTCGACAGCTTGGTAATAATAAAACAAAGCGTGACGATATTCGCATCTTAGAACTTGAGAATGAAATCAAAGACATCGAGACAGAGATTAAAGCTTTGCGGTAATGCTTACGACTGGTGACTGATAGTGGAATCCAACCACGGCAGCTCCTAGTTGCTGTTATCCTCGGTATTACTCTTGGCATATTCATGCAATTCAAGCCGATACCACCCACCATGCGTAAATATGCTAGTTACGTTATCTAGCGTCAGTGTTATAGCCCTGACCGTTTGTATTGACTCGTTACGCAAAGCCGCGTCTGGTTTCAGAAGGCAAGGTTTTCCAGAGTCCTCTCGTTGTGTTCGTGTTTATTTATCGTGACTACCTAATCCTTTCCACGCTAGATTTAAGTATCGAGAAACCTACCACCCGAAGTATACCACAATCTTCCACCAAACATAAGTGCAAATAATCAATAGATTCACATAAGTTAATGTGTCGTTTATTCCTTCGTAGTTAATAATTCAGATCCTTTACTTGAACTTCCCATCTATCAGCACCACCTAGATCATCCCAAAATTTAGGATCTGGTGTACCTTCAAGATGTTGCCCAATTTCATTATGCTTGCGAATATCACGGGCGACCTTTTCAGCTTCTTCTTTTTTAGAAAAAGCTGCAATGTCCCATATTCCTTCGCAATCTGCAATAGATACAACTAAATAAATTTTATCCACCACTCACTCCCTAGCCGCTTTAAGCACGGCTCTTGCAAATTTTAATAAATCATCATCGGGTGCAGATACATAGTATTCCAGACCTTCCACACAAATATTATGCTTCAAAATATCCTCATCACTAAGCTCTTTCTGGGGGTGGGTGTATAGTGGTGTTACATGAGTTGAATCCTCAAAGTCTTTACTGTCTTTATCTCTATTTAAGACTATACCACCACACCCCATATCAAGAAGGCGGTTGCCGATATAAGCCACAGGTTCTTGCTTATCATATCCTTCAACAGCTATGCACAATGCTTGCGCAACAGCCTCTTCGTGGGCGCAACTCAAGCCACTATTTTCAATTACATCTAAGGCATCTTCCATTATCTGTTTAATCTTCATTGCTCACCTCTATAACTGCCGCTGCAACGGATTCTTCGTATGTTTCAAAGCACATTTTAGTGTTCATACAACCACCTTCCATACTTATTTCGTCATCAGAAACATCAACAACTTCGTAGATAGTTTCATATCAACTCCTTAAAATGTTATTGCGGCGGTTAAAACTGCTGCCGATACCCAGTATGCAACCTTTCTCCAATCACCATCCGCGCCGTACATGCACGCGGATAGGATGTTTATGACAATAAGTAGGGCTGGCAAATACTGTACCTTGCTCAAAAAGGCAAATCATCTGCTGGCTCGCCATCTTGTAAAAATGGGTCTGGCTTGCCGTTTGATTGCTGCCCCCCGTGACTAGGAAATCCACCCTGATTTTGTGGCTGTTGTTGGTTCTGCACAGGTTGTTGACTAGCATCGCTACTAGCTTCTTGGTTGCCGCCGATTAAGTCCAATTTATCCACTGATACTTCGACTGACGTGCGTTTGTTACCATCTTTATCATCATATTCACGAATGCGTAACTCACCGCTGATAGCCACTTGCGTGCCCTTAACGAGATATTGCGGTAGTTTTCCTTCTGCACGCTTACCAAACAAAGAACAACGCAACCAGTTCGTACCTTTATTTTCGCCATAACCATAATCCACTGCCACGGAAAAAGAACAAATTGCCATACCGCCTTGCGTAAACCGTGTTTCGCTGTCTTTTCCGATGCGTCCTGTAAATGAATATTGATTCACTTTATATTCCTCCATGTTTTGTTGTTTTTTGTGGTTCAGTTAGACAAACAATCATACTGCATCCGCCAAGCGCGTGAACGCAGTGCGTAGTTCTTCTTTTGTGTAGTTATCCATATTTGTTAAGATGATTCCCATTTGTGTGCGGAAATAATCATAATCAGGCTTATCGCTTTCTTGACTGGGTTTTGATTCAACCGATTTTTGCGAGCTAACTTTGTTGCTGACATTAGCTTTTTGTTCTTGATTGTCATTTGACTGCGCCGTGTTTTCTTCCGCCTTCGCTTCTTCTTCCTGCTTAATTCGCTCGCCATCTGCTGCGATACGCTTTTCCTCCGCAATAGCTTTTTCAGCCATTTCAGCAACACGTTTGTCTTCTTCAACTTTATGTTCAGCAATGCGCTGTTTTGCCAAGTTTAATAAGTCTTCACGGTCTTTTGTGATGATCTGCTGAATATCGCGGAATAAAAAGCCATACTCACCAGCCATTTCTTTTAATGCTTTAACGTTTGATTCGTACTTATCGCATAATTCGTTTGCGTCGATTTTTAATCGTGCTAATTCCGTATTTACAGCGTTTCGTAATGATTCGATGGTTCGTTTATTTTTTACTGCTTCGGCAAAGCCACCGTTTATTTGAGGTAGTGATATTGAATGTTCAGATATACGTTCGTTCAGCTTATCCAAGTATGCGTGAAAGTCTGCATCAGCTTCCTGTACGATTTCTTGTTTAATTGCCGCTTCACGAGATTTAACAAGCTTATCCAATTTAAGTCTGTTGTCTCTATCTCTGTTTATTAAGTTATCAACACGCTTAAATAAATCCGCAATATCAGCAGTTTGTTCTAATGCTAATTGTTTAATATTTTTTAAATTGTCTTCTTCTTTCTTGAGAAATTTAACAATCGCTTTTGCATTCGCAAAGTCGCTATCGGTTTGCAAGTCAGTGTTTATAGCATCAATAAATGCCAGCGCATTCTTTTCATACGTTTCAAGATTCGATGCAGTAACACCGCCTGTAATTTGAACATTCAGAGCTGGCAGGGCTTCGACTTTTTTTGCAACTGGCGCAACTTCAATTTCTTTTGGCTTCCAGTTTTTTAAATCATCTGAAAACATCTTCCAAGCAGCAATTATTTCTTTCTCGATACTTGTATCATACTCATACCAAAGCTGGATCATGTTTTCTTTCGTGCCATCACTTGCAACAAATAGGCATTTCTTACATTCAGCAATCATCATTTGCTGCATCATTTGAACCTTATATTGCTTATCTAATTCACCGATTACTTTTGTGGATGCTAATTGTTTATTGATTAGCTTATGCTCAAAGCAAAATGTCTCATAAAAATTAAGCCCATCGAAACTTGACGACAATGGCAATCCTTCAATTTCGCGAGTGCCGACAACTGGGTATAAATCCTCATCTAACTCACCCTCAATAATTAAACGCGCCTTTTCTTCAACTTCGTGACCCTTATCAAACAACCGTTGTGTGGAGTTATCAATCACATGTGCTTCACCAGTAGCTTTTTCCTTCAATAATGAGTCACGACTACGATAAGAAGACATCCCCATCATTACAGGCGCGTCACTAGCATTAAAATATGCTGCGCGATGTTCTTTCCAAGAATCACTGCCCTGCTTTAAGTTAATTATTTTCATGCTACTACCTCGCATTCAATAGGGGCTGCCACAGCCCGAATCATATTTTGTTGTTCATCTGTAAGCTGTGCCTTGGTGTTCACCATGATAATAATTTCATCTGCTGATTTCTTGCCTAATTCAATCGCTTGTTGCCATTTCGGGAAGTTCTTTTTGAAATCTGAATCACTATAAAATTCTGGCTTCTTTGGCTGTTCATTAAAATCAATGCCTTCATGTTCATTGACTGCCTGAATAGCTGTTTGAAGTCGCTCTGTTTTTGTCCAGTATTTTGATGCGCGTTTAATGCAAGTTTTGCGAATCATCTCACCTTCATCGGTTTTCCAAGGGCTCACATTGCCAGATGTGAATGATTTAGAGCGTTTTTTAATGGATTCAATATCTTTCATATCCATGGTTTCAATCATTATCTCACCGTTATGAAGGGTCGCAACGGTATAGACTCCGATTAACTTGCCCCTATCCTTAAATGGGTTCGGGCGATGAATTAGACTCTGATTACTTCCTTGATTAAGTAAAAACTCATCATTTTCATAAACAAGCTGGCAGTTTACCTTTGTCACTGAACCTGAATCAGTAGCAATCTTAATCAATCCCATGTATGAAATGTCTAAGCAAGCTCTGCCTTCTCGCGGCACAAGATACGCCAACTTCATGCTTGGATTAAGTGTGATTCCGCATAATGCTACATTCTTAACCGCATTGATGATTGATTGCTTACTCATTTTTGCTAGATAGCTGTTTGATTCCAATAATTGCAATGCGAAACCTGCCTCACGCGCAAAATTAACTGGTGGTACTTCATTATTCTCTTTGGCAATGGCTAGTATATTATCAAATGCTGGTTTTGCTTCTTTGATAATAGATACAATATCTATACTCATTCAATTCTCCTTGTTCAAACTCACTAAATCGAAGTGTAAAGCAATATAGCAGATTATGCAAGCCTTCTTGTGAAATTTATTTTATTATGCTAACATGANTNAATGAATAATATACCAACAGAACANCAAGAACAGNNNGCTTTAATGCAATGGGTTGANCTGAANAAAAAGAAATATCCAATGCTTGATATGATGACAGCNGTGCCCAACGGCGGNGCNNGGCANATTGCNGTTGCNNGNAANCTTAAGNCAGAGGGTGTCAAAAAAGGCTATCCAGACATTTTGCTAGATTACCCATCGAACGGATACCATGGTTTGCGCATCGAATTAAAGCGTTTAAATGGCAGTTACCCCACTAGAGATCAGAAAGGATGGATTTCACGGCTTAATAACCATGGGTTTTACGCTGTTGTATGCAGGGGATGGATAGAAGCGAAAGAAGTTATTGAAGCTTACTTGAAATTTTAGGCTTTACCCTTTTTACTATGCCAGTATTTTAGTAATGCTTGTAGGTCATGTTCGTTCATGCCGCGCACTGTATGAATATGGCGGTGTAATGCAACCGATATTGACTAATGTATTTATTATAACTATAATTCGAAATACCAAGACGCTCAAAAGGGTGTAAGTCTTCTTCTTGAAGCAGCCCTATTGTCTTGGTTTTATATGAGTGTCTTGGTAACCACCCATATAAATGAAAATATTGTTTAGTAGTTTTATTGTGCGGTTTTCTATTTACCATAGAGGATAGAGGATAGAGGGGGTTAGCTGTCTTTTAATAATAACATTGTATACTTCAAAAGAAAAGAGCCGCCAATTAAGGCAGCTCTTTACAGAGAGCGGCTATCTTTTATAGTGAGTTAAAGGAGAGGGGGAAAATCCTCAAGCCGCGTTGCCAATTATAGCTATATTAAAAATAAAAGCAAAACAAGACCCTTTACACCATCGCATAATCTGCTATAGTTCGCTTTATAGTGAGTTTGAAAAGGAGTTAATTATGAGCGATGAAAAACTATACAACACATGCGATTTATGCGGTAAAGAATTTGAAGTGAATGAATACGAAGCATATCAACGCGTCTGCGATTCGTGTGAAGCTGCGGCAGATGGTTATGCTGAAATGCGAGAAGACGATAGATTGATAGCTATGTGTGTTCCTGACGACCATGAGGCGCGGTGATGAGCGAAGCAACTATCGAACTATCAGACGAAAGAGAATGTTATATTGAATCAGGCGACACTTTTACCTATGTTCAAATTGGACATATTGGCGATAACAATATGAAATCAATCATGCTGAATAACGAAGATGCAGTGAAGATTGCGGAAGCTGTTTTATTGATGACTGTAGATTTAACAAGGGGAGATAGTGATGAAGCTAAAAACTAAAAACTTAAAAGGATTTGCTGCTTGTTTATCAGCATGCGGAACAGATGAATGTAGGGAATGTCTTACTGGAGTGCTTATAAAAACTTCTGGAGAAGCTGTTGCTACCGATGGGACGTGTTTAATTTCATGCAAAGATGCTTTTGAGCCTTTTGAAGGCGATGATGTTTTATTAAAATTCGGCAAACTTACATCATCGCATATAAATTCTAATTTTCCAATAGAAGTAAATATTTTAGAAGGTTACGAAAGTTATGCTACATTTTTTTGTGGACGGACTTACTCTAAGTCAAAATCATTAAGAAAAATTGTTGCTGTTGATGTGCTTGATAAAGAAAATTTTCCAGATACTAAAAAGTTTCTAAAAGAGTATAAAACAAACAGATTACCAAACGGAATTTTCTTTCAAACAAAATACATAGATAAGGCAGCTAAAATAATCAATGGTAATCATATCTCATCTTGTTCATTCATGTTTAATGGCGAGCTAGAGCCTGTGCAAACTAAAATAAAATGCCACGACGGGTATGAAGATGTGTTTGTTGTTACAATGCCAATGAGGCAATAAAGATGTTTAATTTCTATAAAAACGCAATCATCTATGCAGGAAGCCATGGGTTAGCTACAAATGCTATCAAATGCGCTGCAATGTCATCTATGATTGATTATGACTATTGGGCACTGGTTGAAATTTACAAAACGAGAGGGTTAAAAGATGGCATTAAAAAACACAGCGCATAAAAAGATGCGCAAAACACTTCTGGCATTATTAAGCGGCGCAACGATGAAAGATTTAATTGAGGTGTGCGGCTCAAAGGATTCAGCTTTCAGAATGTTAAGCACTTTGGAAGATGAATACAGCGTTGAAATAAGCAATCAAGATATGGTTTATAGAATCGAGTCAGTCGGTGATGATTGTATCTGGAAGATTGTTTTTAAGGAGTTTAAATGAACAAACGTGATGCTGAAATTATTCAAATGGTAAATGATTCAATGACTCAAATTATGATTGCTGAAAAGCTAAACACAAACGCATCCTCTGTGAATAAAGTGTGTATGAAATATGGCATAAAATCAAAGGTTAGGCCTGGTAGAGATAGAGTGACAACTGAACACGCCGAAAAATGGCACAAGCTTCATTTCAAGGATGGAATGTCTGGTGCCGCAATCGCACGCGGTGAGACTTTTACCCAAGAAACCGTAAATAACTGGATAAAGAAGCATGATAAACTTCTTAAACGCGAAAACTACGTGCCTAAAACTGACTTAGAGCGTGCTATACTAAGCTTGGATAAGATTTCAACCACTGGTATGAATAAGAGCCTAGAATCGCGTGTGAGGGCTTTCGCGCATGCTCACCTAATGAACTGCAACACATATACAGCTGTTGAGAAGATTATCGAGCATTTCAAGATGAGTTTTGAGAAAGCGGAATATATGTATATAAGATGGCGTGGGAATTATGTAGGCAGTGTTTAATGAGCAACACTATTCGCTTAAAGCGAGAAATGCTGGCTTACATTGGCGACAAATTCAAAGGTCGAAGATATATAAGCGACTACATACAAGCTATAATAAGTAGAATATCAAGGGAGCATTATATTGAATGCTCTAAAGCTTATGAAATAGCCGAAAAACTCGCCTGTAAATATTCTGGAAATCCTGATTCAACATTGAATAGATTTAATTATTTACAATATCCTGCGCATGGTCACTTTCATAAAGGCAGAACTACTAACCCTTATGGTTTTATGATTTACGATGATTCTAAATGGGGTGTTTATACAGATATTAAAAGCAAAATAGTGAATAACAAAAGATGTGAAGAATTAAGTAAGGTTGATAACTTCAATAGTTATATATATTCTGATAAACTTGATATTCAATATAGAATAAATACCAACGATATATCTATGATTAAAAAATGTGAATTATGCAGAAAATATAGCAGTTCGCAATATACATACTTTAGATCAGATGTATATGAATGGGATAATCCGCGAAGAATGGATGGTTCTAAGATTAGATATTGCGGAAAATTAAAAAACACTCTATGCACAGGGTGTTGGAACAAAGCAAGGGCTGTTAAAAGAGTGTTGGATAAAGCTGATGGATTAAGAAGCTTAAATGTAAAACTAAAAAAGGAGAGTAAAAATGTCTGAAATTAAAACAACAAATGATTTAAGGAACCATCTATGTAGTGCTATTTCTAAAATAGGCGATGGAAAAATAAGTAAAGATGAAGTCGAAATGACTGTGAAGCTATCAAAACAGGTACATGAGTCTATATATTCAGAAGCCAGAATGATGAAGTTAAATATGGAATTAAATCTTGAGTCAGAATCATTTGGCAAGCTTTCATTGCATAATTGAGTTATTGAACTTTTTACAACAGCTATATATAATAGCGGTAGTCCTATACAGATTAGAGGCGTGTTTAGCGGCACGCCTCGTATATGACTAAAATTTACCTGTATAGGAGATTCACATGAAAATGTACGACATCGAAGTTTTTGAAAATAAAAAAGGCGATATAGCAATAAAGCAATGTGACAACACTAATTGCGAAGCAGATAATATTATTATAATCACAAAAGAGCAAGCAGACCTATTCTGCACATGGATTGAAGAAGCAGCTAAACACAGTGATTCGTAATGGCTAAATATAATAAATACATGCCTTTCTGGGTTGGAGACTACCTAAGAGATACAACACACCTTACAGCTCAACGACATGGAGTATATGCGCTTCTTATATTTCACTACTGGTCAAATGAATGTTTGCCAGATGATATTGAAGAAATTTATATGATAACTAAAGCTTTTAATGAGTCGGTAAAAAAAGACACTAACTACATACTGGCACATTTCTTTAATAAAAATAAACACGAAAGAATAGAAAATTCACTTATAGAATCAAAGAAAAAATACAACAGAAGGGTAGATGCTCAAGCCGCTTCTGTTTCTAAAAGAAAGGCTAATGCAAATAGCAATGCAAATAGCAATGCAAATAGCAATGCAAATAGCAATGCAAATAGCAATGCAAATAGCAATGCAAATAGCAATGCAAATAGCAATGCAAATAGCAATGCA
>NVWQ02000012.1 GCA_002733715.2 Methylophaga sp.
CATTCATACAAAAAATAACAGTTCGACACATCATGTTGATAATGATGGCAATACCATTGATAAGTGGATTTAATTCTGCCTCCGCTGCTGAATCAAACAAGCTAGATGGAGATATATCACGTGGTGCTATTAGTTGGGCCCAAAATTGTTCGCGTTGCCATGAAATGCGTGATCCGAAGGAGTTTACCGATGCCATGTGGCGACCAATTGTTGCTCATATGCGTGTTCGTGGTGGTTTAACGGGTCAACAACAACGGGATATATTGGTTTTTCTGCAAGCGTCAAATAATCCAACACCCAAAAAAGTAGCAAATAATTTGAAAGTAAGCGACTCAAGCAAACCTAGTCAGTCAGGGAAAGCAACTTATAGTCAGACATGTATAGCTTGTCATGGTGCAGCTGGTAAAGGTGTTTTACCTGGTGTGCCAGACTTAACTAAAGCAGATGGGCGATTATCAAAATCAGATGAAGTACTGATAAAGCACATTGCAGAAGGTTTTCAAACTCCCGGTTCCCCGATGGCTATGCCTGCAAAAGGTGGCAATGCTGATTTAAATGATGCTGATATTAAATCAGTACTGAGTTACCTAAGAGAAAGTTTCGGTCAGTAGCCATGAGTAACAAAACAACCAATATGGATAATACACGACGTCGATTTCTTGTAGCAGCAGGTACTGTCGTAGGTGGTGCAGGTATAGCTGCTGCATTGATACCTTTTGTTTCATCAATGAGCCCTAGTGCTCGCGCCTATTCTGCTGGTGCGTCAGTAGAGGTGGATGTTAGTAAACTGGAACCTGGCCAACAAATAACGGTTGAGTGGCGCAGTAAACCTGTTTGGATTTTACGCAGAACAGAGCAAGTTGTTGATGATTTACAGTCGGACAAATTACGTCAAAATCTACGTGATCCTGATTCACTAGTGACATCACAACAACCAGATTATGTACAAAATGCTTTTCGTTCAAGAAAAGAAGAATTTTTAGTCACAATAGGAATTTGTACACATTTAGGGTGTATCCCTACATTTCGTCCTGATCGTGCTCCTGAAGATCTAGGTCCTGATTGGCTCGGTGGTTATTTCTGCCCTTGTCATGGCTCACGTTTTGATTTGGCTGGTCGAGTATTTAAAAATGTACCTGCACCAACCAATCTCGTTATACCCCCCTATTATTTCTTGTCAGATAATAAAATTTTGATCGGAGAAGATGGTGGGATTGATTCAACTTCATAATTAAAGAGGATAAAAAAATGAAAAAAATAGTATTAATTACAGGTTTATTAATTAGCTCAAATATAGCTTTTGCTGATGGTCAATCACATGACCATGATATGAGTAAGATGGAACAATCAAATTCTGAAATGTCACAACAACAAATGAAAAAACAGGATAGTGAAAATAAAGGAGTTACACATAAACATAAAGGAAAAAATTCACCAATAGAAACCAAAGAAGATCACAATATGGATGATATGAAGATGGATGATGCAGAAAAAATGCATGACCATATGAAAATGAAGTAAGAGACTGAAATATTGCTAAAGCAATTATTTAATGCTTCAGCAGGAGGTGTGATATGTACAGTGAGGGGTATGGTTGGATGGGTATTGGAATGTGGCTTTTTTGGATAATCTTAATCGTGATTATTTTGCTTATAGTAAAGGCGGTAGCTAGTAATAATTCAGCAGTCACTAGCAATCAGAGTGCTATTGAAATTCTTAAAGAGCGTTTTGCTCGTGGTGAAATCGATGAAGAAGAATTTGCAAGACGAAAAAGAGAGCTTGAAAAATAGCAGTGTTAATTAATTGAGGTGTTAAATAATGGGGTTTTGCAAAGTAACAGCTATTATTCAATCAACAGTATTGGAAAAAGTCGAAAAAGCGCTCCGAACTTTAAATGTGCCAGGTATCAGTGTTACTAAAGTCAAAGGCTTTGGTGAATATGCTGATTTTTATAAATCAGACTGGATGACATCACATGTCAGAATCGAAATATTTATACTTGAATCACAGGCAAATGAAATTGCTGATGTGATTATGCGTGAAGCGCATACAGGCGTAGAAGGTGACGGAATCGTCGCCATATTACCCGTTATGGAACTTTTCCATATTAGAACAAAGGAAAAGTTTTAAGTGTTTTTGGAAAATTCAGGCTAAATAACAATAACTAATTAAGAGGTGAGTTATGGAAGGCTTAGGAACATTTTTAATTATAGCCGGCGTATTTTATTTTATGATGCGTTTTGGCTGTGGATCACATATGAAACATGGCCATGGAGGACATGGTAATCATTCTGGCGCGAGCGATGTTGACAATAACATTGACCCCGTTTGTGGGATGAAGGTAGAAACAGAAAAGGGCTATGGCAAGTTGCATCAAGGGATGCTGTATCGGTTTTGCTCAAAGAGTTGCCTTGATAAGTTTGATGCCAAGCCAGAACTGTATCTCAACAAAGAACAGGAGGAACATCATCATGACATGTAATCATAATAGAGGTATATCCTTGCTGGCAGTTGGTCATGCAACCAGTTTTATGTTAGCCATTAGTTTTGTACTTTGTATAGGGTTTGATTTACTTTTCCCAGAGCATGCTATGTATGAAACATGGCAGAAATTATTACCCGGTTTTGAGTGGATTAGCTGGAAAAGTTTTTTTATAGGCACAATTGAGGCCTATGGCTATGGTTGGTATTTTGCACTAATCTGGGTACCTGTCTATAACTTTGTATCAAGCAGAACAGGTCAGCATGGATAATGCCGTTGCATTAGTACAGGCCTATCTACATCTTAATGGCTATTTTACAGTGACAGAATTTCCTGTTATTGAAGCAATGGGTAAAAGTAGAGGCCACCGAGTCGCAACTGATCTTGATGTGTTGGCCTTTCGCTTTCCTCATGCCGGTCATGATGTAACAGACCATCATAAAGAAAAAGCGTTTTATGCACCTGACCCAGCATTAAATTGCCCTGCAAATCATGCTGACATGTTGGTAGGGGAAGTGAAAGAAGGTCATGCTGAATTAAATCGTGGCGCGACGAATCCATTTGTACTTCGAAGCATGTTGGTACGATTTGGTTGCTGTAGCCAACATGATGCTGGTCCATTAATTCATCAACTTATAAGCAGAGGAAAAGTAACTGCACCCTCTGGTCATAATATCCGTTTAGTTGCTTTTGGTTCTGCTTCTTTAAATACAAAAAATAAGCGATATGAAGTCATTGATTTGGGTCATATTGTGCAATTCCTTCAAAACTATATACATGAACATTGGCATATATTCAGTCTTACTCAGTCGAAAGATCCGGCATTGGGTTTTCTACTGCTACTAGAAAAAGCATTGAGAGGAGTAACACAAAATGAAAGATAACGTTGCAACTATCATAACTGAAAAAATGGGTACAATTGACATTGCTCGAACAATTGTAAACCGTATTTTTCGTGACTATACAGCTTCAATTGCAGTGCGATTATGGAATAATGAGCTTATCCAAGGTCAAGCAAATGCAGTGACTACAATTATTATTCAGCAACCTTCTGTATTACGACGCTTGATTTTACATCGTGATCTGATGGAACTTGCCGAGTATTACCTTGCAGGAGGCCTTGAGATCAAAGGGAGTATGGAAAACTTATTTGATCTAAAGGAATATATAACGAATATTTCTTTTTCTCTTAAAGATAAATGGATACTATTTAGACTGGCAGTCCTGTTACCAAAACCGGATTCTGTAGTGGAAAGCCATGGCAAGAAAATAGCAAGCCAGAATAGTAGAGAAAGTATTGCTTATCATTATGACGTGAGTAATGAATTCTATCGTCTCTGGTTAGACCCGGAAATGGTTTATTCATGTGCTTATTTTAAAGACTTTAATCAATCTTTAGCTGACGCCCAGACTGATAAACTCGATTATATTTGCCGAAAACTTCGATTGCAGCCTAGGCAAAAATTACTCGATATTGGTTGTGGTTGGGGAGCACTTGCTATTTGGGCTGCACGCCATTACGGGGTGAGCGTTCATGGTATTACGCTGAGTGAACAGCAATGTCAGTATGCCAATACACGAATCAGACAAGAAGGTTTACAAGACAAGATCTCGATTGAATTAAAAGACTATCGTGATTTATCTGTTGAACATCACTATGACCGTGTGGTGAGTGTCGGTATGTTTGAACATATTGGTGTAGCAAATTTTCCAACTTATTTCGGTATGGTGAAGTATGTACTTAAACCAGGTGGATTGTTTCTTAATCACGGTATTACGAATGATACGGGGTGGCAAAAAACACCCATTACAAAATTTATGAATCGCTATGTTTTTCCCGATGGTGAATTGGCAAGAATCAGTGATGTTCAACTGGCTATGGAGCAGGCAGGTTTAGAAGTCATTGATGTGGAAGGCCTGCGTCGACATTATGCTCAAACATTGCGCCACTGGGTCCAGGCTTTAGAATCACAGCAAGAAAAAATCAGAACAATGGTTGATGAACGTACTTATGCTGTTTGGCGGCTATATATGGCCGGATGTGCTTATTTTTTTGAAGAAGGTAGCGTGAATGTTTATCAAGTATTATCTGGAGTTGCACATCAACCCTTACCTATACCGCTGAGACGTGATGATTTATATAAAACACATTAAAGGTTATTCCTGATGTCATGGTTACTTGAAAATTGGTTATTAATTCTCTTTGTCATTTGCTGTATTGCGATGATGATTTTTATGCATGGTGCACACGGACATTCGGATGATAAATGATCCATCAATCATTGAAATTGCCGGAGCAGGTCCCGCTGGTCTGGCGGCGGCAATTACACTGGCTCATGCTGGGCGACAAGTCATTGTCTATGAAGCCCAGAAAGAGGTTGGACACCGCTTTGGGGGCGATTTCCAAGGATTGGAAAACTGGACAAGCAAAACGGATGTATTGGACGTATTACGAAATTGGGGGTTAACAACCGCATTTACGGCCATACCGTGTAATAACGGCTCTGCTTATGATGCCCAAAGACAACACTATACTTTTAAAAGTGATACACCATTATTCTATATGATTGAACGTGGGCCGGGTCCGAATACATTAGATAGTGCATTACTTCAACAGGCTCAAGATCTGGGGGTTGAGGTTCGTTTCAATCATCGCTTAAAACAAATGACGGGGCAGGGTGTTTTAGCGGCAGGCCCACGGGCTGCTGATGCGATTGCAGTAGGCTATCATTTTGAAACAAATATGAATGATGGAGCTTGGGTTATTTGTGATGATAATCTGGCACCTCAGGGTTATGCGTATCTATTAATAATGAATGGTAAGGGTACAGTGAAAAGTTGTATGTTCACTAATTTCAAAGAAGAGAAACTTTATGTAAAACGTACTGTTGAAGCTTTCAAAAAACTAGTCGATTTGCAGATGATAAATCCACAAGCGCATGGCGGAACAGGTAATTTTCATATTCCCAAGAGTGCTTATAGTGGGATGCATCCACTCGTAGGTGAACAAGCCGGTTTTCAAGACACGCTTTGGGGCTTTGGTATGCGTTTGGCCATATCGTCGGGTGTGCTGGCAGCTCAAAGCCTGTTGAATAACCAGAATTACGATATCTTATGGAAGCAAAAGTTAAAACCGCAAATGGAAACCAGTGTTGTTAATCGCGCTTTATTTAGTCTGCTAGGTAATCGAGGTTATGGTTGGTTTCTACGTAGACATATAGCAAACCCAAGCTTACGTGAGCAATTGCGGACACAATATCACCCCTCTTTGTACAAAAAATTATTACTACCCTGGGCAAAATGGCGCTATCAAAGTCTGCGAAAGGATGAATCCTGCAATCACATAGACTGTCACTGTGTTTGGTGCCGTGAAGGGAAATGTGCTCATGATTAAACTAGTAGTTATTGAGTAGTGTGATATGACTTTTTATGTGCAAGGATTAAATATCCATGAGTTGATGCCACAAACACAGATTTTTAAAGGTCAGGTTGTAGCTAAAACCCAAGCAACGGCCCCTGGTCGTACAGTTGTTACCAAAGAACATCAGGACAAAAAAAATCAACAAAAAATAGCTTCAAAGGCATATCAAGAAACGCAATCAACACCCTATACAAATGATATTGTTCATGCCGAACAAATCATGACATCACCCGTCATTAGTATGGAGTCAGGTGCTAGTGTTAATGATGCTTTAAACATATTTAAAACAAAAAACATAAGACATATACCTATAATTTCATCTGATAAGTTTTTAGTGGGAATTATTTCAGAACGAGATATTTTGCATCATTTAGGTGGTATCACAGATGATTTTGAACAATATAGGCAAAATAAAAGTACCGTTTCTATTGAAAAAATAATGAAATCTCCAGTATTAACCGCAAGTAGTGATACGGATGTTCGGTATATAGCACGTTTATTTATTGAGCAACGAATTGGTGCTTTGCCGATTGTAAATAATAGTCATATAGCAGGAATTATTACACGTAGCGATGTGTTGAAAGCCGTTATACGTTATTACAGCTTAGAGATTTGGGTTTAAGTTTATGAATGGTAATATTACATGTGATTTACTGCCAAGTTTAAAGCTTGGTAATGATGATATTCAACTCTTTATTGAAGGAGATGAGTTATTTGATGCGATGATAAAGGCAATCAACAATGCACAACATCAAGTGCTCATGGAAACCTATATTTTTGCTGATGATGAAGTAGGTCAACTATTTGTAAAGGCATTATCAGAAAAAGCAAAATCAGGTGTACAAGTACGTTTAATGGTTGATGCTTTAGGCTCATTGTTCCAGTTTCATAGTTCTATAGGATCTGAACTTGAGTCAGCAGGTGTACAAGTACAGCATGTTCAACCTTGGAATTGGAGAAAACCACTGCGTTATAATCGGCGTGATCATCGAAAACTATTGGTTATTGATGAGGAACAGGCCTTTTTGGGAGGTTTTAATATACATAGACAAAGTTCTTTGCGTCACTATGGTAAACAGCGTTGGCGTGATACACATACCACGTTTAATGGTGCATTAGCGAGAAAATCGGCCGATGTATTTAACGGTTTTTGGGACGGTAATCGCTATCAAGTCTTTCAGACAACTACCGCAACAACAGCGCTGATAACGAATCATACTCGCAGATGTCGTCATCATTTAGCCTGTATTTACAATGATTTAATAGAAAGCGCTAAGCAAACTATTTATTTAACAACCCCTTATTTCATACCTAACCACCGCATACAAAACGCATTAATTTTAGCGGCTATGCGAGGCGTAAATGTTTCTTTGCTTGTACCTCATAATAGTGATGTACGCTTGGCACGCTGGGCATCAAATGCTGTATATGCACGACTATTGGATAGTGGTATTAAAATTTTTGAATATTTACCCCGTATGTTGCATGCCAAAATTATTGTTGTCGATCAGCGATATGCCATGTTGGGTACGGCTAATTTAGATTATAGAAGTTTATTTCAAAACTATGAATTGAATTTGATTAGTCGTGATCCTGATTTTTGCAGGCAATTGGATCTGCAATTTAGACAAGATCTTGGTGAATCAAAGTTAGTATGTAGCAAGTATTGGAAAAAACGGCGATGGATGTCCCGTTTAACTGAATACTTAGGATGGAGCATACGACATTGGTTATAAGAATAAAAAGAGGTGTGTATTATGTCTGATCAATATGTATGGTTACTGTGGTCTAGTGCATTTTTGATTCCTTGGGGTATTGTGTATTGGTGGTTTCCGAGGCAACGCAAAGCTATGTTGTGGTCGAGTCTATTTACGATGCCTTTTGGTTTGTCTGAGCCTTTGTTTGTACCTGAATATTGGATGCCACCCAGTTTATTTAATTTGGCCGAGAATACAGGCTTTGATATTGAGAGTTTGATTTTCTGTTTTGGAATAGGTGGGATTGGATCGGTTTTCTACAATCTGTTTACAAGAAAAAAAATAGAAACAGTGGCTGAATGTGAACGAAAACATTCTCACCATAAATTTCACTATCATGCTTTAGCAGCCCCCTTTGTTATCTTTATAATTTTTTATTTCTTTCCATGGAATCCAATTTATCCATCAATTCTTGCCATGTTTTCTGGTGCTATTGCAACGATGTTGTGTCGCCCTGATCTAAAACAAAAAACATGGGTAGGGGGACTGCTTTTTTTGACGTATTACGCCATTTTCCTTGCTGGCTTGGAATGGAGCGCGCCTGGGTATATTGACCGTGTATGGAATATGGATGGTTTATCAGGCATAACTATTGGCTTTATGCCAATTGAAGAATTATTATTTGCGATTGGTTTTGGAATGTATTGGTCAGGTGTCTATGAGCATATTAACTGGCGAAAATTAAGTACTTAATCGATGGTTTAATCATACCGTTATTAAAAAATAATAAATTTAAGGAACAGAAAAATGAAAAATCATCAACAACATAATGCTTCATCGGAATATAAAAAAAATAGTCTGACATTAATTGGTGCTGTATCAATGGGCACAGGTGTCATGATCGGTGCAGGTATATTAGCCTTAACCGGGCAGATAGCGGAATTGGCAGGCTCACTATTTCCTCTTGCTTTTTTAGCCGCTGCAATTGTGACTGGCTTTAGTGCCTATTCCTATGTCAAATTATCAAATGCCTATCCTTCTGCTGGTGGTATTGCCATGTTTTTACAAAAAGCCTATGGCAAAGGTATGATGACTGCTGTCGGAGCGCTGTTGATGTATTTTTCAATGGTGATTAATCAAAGCCTAGTTGCCAAAACGTTTGGTACGTATAGTATTCAACTTTTTGATATTCAAGCTGGAAGTTGGATCACCTCAGCATTGGCAGTAGGACTACTTATTTTTGCTTTTTTGCTTAATATTTCGGGTAATCGTGCTATTGGATTTTTTTCATTGCTGATGGCTTTTATCAAAATTGGCGGTATTCTTTTGTTTGCACTAGGTGGCTTATGGATCACCGGTTTTTCTTTGGATATGGGAGCGTCAAGTGCTACTAATAGCTCTGATCTAGGCGGCTTTATTGCTGCAATGGCATTAGCCATCTTAGCTTATAAAGGCTTTACTACGATTACTAACAGTGGATCTGAAATTATTGATCCTCATCGTAATGTCGGACGTGCGATTATTATTTCTATCGCAATATGTGTAGTTGTCTATATTCTTGTTGCTTTAGCGGTATCAGCAAACCTTAGCTTGCCGGACATTATTGCTGCAAAAGATTTTGCACTCGCTGAGGCGGCGCGACCGGTGATGGGCGACTATGGCTTATGGTTTACTGTTATTTTAGCGATTGTTGCCACAACATCGGGGGTCATTGCTAGTATATTTGCGGTGTCTCGTATGCTCGCCATGCTAACGGAAATGGGGCTGGTGCCGCATCGTCATTTTGGTATGCCGGGCACCATCCAAAACCATACATTAGTTTATACGATTGTGTTTGCTATGCTATTGACCTTATTTTTTGATTTAAGTCGTATCGCATCCTTGGGAGCTATTTTTTATTTATTAATGGATATCGCTGTTCAATGGGGTGTCTTTCGTCACCTTCGTAAGGATATTAATGCTCATGCTGGTATTTTGTTAACAGCCATTTTATTAGATGTGATTGTATTAGCCGTATTTTTACAGGTAAAAGCATCAACAGATATGATGGTGATTTATGCTGCAGTAGCTGGCATATTGATTGTTTTTATAGGCGAACGCTATTTTTTGAATCAAGTTGGTTTGAACTTAAGTGAATAATTACCCCGAATTCTGGATAAGAGAATTTAGTTTGTTTTTCGTCATCCCGGTAGGATTTTTAGCCGGGATCTGTGAGCTGAATGCTAGATTCCCGCTAAAAAGCCTACGGGAATGACGGAGTTGCTTAGAATTTATCAACTATCTTCCTTATCCAGAATTCAGGTTAATTATTTAGAGCGTTATTGAAAACGGCCAAAAAACGTCTTACCTATTAGTTCAGGTATCCCTCTCCTCAGCAAGCTACTCCAACTATTATTAATAAAAAGAAGCCCCGATACTAAAATTTAGTACCGGGGCTTGTTTGTTTTAGCTTTAGCTATTAAATAAATTTAATAGTTAAAGGTCTTATAGGCTAAACACGCTTAAAATACCACCTAGGTTAGTCCAGCTAGATAGCGCTGAGTAAGCACCTACCGCACCAAGACCATCAGAGCTGTTTTTCAAGCTAGGGATCGCAATACCGATACCAGCCCAAC
>NVWQ02000013.1 GCA_002733715.2 Methylophaga sp.
CCCCCCCCCCGCAGTATGTGCTTTACTGTGAATAGGCGCGTTATTCGATGAAAACATAATCACTAAAATCGCAACAAGATATAAAGCAATAAAGCCTTTAAAAATATAACCCTATCGATGACTTTTTTTGCTGTTCTTTTAATGATGCAAAGGCGAGGCCTTCTAAAATGCCACGTTCTAGGAGTAGATTCACTTTCAAGTGATGACATAAAATTTATTCCAAGTATGTAGAGATGTATGATAATGCTAATAGGTAGAATAACGTATTTAAAATATCGAGATCTAGTACTTTAGTACAATAGGCAATATTTTGATATGGGAGTACTCTCAATTGTGTAGCTATAATTTCATTGGGAAGTGATACCCTAATTCTAGGGGGAGATGACACTTTTTAATTATGGTATTCTACGGATAGGTCTTAATTAGGTCCTATTAATTTTTGCCAACCTTGGTGCGAACCAAGCACGGAAAGTTACAGGTCTTGTAAAGTTTATTTAGCAAGATGGCTGAATTGCATTTTCTAAGAGGAAAGTGTTATGAAAGGTTTAAATATTATTGGCGCAACAGCGTTACTAGCGCTGTCTATGTCTGCACAATCAGCAGAGATTTATTTTGGGGAAGATTTGAATCCAGGTGTAAGTAGCGCAAATAGTGCAGCTGCAAATACGAGTTTTTTATCTCAGCTGAGTGGAGTAGGAACTGAAGACTTTGAGTCATTTACTGCAGGACAAAACGTTCCTTTTAATAGTAATTTTACAGGAGCAGGAACTGCAACATTCTCAGGCACAGGGGAGATTCTTAATACGCCTGGTGCAGGAAGATTTGCTACTTCTGGAAGTCAATTTTTACAATCTAGAAATGGTTTTCAGATAGATTTTACAACAGCAATTTCAGCATTTGGATTTTTCGGTACGGATATTGGTGATTTCAATGGTCAAATCACATTAGATTTTCTTAGTGGTGGTTCAACGCAGTATATTGTACAAAATACAGTAGGCGCGCCCAATGGTTCACTATTATATTGGGGAATCATTGATGTGCTTAACCCCTTCACGAGAATCACATTTGGTAATACGAATTTTGATGATGCTTTTGGTTTTGATGATATGACTATTGGAACAATCGCACAAGTAAATCCTGTTCCTGTTC
Source organism: Methylophaga sp. (assembly GCA_002733715.2). Lineage (GTDB taxonomy): Bacteria > Pseudomonadota > Gammaproteobacteria > Nitrosococcales > Methylophagaceae. Next base: position 1,150 of record NVWQ02000013.1, read on the forward strand.
CTGCAGCATTATTTATGTTTGCTCCTGCATTATTAGGTTTCTTTGGTTTACGTCGTAAAGTGAACAAAGCCGCTTAATTTGTAAAGAAGCAATAAAGTAAAAAATAGAAAGCCATGGTGGGCTAACCTATCATGGCTTTTTTATGCCTATTGAATATAGCTAGTTATAAGTTTTCATTTAACCATTGCTGGGCCTGAAATAAATCATCAACTATGTCGAGTGGCTGACAGGCCTTTAGTAGTTTAGTGCTATGAGCGCCATGACTGATCCCTAAACTATCAGCACCTGCATTATGTGCCATTTGCAAATCGTATTCGGTATCGCCAATCATTAGTGTGGCTTTGGGGGCAACGCCACAATAGTCAATTAATTCTTCTAACATTTGTGGGTGTGGCTTTGAATGGCATTCATCAGCGCAACGAGTGGCATGGAAAAAGTCCGATAACGCGGTGTTTTGTAGAACTCTATTTAAACCACGTCGGCTTTTACCTGTCGCCACGCCAAGAAAATACTCTTTTTCGTTTAATTGTTTTATGAGTGAAAACGCATTATCGAATAAAAGTGGGTCAAAAGAACTATTTAACCAAATTTGTTTGTAGGTATTAGCCAGTTGTTCAATCATTTCTCTGCTTGCATCAGGATAAAGCTCTAATGCGGCTTCGGTTAAACCCAAGCCAATGATATGGCTAATCGCACTATCTGCCAGTGGTGATAGTTCTAATTGTTTTATAGCTTGCTGCATACAGGTGACGATATGGCCGGTTGAATCCATCAATGTGCCGTCCCAATCAAATACAATTAATTCATATTTACTCATTATTGGGCCCGTAATTTATCAAGGACATTATTTAATTGTGTGGGCAGGGGGGCTTCTAACAACAGCGCTTCTCCCGTTGTTGGATGTTTTATGCCCAATTTCCAAGAATGCAGGAAAAGACGTTTTAAGCCCATTTTTTTCATGTCTTTATTAAAACTTCGGTAGCCATACTTATCATCACCAGCAACGGGATGCTCTAAAAATAAGGAATGCACACGAATTTGGTGAGTGCGACCAGTGAATAAAATGACTTCTGTTAATTGCGCCTGAGCAAGGCGCTCGAGGGGGATAAAAATAGTTTTAGCATATTTACCCTGGGTATTAACTTGCACCATGCGCTCGCCTGATGACACAACATTTTTGAGCAAAGGCTGTTCAACAAGTTTTTCATCAGAATTAAAGCTACCTTTCAATAAGGTTAGATATCGCTTATCAATATCATGTTGAATCATTTGTTGTTGAAGATTGAGCAGGGCAGTACGGTTTTTAGCGAGCAGTAAACAGCCGGAAGTATCGCGATCAAGACGGTGTACCAATTCAAGATAAGGCTGGTCGCTGCGAATAATACGCAATGCTTCAATAATGCCTTGTTGAATGTTGGTGCCAGCATGTACCGCTAAACCTGGCGGTTTATTGAGGACAAGCAGATCATCGTCTTCAAATAAAATACAATCGGTTAATTCTTGTTTAAGTCGGTCGCCAACAAAAGTATGGCTCGTTTTTTCGCTCGTATGCAAAGGAGGAATTCGAATAGTGTCCCCAGCTTGTATTTTATAGGTTTGCTTGATGCGGCCTTTATTAACACGCACTTCGCCTTTGCGAATCGCTTTATATATGCGACTTTTTGGCACACCTTTTGCTAAAGTTAGCAAGAAGTTATCAATTCTCTGGCCAGCTTGATCAATTGAAATATCAATAAATTGAACAGAGTTGGGTTTATTTTTGCGTGCGTCCATAAAAATACACTTGCGGTCAAGGCAAGAGCCTGTTATATTCCGATGTTGGTTAGATAGGTAATTAAGCCGGTAATTATACCTACTTTTACGTGACATAACCTGAAATATGGCGGGGTCGCTCCTTACTTTAAGATGATTAAAGAGGTTGATGCGGCAGGCGCTTACAAGTTTTTAGATACAAACATTGGGCTGCGGCTCGATGAGGTAGGAGCTCCAAATATTAGGAGCAAACAATTTTAATGGTTCCCACGTCTTGGTGACAATAAATAACAATGTAACACCAGACAGGACAATGGCAAGTAATTAATAAAAAAGTAATATCCGGCAGCTAGCCATGGGGCAAAGCGCTGATATTGAAAAGGTTGCAAAACAAAGTGACCGTGGTAATTCAATAAAACCACAACGTAAATGAAAGCAATGCGCAGGTATGTAAGACGCATTGAGACTATTAATTGCATATCTTTAACGATATGTCGTCCGGCATAATCAGCGTGATTATGCCTTGTTCTTGAAAGTAAGAATAAGCAACGTGTGAACCTCGATATTAACGAACAAAGCGAAAATGCTGTTGTTCAAAAGAGGTTATAAATGAAGCGAATTTTAATAAACGCAACTCACGAAGAAGAGTTGCGAGTAGCGATGGTCGACGGCCAACGCTTGTTTGATCTGGATATTGACGTTCCATCGCGAGAACAAAAAAAAGGCAATATCTACAAAGGAAAAATCACCCGTGTTGAACCTAGTCTTGAAGCCGTATTTGTTGAATATGGTTCAGAGCGACAAGGTTTTTTACCCTTAAAAGAAATCTCAAATACGTACTATAACGAGCGTCAGAAAAAAGACGGCGAATCATCTGGACGCATTAATGTACAAGATGTACTTAAAGTCGGCCAAGAATTAATCATTCAAGTTGAGAAAGAAGAGCGTGGCAACAAAGGGGCTGCATTAACTACGTATATTAGCCTAGCAGGACGTTATTTAGTGTTAATGCCTAACAGCCCACGTGCTGGCGGTATTTCACGCCGTATTGAAGGCGATGAACGCGCACAACTGCAAGAAGCATTACGTTCACTAGAAGTACCAGAAGGCATGGGTATGATTGTTCGTACTGCGGGTGTGGGCAAGCAAACTGAAGAATTACAGTGGGATTTAGAATATTTAGTTCAGTTATGGACTGCGATTGATAAAGTGACGAAAGAGCGTAAAGCGCCTTTCCTTGCGTATCAAGAAAGCAACATTATCATTCGTGCATTACGTGACTATTTGCGTAAAGATATTAGTGAAATTTTAGTTGATTCGCCTGAAGTATATAAAACGGGCCATGATTTTATGAGCATGGTAATGCCGCATGAATTAGAAAAATTCAAGCTGTATGATGAAAAAGTACCCTTATTCACCCGTTATCAAATTGAAAGCCAAATCGAAACAGCATTTCGCCATGAAGTGCGCTTGCCTTCAGGTGGTGCCTTAGTTATCGATCCGACAGAAGCATTAATTTCAATTGATGTGAACTCGGCGCGTGCTAATAAAGGCGGCGATATTGAAGAGACGGCATTTAATACTAACTTAGAAGCCGCAGAAGAAATTGCGCGTCAATTACGCCTGCGTGATCTTGGTGGTTTAGTTGTTATTGACTTCATTGATATGGGGCCAAGTCGTCATCAACGTGAAGTAGAAAACCGTCTACGCGATCATCTAAAAGTTGATCGGGCTCGTGTTCAAGTGGGTCGTATTTCACGATTTGGTTTATTTGAAATGTCCCGCCAGCGTTTACGTCCATCATTGGGTGATGCGCATGAAGAGGTGTGCCCACGTTGCGCTGGTCTAGGCCATATTCGTGGTGTTGAATCATTAGGTTTGGCAGTCTTACGTTTAGTTGAGGAGGAAGCAACTAAAGATCGCGTTACTCAGTTAGTGGTACAACTTCCTGTGCCTGTAGCGACCTTTATGCTCAATGAAAAACGCGTGCAACTCGATGCGATTGAGCGCCGCCATGAGGTTAAGTTATTGCTTATCCCTAATCCGCATATGGAAACACCGCACTATGATATTGAGCGGATTCTGGATGGAAGCAAGCACGGTGCAGTCAGTCATCATTTAATGGTGAAGCCTGAAGTTGAAACGCCAAGAGCATTGCAAGAGAAGCCAGTTGTAGAGCAAGCGGCAGTCACAGGTGTTGCACCATCCGCACCTGCACCTACACCTATATCAAAAGAGATTAAAAAGCCAAGCTTGTTAAAACGTTTATTAGGTGTGCTTACCGGTCAAGCTATTGAAGAAGAGCCTGTAGTCGAACAAAAACCTGAAAATAAGCCAAGACATGATCAAAATCGTCGCCCACGTAATAATCAAAACAGAAATAACAACCGTCGTGGTCAGCGCAATGATAATCGTCCTAAGCAAGATCGGAATGAGCAAACCCCAAAAAATACTGAACAAGATAGCGAGCAGACGAGTAAATCACAGCAACCTAAAAATAGTGATGAACAAGGACAAAACCGAAATCAAAATGCGAAACGTTCACGTCGCGGAGGCCGTCGTCGTCGTCCACGCAATGATAATGAAACGAATACGAATGTAGCAGAAGATGCAGGCAACAAAGCGGTAATCGAGAAAAAAGAAGTTGACGGTAATGCCGTGCCAAAGAAAATCCCTGAAGAAGTGAATGGTAATGTGCCGTCAAAACCAAGTGCGTCAGCACCAGAAATTGATGGCAACAAACCGGTAGCCAATAAACCTACAAATAAGCCCAATCGCTCTAGAAATTCGGGGCCTCGTCGGCGTCCAGCAGCAAAAGACAAAACGGAAAATAAAGCCGCACCAGTAGAAAAAGTGGAAAAATCTGTTCAGTCAGCAGATAATGTTGAAAAGAAGGTCGAAGTGAAAAAGCGCGCACCTAGAAAACCTAAGCCAAAAGCCAAGGAAGAGACTACTGTAAAAGATGATTCCGAATAATAAATTTACCTGTGACAAGCTGTTGACCCTATTGGGTCAACAGGTAACTTATCAGAGTCAAAAATGCGAAATTATTGAGTTGCTTGAGGGATGTGAATTAGTGTTGCAGGTTTTAGAAGACGAAACCAGCATTCAAGCAACGCAATATGGTGAAGGGCATAGAAATGTGCCTGCGACCTATATTTTGCCCGTATTCGATGGTGAAGGTGATTTTCATGCCGATATCGTTGGCACTGGCTTAGGCAGTTTATTAAAAGAATTACAGCAACAAAAATTAGATTAAAGATTAACTAGTTAAAATTCTTCTAACCTCGTCCAAATCATCTTGGGTATCAACCCCGTGGCCTGGGTGTATCCTTGCTTGCGTTAAATGAATTTTCTTACCGTGATATAAAGCACGTAATTGTTCCAATGATTCTTCTTGTTCTAATACACAAGGCTCAAGCTCGGCATAGTGCTTCAAGAAGCTAGCCCGATAGCCGTATAGACCCACATGGCGGTAATGAGGTAATTCAGGTGGTAATGTTGATTGCTGATCAAAGTGGTCACGCATCCACGGGATCGGGGCTCGACTGAAATACAATGCATAGCCTAGTTTATCCATAATTACTTTTACGGCATTGGGGTCAAACACGTGCTTTTCTTGAACGATTCGGCTAAATAGAGTTGCCATATCAGCATCAGAATGTTGCTGTAAATCATCTGCCACTTGATTAATCAAGCTTGCGGGTAGGCAAGGTTCATCGCCCTGTACATTGATAATAATATCGTCATCGGCAAACTCACGATTGGCGGCCACTTCAGCAAGACGATCGGTGCCGGATACATGATCCGTGCGTGTCATACAAACATCTGCACCAAAATCAATAGCTACCTTTTCAATACGTTGATCATCTGTTGCAATAATAATCTGCGTTGCCTGACTTTCTTTTGCGCGCTCAAAAACATGCTGAATCATTGGTTTCCCCGCGATATCTAGCAGTAGCTTTCCGGGCAATCTGCTTGAGGCATAACGCGCGGGAATAACGATTTTAAATGACATTTAGCTTGGCTCGTCTGCAGCAAGTTCACGTGTTTCATCAGCAAGCATCACGGGAATATCATCACGAATAGGGTAGGCCAAGCGGCATGCAGGACAAATAAGTTCTTGTTGTTTTTTATGATAATTAAGACTGCTTTTGCAATTTGGGCAGGCTAAAATTTCAAGTAATGTTTTATCCATTGTTAGATGTTTCCAATAATGTGAAGATCTGTTGTTCAAGTTTACCGCTTATTGTCGCTTCAATGGGAATAAACCACATATTTTCAGTAGCAAACGTTTGGCATTTTACCGCATCTTTCTCGGTCATTAATATCTGGGCATCATCGCCAAAATCTAAGTCAGCCGGTTGAAAATAATGATGGTCAGAAAAAGGGTGAGGGTGGACAGTAAGTTTATTTTCTATTAATTGGTTAAAAAACCGTTTGGGATTTCCAATGCCGGCTACAGCATGCACGGCTTGATCTGAAAATTCAGCGAATGTTTTTGTGAGGGTATTATCGGCTAAATTGATTGCGGCACTTTGAGACAATTGCATGTTGAATTCATTAGCATTCCCACCATTATAGACAATAAAATCAACTGTTTTTAGGCGAGATAGCGGTTCTCTCAATGGGCCTGCAGGCAGACATAAGCCATTGCCAAAAAGACGTTGATGATCAACGACCACGATTTCAATATCACGCCCAAGCTTAGTGTGTTGCAAGCCATCATCTGAAACAATTATATTACAATTATGTTGTTGTAATAAAAACTTGGCTGCTTCAACTCGATTAGGTGAAACGACCATTGGACACTGTGTATGGCGGCTTATAATCACGGGTTCATCGCCAACGAGGATAGGGTCGCTAGTCGAGTTTACATTTTGGGGATAACTTTCGGATCGCCCACCATAACCACGACTGATAATGCCTGGTCGATATCCGGCCTGCTTTAACTGCTTGGCAAGCCAGGTGACACAGGGTGTTTTACCTGTTCCCCCTACGCTAATATTGCCGACAACGATAACGGGAACTGACATTTTATGCTGCTTGAATAATCCGAAATGATAAGCCTGTTTCCGGCACCATATTATGCTGCAATATAAAGCAGAAAGTGGCCATAATAACCAGCGAATAGGGTGAGGCTGATACCAGCTAGTGAGTAGCCATTTCATCGTAAGAAGTTATGTGGCTTTGCTCAAATCTGTATCTACAGATTTTTCTTGAAACTGTAATCGGTGTAATTCGGCATAATGTTGATTCTTCTTAATGAGTTGCTGGTGAGTACCAGATTCAATAATTTTTCCGTCATGCATTACGATAATTTGATCGGCCTTTTCAATAGTGGATAGTCGATGCGCAATAACAAGCGTAGTCCGTTGTGACATCAATGTTTCTAATGCTGATTGAATATGACGTTCAGCTTCGGTATCTAAAGAGGCCGTAGCCTCATCTAATATAAGAATGGGTGCATCACACAACAGTGCGCGCGCAATAGCGATGCGTTGACGTTGACCACCTGATAATAACACGCCATTTTGTCCTACTTCTGTTGCTAAGCCATTCGGTAGGCGATCAATAAACTCCCAAGCGTGCGCGGCTTTGGCTGCGGCAATGATTTGATCATTAGTAACCTCTTTTTTACCGTAGGCGATATTATTAGCAATAGTATCGTTAAAGAGAATAACTTGTTGGTTAACGAGTGCAATTTGGTCACGTAAACTGGCCAAAGTAAGCTGATTAATATTAACGCCATCAATTTCAATATTGCCTTCGGTGAAGGGATAAAATCGTGCTAACAAACTGACTAACGTCGTTTTTCCGCTACCAGAATGCCCCACAAAAGCGATGGTTTGCCCCGGTTTGGCATGAAAAGAAATATCATCAAGTGTTTTTTGATTGTCGGAATAGCTAAAGCCGACATGTTTGTATTGAATATCACCTTTAACGCGGCTGATGGTTTGGGGGCCGTTATCTTGTTCAGCTTGTTCATCTAATAAACCAAAGACGCTTTGTGCTGCGGCGATGCCTTGTTGTATTTTCGCATTGATTTTTGTGAGCCGTTTAAGTGGCGTCAAAATCATAAACATGGCAGTGATGAAAGATATGAATCCCCCCGGTGTTATTTGTTGAATCATATCTGGCAGTGTTGCTTGATATATAACGACAGCGAGCCCAAGGACGGTGATTAGTTGAATAATAGGCTGACTAATGGCATCGGTTGCTAATATTTTCATCCGTTGGCGGCGGTTTTGTTGGTTTACTTTGTCAAAACGCTTGATTTCATATTGTTGGCTACCAAAGGTTTTAACTTCACGGTGCCCATCAATCACCTCGCTACTAATATGACTAACATCACCCATAGATTTTTGAATTTTTTTGCTGATCTGACGAAAACGGTTACTTATTTTATAAACAAGGAGAGCAATAATGGGTACGGTCAGTAAAATAATTAATGCCAGATAGCCATTAATATAAATCATATATGCCAGCAAACCGACAATAGTAAAACTGTCACGAATTACGACAATAATGGCATCGGTGACGGCATTAGCAACTTGCTCTACATCATAGAGTAGTTTGACATAAGTTGCCCGGGTATATTTTTGTCATAAAAAGAGCTAGGTAGAGTGATTAGCTTATCAAACATTTCTGTACGCAAATTCATGATGACTTTACGTGCAATCCAACCTAAGCCATAAGTGGTGATAAAGCTCGCCACGCCCCGAACAAGAAATATACCGATAAGTGCAAAAGGCAATAGTTTAATGATTTGCAGATCATGTTCAATAAAGCCGCCATCCATTAACTCTTTTATTAAGGCCGCCAAGCCTATTTCGGTGCTAGCAAATGCCAACATAGCAATAATGGCAATAGCAAAAACCAACCAATAGGGCTTCACATACTGCAATAAACGTCGATAAGCATCGCTTGCGCTGACCGTTGGAGTGATGGTTAACATTATTCTGTTGAGGTGGTTTGGCGTGTCGCTAATGTTAAGCGTGCATAACCAAGCTGTTGTGCCACATCCATTGCTGTCACAATGCTTTGATATTCCGCTTTAGCATCAGCACTAATAATGATATGCGGATCTTCATTATCGCCAACGGCTAGTTTTAAGTGATCAGATAATTGCTCGCTACTAGGATTGTCTAGTGTCGTACCGTTAATAATAAAGATTCCATTTAAATTGATAATAATATCAACCGCTTGTTCTTGCCCCGCCAACATTTGGCCAGAGGCTTCAGGCAAATCAACTTTTAGTGAGCTTTCACGTATAAAACTGGTTGAAACCATAAAAAAGAGCAGCAACAAAAATACCACATCGATCATCGGTGTGAGATTTACATCAGGCTCCTCTGTTGGATGTGGTGCTAAATTCACGACTTAGCATCCTCATCGGGGTCGAATTCACGATCACCATGAAGAATTTCAATCAACTTCATCGCTTGCTCTTCCATATCTACTACTAAATGATTCACTTTACCCCTAAAGTAGCGATAAAAGATTAATGTAGGAATGGCTACAAGTAAACCTGTTGCTGTTGTAATCAATGCTTCAGAAATACCGCCAGCGAGTGTTTCAGGGTTACCGACACCTTCGGTAGTAATAACAGCAAAGACTTTGATCATACCAATAACGGTTCCCAGTAAGCCCATCAAAGGTGCGATGGCGGCGATAGTGCCCAATGTATTGAGGTTTTTCTCTAAAGATAGAGTGACATGGCGTCCAATATCTTCAATATTTTCTTTAGTGATTTCACGTGAGCCATTACGACTTACCAATCCAGCAGCTAAAACTTGTCCTAGAGGAGAGCTATTTTGCAATGCGACAATATGTTGTTTATCAACTTGGTCAAAGCGTAACCACTGCCATATTTGGGTGATAAGTTCTGGTGGTGCTATACGTTTGTTTTGAAGGCTCCAGAAACGTTCTGCAATAATCCCTATAGCGAGGATGGAGCTAATGAGCAGAGGATACATCATCCAGCCGCCTGCACTAAAAAACTCTAACATAATATTTTTATCTCAATAGTTGAATTGATAACAGGTATATCTCTTATGATACGTGAAAAATCATCCTGCCAATAGTCTAATTAGTTGCTGTCCAGATCCGTTTAGCTTGTTGTCGCCATAATATAGGCTCTGAAACAGTTTGTGGTCCAAATTTATATTGAATTGCACCATATTGAGCACTATCAAGCAGCGTTCTATTCTTGGCGCGGTATCGAGCAACTATTTCATCTTTGGGGAAACCGTAACGGTTATGATAACCCACAGGAAACAATACTATTTCAGGGTTTACAATGTGGATAAAGGCATTGCTCGAAGAAGTTTTGCTGCCATGATGTGGCACAATAAGAAGTGTAGATGTTAATTGTGAACTATAACGTTGCACCAGCAATTTTTCAGTTTCAGATTCAATATCACCTGTCAACAACACACTTTTATTTGTTGTTGATATTTTTAAAACACAAGACAGATTATTCTCACTACCTTGATCGTTTAAGCGAGGGTGAAGCAGTGAAAACATAACGCCGTCCCATTGCCATGATTGCCCTGCAATACAGTGCTGTGCGGTAGGCAACAATTCAGGCACACTACTGATAATAGTGCTTGTTGCTACTTCATCGACAAGCGCTATTGCACCACCAATATGATCATTATCACCGTGACTAATAATTAAAGTATCGATATGACTGATGCCTTGTTGTTGAAAAAAAGGCAAAACAACAGCTGTGCCAGTATTAAAACTATCACTAAACTTAGGCCCTGCATCGAAGACTAAGGTGTGGTTTTTAGTTTGAATAACAGCTGATAGCCCTTGTCCAACATCAAGCAAAGTGAACCAAAATTGATCTTTATCTGGTGTGGCGGGGCTATAAAAGACTAAAGGCATTAAACCGATCAGCCCTAACCATTTAGCAGGAAACCTTCTGGGCGTTAACAAAAGTACCGTACCCAACATGATTGATAACCAGTAAAGTGCCGGCAAGGCAGGGCTAGACCAGTGTGAGAAAGGTAAAGTAGCTAAAAAATCTAATAAAGGCCAAAGCAAGCTAAGCAAAAAATCGGCACATTGAAATAACACAACACCAATAGGCTCAAATAACCATAAAAATAGACTGGCTAGCAATAATAATGGCACCACTAAAAGGCTGACAACCGGCACAGCCACAAAATTTGCAATAGGCGCTATCACTGACGTTTGCATAAAAAACAGTAATAATAAAGGTGTCAGGCCAAATGCAATTAAAGTATGTATTTTTGCCCATTGCCACCTAGGTGAAGGAAAGCGATTTTGAGAAACATATAAAATAGTAGCAACTGCAGAGAATGACAGCCAAAAACCAACAGATAATATTGCGAGCGGGTCGAGCAATAAAACAAGGAATAAACTCACTGCTAAAATAGAACTAGTGGCAGTAGGCCATCGGATGAGCAATGTTAGCATCAGTGTTGCCACCATAATTAATGCGCGTTGACTAGGAACAGAAAACCCGGCCATAGCCGCATAAAATAATGCTGTGATAAAGCCCCCGATAGCTCCCGCTTCTTTGCTGGGCAATAGCAATAAATTATTAGCGCGGCGTGACCAAAGCCATTTAAAACAAAAAAATCCAATCGCTGCGGCTAAACCAATATGCAAGCCAGAAATAGCCAATAAATGACTCGTACCTGATAGTCGAAGAACTTGCCATTGGTCATCACTAATATTATGGCGAATGCCCGTAGTAAGCCCCTGAAGTAGCCCTAAATTATTACTATCAGCAAAATAAAATTCAATGCGATCAATAAGTGATTGACGAAGCGTATTAACAGAAAAAGGTGAAGCGGTGGCAATACGTTTATTCTTTGGATTAGTGCGAACATAACCTGTGGCACCAATATTTTGTTGAAACAACCAGCCTTCATAATCAAATGCACCGGGGTTCATCATGCCATGAGCTTGTTTTAGGCGCACGGTTAACTGCCACTTTTCATCTGCATTAATTTTGTCAGGAAAAGGGCGATACCAATTTAAGCGTAACTTAGACGGTAAATCGATAGTTGGATGAATATCTGGTGAAAACTCAAACGATATACGCCGATCATCATGGACAGGAACACTGATAATTGTACCCGTGATAACGAGGTTTTGACCGACTAACTCAGGCGAAAGACGATCATGGATCACATTGTCAGCGTAAAATAAAGTCCATAATGCACCCAAAATAACAACGGATAAAAGACGTGTTTTAGGATACAGTAATAATAAAAAAGCAGGCAATATCACCCAGAACCATTGCACAGAAGGTATACTAGTTAACTGTAGTAATAACCAACAACCCAGTGCAAATGAAATAGCAGTTTTGACCATATATCCCTATAATGATAAGCAAGACAATAACCAAGAAAAGATGAATGCCTCGTAAGTTCCTAAAACGTATCATGCCCGATCATAAAACAATGCGCGAACATCCGCATTTAAAAAAGTTTGGCAAATACATCACCGAACCCAAATTATGGCATTTAAACAAAAATTCTGTTGCGAGTGGATTAGCCTTGGGTTTATTTATTGGTTTCATGCCGATATTTGGTCAAATGGCGATTGCCGCCGCTCTTGCCATTATATTACGCGTTAATTTGCCAATTGCAGTGATGGGCTGTTGGATCAGTAACCCGATTACTTTTGCTCCTATTTTCTTCTTTGCTTATAAATTAGGGGCTTGGATATTACAAGTTCCTGTTGGCCAGCATTCTTTTGAAGTATCTTGGCACTGGCTTACCCATGAGTTTCTAGTTATTTGGCAACCCTTATTATTAGGTAGTTTTATATCGGGTCTTGTAGCTGCGTTACTTGGCGTATTCCTCGTTCACTTTCTCTGGCGAAGGATCGTAATTCATAATTGGCGCAAACGAAAAGAAAAAAAGCAGAAACAGCAGGGAAAATAATACTTTAGATTGCCGCTGGAGCTATTTGAGAACATTAGCTTGGCTCATTTATTCTTGCCCGCCTGATAGGCAGCGATAATAATAGATTTAAATTTGGGATGTTGATCGATATCATCAATTTCTAACTGTTGCTTGATCATGGGGGCGAGTGTGTTGAATAATTGTAGCTCATGCCACTTTTGTTCAAAGCCAGCAAAATCAAAAGTGCCTTCATTTAAATAAGAAATGGCTAAGCCTTTAGCATCGCTAAACTGAACATCTTCCGTTAGCATGATTTCATATTCATAAGAATAGCTATCAATGTTATGCAGTTTTGCTAGCATTTGGTGCAAGTCGGGCGTGCAGCCATGCTGTTGCATTAAGTCATCGAGAATGAGTGTTACGCTAGGTGTAAAATGCTTGCCTTTGAAATAAAAATCAATTGTTGCTGTTATGTTGTTAGCCATTATTTTTCCGATAATTGTTGTAAGGCAGCTAAATAGGCTGATTCGGAGGGTGCTTGATTATTACGTTGGGCTAGCCACAAGCTTTCTGTCAAACATTCCATCATTTGGTGTTCTGTATCATGAGCATTGCCAAATTTGGCTTGTAATTGCTGGTATACGTCACGGATCCCGGCTGGGCGATCCGTTGATATTTGCTCATGTAGTGAAATATGTAAACCCATATGCAGGAAGGGGTTGGTTTGGCCATCTTCCACAAAATATTCTTGTTCTATACTAGCATCGCTATTAAAAACCTTATGGTATTCAGGATGTTCGCTGATCACTTGAGCGACCATAGATTCTAATGCTGATAGAGATTCATTAGCCTGTTTCTTGTGCCACACATCATGATACATTTGGCGAAGTTGCTGTCTATTTTGACCGAACATTAAGGAGCCCCTAAGCTTGTTTCTTTTGTTGGCGACGAAAATCATCACAACAATGTGAGACCACGCAGTTAGCACACAGTGGTTTTCTAGCGATACAGACATAGCGACCATGCAAAATCAGCCAGTGATGGGCATCTTGTTTAAATTCAGCAGGCACGACTTTCATTAGCTTATCTTCAACGGCTCTTACGGTTTTACCTTTTGCTAAGCCGGTACGATTGGAAAGTCGAAATAGATGTGTATCAACTGCAATAACAGGGTGTTTGAAAACTGTGTTTAGAATAACATTGGCGGTTTTACGTCCTACACCGGGCAAGGCTTCCAGAGCGTCACGATCGTCAGGCACTTCACCATTATGTAGTTCGAGCAATTGACGACAGGTTTTAATCACATTTTCAGCTTTACTATTATATAAACCAATGGTTTTAATATATTGCTTAAGACCATCGACACCTAAATCTAAAATAGCCTGAGGCGTGTTGGCGACGGGATAAAGCTTGTTTGTTGCTTTATTGACACCGATATCGGTAGCTTGTGCAGATAAAATTACGGCAATTAATAATTCAAAGGTTGAGCTATAATTCAGCTCTGTTGTTGGCTCAGGATTATAGGCCTGTAATATGGCAAAAAAGTCTTGGCGTTGTGCTTGGTTCATGCTTCAGCTGGAATAGTGCCGGCTGAAGCAACAGTTGTTTCAATTGAAGGCGTTTTCTGACGTGCATCAATCACATTTTTTAGTGCCACAATTAAACCTAAACCAATAAACGCACCGGGCGGTAATAATGCTAATAAAAACCCACGATAATCTTCAAACACAGTAATAGTAAGATTTCTCGCCGATTCACCAAACATGAGATGCGCCTCACTGAATAATGTACCAAGACCGATAAGTTCACGCATTGCACCTAGTAATACTAAGACAGCAGTAAAACCAAGTCCCATCATCAAACCATCAATTAATGCAGGGCCAACGGGATTGCGAGAACCAAATGCTTCAACGCGTCCAATAATGGCACAATTAGTGACAATCAAAGGAATAAAAATACCTAAAATTAAATACAGTTCATAGAACCAAGCATTCATCGATAACTCAATAATGGTGACAATTGAGGCGATAATGAGCATAAAGATAGGAAGGCGTACTTCATCAGGAATATGCTTGCGTAGTAATGAGACTAAGCCATTAGATGCGACCAAGGTTAAAATTGTGGCTAGACCTAAGCCTAAACCATTAATAACCGTATTGCTAACCGCAAGTAGTGGGCACAAACCTAATAATTGTACTAAGGCAGGGTTATTTTTCCATAAGCCATCACGAATGATAGGGCGGTATATACTCTCCATTATTTAGTCACCTCAAATAATTCATCACGATGTTGTTCGAAATAAAGTAATGCATTTTTCACTGCTAATACCACGGCACGAGGGGTAATTGTCGCGCCGGTGAATTGATCAAAAGGGCCGCCATCTTTTTTAACTTTCCATTTTTCTTCGGTCGTATTTTGTAATGATAAGCCGTTAAAACTTAAAATCCAAGCTGCTTTTTTAAGATCAATTTTATCACCTAAGCCGGGTGTTTCTTTATGCTGAATAACCCGTACTCCTGCAACACTTCCATCATAATAAATACCCACCAGCAATTTTATCTTACCATTATAGCCATTGGGTGCAATGCTGGTGAAAACCGCCGCAACAGGAGCCTCATCTTTACGAGCACGATAAATCTGAGTGCTGTCTTTTGTACCGAGTTCAATAATACTGGGTAGAGACAGTGTATCCGTTAAAATATCATTATCATAACGTGTGACATCAACCAGTTCATTAAGTGCCGACAGTAGTGCTAGGCGTTCATTTTCAATAATCTGTTCTCGGGTATTGATGTCGGTTAGGCTCACTAAACTGGTAGCCACAATTGCAAACACAGCCAGCATCAAGCCAATTTTTAGAATATGGCGTTGCACTTGGTTCATTATTTCGCCCCATACACTTTGGGTTGGGTGTAATAATCAATTAATGGCACCAGCATGTTCATTAATAACACGGCAAAAGCAATGCCATCAGGATAACCGCCCCAAACACGAATAATATAGGTTAATAGCCCTACACCTGCTCCAAATACAATGCGACCTTTCACCGTTGTTGATGCAGTGATCGGATCGGTAGCAATAAAGAATGCGCCTAACATTGTGCCACCACTTAGCAAATGAAACAGTGGCGAGCCAGCAAGTTCAGGGCTAACAAACCAAGTGATGGCGCTAATTAGTGTTAGAGCCGCGAGCATGGAAACAGGAATATGCCAGCTAATAACACGGCGATAAATTAGGTATAAACCACCGACGATAAACAACACATTAATCCATTCCCAACCTTTACCACCGAATAAGCCAAACAAGGGTTGCTGAACAATATCAACAGGATGTTGAAGCAGGCCGATTTGTGTTTTCATCGCATCTAGTGGTGTCGCGCCTGATAGTGCATCAATGCTAATGCCGCTTGAAGTCTGCCCGGTGAAAATCATCTGGAATGCCGAAGCAATATCAAGAGGGTGTTCGCTTAATATAGTGACAGGCAGCCATGTTGTCATTTCTAATGGAAATGAAATAAGTAGTACAACATAGGCCACCATTGCAGGGTTGAAGGGGTTATAACCTAAGCCGCCGTAAAGATGTTTAGCAAAAATAATGGCGAATAAAACACCAATAGTCACTAGCCACCAAGGGGCTAATGGCGGCAATGCAATTGCTAGTAGAACCGCAGTGACGATAGCACTGCCATCGGTTAAAAATGGTTTGAGCGGGCGATTGCGTAGTTTGAGCATTAACGCTTCAGCAAGCAGGGCTAACACGATAGCTAAAGCCATCGTGATCAATACGCCAGGACCAAAGAAATAAACAATAGCAATGACGGCGGGCACGAGGGCTAATAATAACTGCAACATTTGCAGTGTCACACGATTAGTGCCTGATAAAAAAGGTGATGATAAGCGGCTTAAGGGCATTTATTTGTTCTCCACATTATCAACTTCGTCGCTTTGTTCAGCGGCTTCTTTTTCTTTTGCGGCTTTAGTCGCTGCAAGGGCTGCCTTACGCTGACGTTGTCGCTCTTGTTTTTCTTTTTTCTCTAATTCTTGTCGATCTTGCCGGTTATCATGGCGAATGCGGGCATGATCTGCTTTTAACGTTTCTTGCTGCTGGTTCATCGTTTCTGTTTTAGCAAAACGGAAATAATGTACTAGAGGGATTTTACTCGGGCACACATAACTGCAGCAACCACATTCAATGCAATCAAATAGATTGTATTCCTGTGTTTTTTCTAAATCTTTAGCACGAGCATGCCAATAAAGTTGTTGTGGCAACAGGCTAACAGGGCATGCAGTGGCACATTCACCACAACGGATGCAAGGCATCGGTTTAGATTGAGGCGCTGCATTGTCAACACCTACTAAGATGCAATTAGCTGTTTTGGTGACGGGTAAATTCACACCTGATAGGTTATAACCCATCATCGGCCCACCTAAAATAAAAGGTTCCCCCGGTTGATGCTTAGTGTCGCAAAATGCAAGTAACTCATCCATGGGGGTGCCAAATAACACTTCAAAATTACCGGCATGTTTTACATCTGTCCCTGTTACAGTGACAATGCGTGAAATGAGTGGTTCACCATGATTTATAGCTCGACCAATAGCATAGCTTGTACCTACATTATGGCAGACAATACTAAGATCGATGGGGAGTTTTCCAGTCGGAACTTGCTTGCCCGTTAATACTTGAATGAGTTGTTTTTCACTACCAGCCGGATAGCGCGTAGGCACAACGACCACTCTTGTATTAGGTAGCTTGCGTTGTGTTAATGCCTGTTCAATAGCAGAAATAGCTTCTGATTTATTATCTTCAATAGCAATAATGGTATTTTTCACTTGCAGAGCATATTGCATAATTTCTATGCCATCAAGAATGCCGTTGGCGTGTTCACGCATCAACATATCGTCACAGGTGATATAAGGTTCACATTCAACGCCGTTGAGAATTAAGGTATCAATATGATGTTGCACACCCGGGTTAAGTTTAATAAAACTTGGAAAACCTGCACCGCCTAACCCTACAATACCTGCTATGCGAATGCGTTGACGCAGTTCATGTTCGGATAATTGAGTGAAATCATTAATACCTTGATGATCTATCCAACGGTCTTCACCATCCGTTTCGATACTGATACATAAAGCTGATAAGCCAGATGGATGTGGAATAGGCTGTTCATTAATGGCATGAATAACGCCTGAACTGGGTGCATGTAAACACACAGAAACATGACCTTCAGCGCGGGCAATTTTTTGACCTTTCAGCACCTTATCACCCACTTCTACAATAGGTACAGAAGCTTCTCCAATATGCTGTTGCAATGGCAATATGAGTTTTTTACTTAACGGCATTTGGCGAATAGGTGTTTGTGTTGAACGTCTTTTTTGTCCATCCAACACTAAGCCGCCGGGGAAGGAACTCAATTTTTCAGTCATGATTGCCCGCCAATTTTCAAATCAATATGATCGGGATCAGGCCAACGCCATGTGTTTGGATTAGGTTCAACTTCAATCATATCTATACAATCAACAGGGCAGGGCGGCACACATAATTCACAGCCTGTGCATTCATCGGTAATCACGGTGTGCATTTGTTTTGCAGCCCCTAAAATGGCATCAACAGGACAAGCTTGAATGCACAAAGTACAACCAATGCAGCGATCTTCAACAATAACGGCTAAGGTTTTTGGTTTTTCGACGCCACATTCTTCATCAAGTGGAATCACTTCAACTTCAAGTAAATCAGCTAAGGCTTGAATAGTTGCTTCACCACCGGGTGGGCAACGATTGATACCGACTTCACCTGCCGCCATGGCTTCGGCATAAGGTCGGCAACCAGCAAAACTACATTGTCCGCATTGTGTTTGAGGCAATATTTTGTCGATTTGGTCGGCAATAGGATCGCCTTCGACTTTGAAACGAATCGACGCATAACCTAATAGCAGGCCAAACAGTAGCGCCATTCCGGTGATGGCTAAAATTGCTACCAACATGACTAATCGACCAAACTAGCAAAGCCCATAAAGGCCATAGACATCAATCCAGCAGTAATTAAACCGATAGCTGCACCTTGGAAAGGGGCGGGTACATCTGCCACATCAATACGTTCACGCATAGAAGCAAAAATAACAAGCACTAAAGAAAAACCGAGTGCGGCACCAAAGCCATAAAGCCCTGATTCAATAAAACCATGATCTTCTTGAACATTAAGCAATGCCACGCCTAATACGGCACAATTAGTTGTAATTAGCGGCAAGAAAATCCCCAATACTTGATAAAGTAGAGGACTGGTTTTGTGGACTACTAATTCAGTGAATTGCACCACGACAGCAATCACAAAAATAAAGCTGATAGTACGTAAAAACTCGATACCTAAAGGAGCGAGCAGATATTCATTAATCAGATAGCTGGTAATCGAAGACAAAGTTAGCACAAACGTTGTCGCTAAACCCATTCCCATAGCCGTTTCCAGCTTGCGAGAAACACCCATAAACGGGCAAAGTCCTAGAAATTTAACTAGAACAATGTTGTTCACCAAAATGGTGCTAATAAGGATTAAGGCATACTCCGCCATGTAATAACCTACTAAATTAATCAGGAAAACCTATATATTCACAGTGGATTGGGTATATAAGGTTAAATTTAACTGTTTATTATAGCGTATTCTAAACTTTTACGCAGTATTAATATTTAAAAATAGTAGTTTATTTCTTTTCTATATACTAAAATAGTATATAGATATTTATCCTAGCCTGTATTAAATAAAATACAATTGATATGGATATAGCTGTTATACTATCAATATAATTGTTTGCTAATATAGGTAAGTGTTTAAATGAAAAAGATATTACAAAGCTTTGTTTCATTGCCGGTCATTTTGGTTACAGCAATTATAGTGGTGGTGGTTCTGGTGAAGGGTAAAGGGCCGGTAGAGCACCAAGATATTGGTTATCCCATTAAAGCTGTAGAAGTTATCACGGTTAACAAAATACCCTTCCGTGTTAGAGCTGTCGCATTTGGTCATGTAGAACCGTCGATCATTATTAATGCAAAATCTGAAGTAAGTGGCAAGATAAGTTATATGCATCCTGATCTTAAACAAGGTGCTAGCATTAAAAAAGGGACGGTAGTACTTCGTATTGAACCGACTACGTTTGAAATTTCACTTAATCAAAGCAAGGCTGGGCTCGCCGGTAGCCAATCATCCTTAGCACAATTAAATGTAGAACAAGCCAGCACTAAAGACGCTTTAGTTATTGCTCAGAAAAAATTGGCGGTAGAGTTAAAGGAGCTAGAGCGGATACAAGTACTTTGGGATAAACATTTAATTGCTCGTTCGTCATTAGATGCGGAACAGAAAAATGTGCTGTCATTACAACAGTCAGTACAAGATATAGAGGGTAAATTAGCGAGTTATGCTAGCCGAAAAGCAGCAATGCGAGCACAAATTCAACAATCAGAAAGTCAGGTAGATCAAAGTCAGGACACTATTGGTCGCACAGAAGTAGTTATGCCGTTTGATGCTCGAATAGGTGCCGTTGCGGTAGAAAAAGATGAATTCACGCCAGCTGGAACTATTCTTTTCGAGGCCTTGGGTGTAGAGCAAGTAGAAATAAATGCGCAGTTACCAGTACAACAGTTCCGCCCTTTAGTTTCAGCTGGCTTAGCTGAAAGTGGAGCATCGATTAATTTACAAAACCCAGAAAACTTGCAAGCTGCATTAAACAGTATGCAATTAGAAACTCGTGTTCGTTTAGTAGGGGATTTAGAAAATTCAATAGTTTGGCAAGGTAAGCTGGTTCGACTTAGTGAATCAGTTGATCCAACACGCGATACTTTGGGTTTAGTAATTGCCGTTAATAAACCGTATGAAGGAATCATTCCAGGAATCAGACCGCCTTTACTAAAGGGCATGTATGCCTCAGTTGAGATTTTTGCGCCAGCTAAACAAACTATTGTAATTCCGCGCAAGGCGGTTCATCAAGGCCGTGTTTATGTCGTGACAGCCGATAACACTTTAGTTATACGACGGGTTAAAATTCTGTTTAATCAAGGTGAGTTAGTTGTTATTGCTGAGTATGATAATGGCGTTGGTATAAAGGAAGGCGAGCAGATAATCATTAGTGATGTTATTCCAGTGATTGAGGGTATGCCATTAAAGCCTCTTGTTGCAGATGATTATAAGCGGAAAATGTTGAGAGATGCTTTAGGTGAGCAATTTTAATGATTCGTTACTTTATAAATCATCCGACCGCAGGAAATATTCTGATGATGGCGATTATTGCCATTGGTTTAGTGTCATTAACGCATTTAAACAAAGAATCCTTCCCACTTATTAAACCGAGCAAAGTGCAGATTTCTTTACCTTATCCGGGGGCGACGCCAGCAGACGTTGAAGATGCAATTTGTAATCGTCTAGAAGATGCAACCGATGGCATTAGCTATTTAAAAGAGCAAATCTGTGATGCGCGTGATAATACGGCACTTTTTACGCTAGAAATGGACGAGGAAGGCGATATTGACGCCTTTTATGATGATGTTAAGGCAGCTGTTGATGGGATTTCAGACTTCCCAGCTGAAACTGAAGATGCCATTATCAAACAATTAGGCCGGATTAGTGCTGTTGCCAATGTAGCGATTACTTCAATTAATTTAACCCGCACTGAATTGAAAGCCTTGACAGAATATTATCGTAATAAGTTATTGGCCAATCCGCAGATCCCTATTGTCACCGTTGGTGGTTTTTCGACTCATCAATTACAAGTATTAATCGATCCTGACACATTACTTAAATACCAACTAAGTGTGCAGGATATTGCTAATTTAATTTCATCTCAGGCGCTTGATTTACCTGCTGGAACACTAGAGGGCATTGATACTTCCTATCAAATTCGCTTTGATAATGTTCGCAAAACGGCTGAAGAATTGGCTGATTTAGTGATTTTGAATTCGACTGATGGTGGCGAAATAAAGCTACGAGACATTGCACGAGTTGAAGATAAATTTGAACGGCGTGAACAACGAATTGAAGTTAATAATCAGGCTGCAGGTTTATTGCAAATTAGTAAAAATACTAGTGATGATTTATTAACGGTGTTTGACGCTATTGATGATTTTGTTCAAACCGAAAACCGAATATTGCCAGAAGGCACCAAGCTAACCATTACCCAAAATAGCACGGCTTTAGTTAAAGACCGTCTGCAATTATTATTGAAAAATGGCTGGCAGGGTTTGTTTTTAGCGGCAATGGCCTTATTACTATTTTTTAATTGGCGCTATACTTTTTGGGTGGCTTTAGGTTTACCTATTTCATTTTTAGGTGGCTTAGCAATGATGGTAATGTTTGGCATTACTATCAATATGATTTCGATGGTGGCACTACTGATGGCCATCGGTATTTTGATGGATGATGCTATTGTGTTATCAGAAAGTATCGCCCA
>NVWQ02000014.1 GCA_002733715.2 Methylophaga sp.
ATAAAAATTGGTAGAATGGCAGAATATGCTGCATATATTACCTATAAATTGGTAAAAAATGTAGGCTAAGGTTGACCAAAGTACTCCTAGCCCTTATCTTATGCGGCTCATTATATTGTTTAAATTCGAAGGTGTTTTAAATGGAATTAACGGGTGCTGAAATTGTAACGCGCTGTTTACAAAAAGAAGGGGTCGAGTACATATTCGGCTATCCGGGTGGTGCTGTATTGCATATTTATGATGCGCTGTTTCAGCAAGATGCGGTAAAACATATATTAGTGCGTCATGAACAGGCTGCTACACATGCGGCAGATGGTTATGCGCGCGCTACAGGTAAGCCTGGCGTGGTTTTAGTAACGTCAGGGCCTGGTGCAACGAATGCTGTCACTGGTATTGCTACTGCCTATATGGATTCGATTCCAATGGTGGTTATCACTGGTCAAGTGCCTTCAACAGTGATTGGTAGCGATGCTTTTCAAGAGGTTGATGCTGTCGGTATTACCCGTCCGTGTGTGAAGCATAATTTCCTCGTTAAAGATGTTAACAAAATTGCTGAAACCATGAAAAAAGCATTTTATGTGGCTACAACCGGTCGCCCTGGACCTGTAGTTGTCGATATTCCAAAGGATATTACTGATCCTGCAATTAAAGTACCTTATAGTTATCCAGACAAGATCACCATGCGATCATATCAGCCGACAGTAAAGGGACACTCTGGTCAGATCAAACGTGCTGTTGAGTTGTTATTAAAGGCTAAAAAGCCAATGATTTATTCAGGTGGCGGTGTAGTGCTTGGTAATGCATCTGAAGAGTTACGGTCATTTGTTCGTAATTTAGGTTACCCCATTACAACAACATTGATGGGCTTGGGTTCATATCCCGCAAGTGATGAACAATTTATGGGCATGCTAGGCATGCACGGCACTTATGAAGCGAATATGGCAATGCATGCCTGTGATGTGTTGATTGCAATTGGTGCTCGTTTTGATGATCGTGTAACGGGTAAGATCGCAGAATTTTGTCCTGACGCACAAATTATCCATATTGATATTGATCCTTCATCAATTTCAAAAACAATTACGGTTGATATTCCTATCGTGGGCGACGTTGCCACTGTCTTGCAGGAAATGAATCATATTCTGACTACGGGTAACAAGCAGACTAAGAAAAAAGATATTGAGGCTTGGTGGAAAATTATTAATGGTTGGCGTGCTAAGAAATGCATGACTTATGACCGTAATAACACTGAAGTTATTAAGCCTCAAGCTGCTATTGAGATAGTTCATGAGATCACTAAAGGCGATGCCTATGTGACATCTGATGTAGGCCAACATCAAATGTGGGCTGCTCAATATTACGGCTTTGAAAAGCCTAACCGTTGGATAAATTCTGGTGGCCTAGGAACGATGGGCTTTGGTTTGCCAGCTGCGATGGGTGTTCAATTAGCTTATCCAGATGAAACAGTTGTGTGCATTACCGGCGAGGGTAGTATTCAAATGTGTATTCAGGAGTTATCAACCTGTTTACAATATGGTTTACCGATTAAAATTATCGCGTTAAATAACCGTTATTTAGGCATGGTTCGTCAATGGCAGGAGTTCTTTTATAAAGAACGTTATTCACATTCTTATATGGAATCATTGCCTGACTTTGTGAAATTAGCAGAAGCGTATGGCCATGTGGGTATTCGTATTGAAGATCCAGCTGATCTTCGCAGCGGCTTAGAAAAAGCATTTGCTATGAAAGATCGTTTAGTATTTGTAGATATAGTGACTGATCAAATGGAAAATGTATATCCGATGATTGCAAACGGCAAGGCCCATAATGAAATGCATTTATCACCTCACTGTGAGTTACCTCAGTCGCCAGAGCGGGAACTATCATAATGCGCCATATTATTGCTATTTTGATTGAAAATGAGGCGGGGGCATTATCACGCGTAGTAGGTTTGTTTTCTGCTCGCGCCTATAATATTGAATCATTAACTGTGGCGCCTACTGAAGATCCTTCCTTATCGCGTATTACAATTGTAGCGATTGGTACGGATCGAATTATTGAGCAAATTACCAAACAACTTAATAAGTTGATAGATGTTGTGAAATTGCTAGATCTCTCTGAAGGCCCTCACATTGAACGTGAAATGGTGCTGATAAAAGTTAAAGCAGCCACTATGGATCAACGTGAAGATATTAAGCGTTTAGCAGATATCTTTCGTGGTCATATCATTGATGTTACAACATCAACATATACTATCGAGCTAACTGGTTCAGGAAGAAAAGTAGACTCTTTCATTGAAGCACTAGCTGAGCATAAAATTTTAGAAACTGTTCGTTCAGGGGTGTCTGGTATTGCCCGTGGCGATAAAATATTACATATTTGAAGAATTAAGGAATTAAAAAATGAGTTTGAATGTTTATTACGATAAAGATTGTGACCTAGAAATCATCAAAGGTATGAAAGTTACAATCGTTGGTTATGGTTCACAAGGCCATGCACACGCTAACAATCTAAATGATTCAGGTGTTGATGTAACTGTTGCTCTACGTGAAGGTTCGCCTTCAAGACCAAAGGCAACAGGTTCAGGTTTAAAAGTTGAATCAACGGCTAAAGCTGTTGCAGGTGCAGACTTAGTTATGATTCTGACGCCTGATGAGTTTCAAAAAGAATTGTACCGCGATGAAATTGAACCAAACTTGAAAAAAGGCGCTGTTTTAGCCTTTGCTCATGGTTTTGCCATTATCTACAAGCAAGTACAACCGCGTGCTGACTTAGATGTCATTATGATTGCACCTAAAGCGCCAGGCCATACAGTGCGTAGTGAATTTGTTAAAGGCGGCGGTATCCCTGATTTAATCGCTATTGAGCAAGATGCATCGGGTAAAGCGAAAGAAATCGCATTATCATATGCTGCAGGTGTTGGTGGTGGTCGTACCGGTATCATTGAAACAACATTCCGTGATGAAACTGAAACTGACTTGTTCGGTGAGCAAGCTGTTTTATGTGGTGGTGCTGTTGAATTAGTTAAAGCGGGTTTTGAAACATTGACTGAAGCGGGTTACGCTCCAGAAATGGCTTATTTCGAATGTTTGCATGAATTGAAATTGATTGTAGATCTTATGTATGAAGGCGGTATCGCTAACATGAACTACTCAATCTCTAACAATGCTGAATATGGCGAATATGTTACCGGCCCTAAAATTATCAACGAAGAAAGCCGTCGTGCGATGCGTGAAGCATTGAAAAATATTCAAGAAGGTAAATATGCAAAACAATTTATCCTTGAAGGTCAATCTGGTTACCCAGAAATGACATCAATGCGTCATATCAATGCTGAGCATCCTATTGAGAAAACAGGTGCTAAATTGCGTGAAATGATGCCTTGGATTCAAAAAATTGTTGATAAATCTAAAAACTAAATAACATTTTATTTTTATTGAAATAGTTATTTCCAAGGATGGAGATAACTGCGAAAAAAAGCCTCAATCAGAGGCTTTTTTTATTTCTATTACTCGGCCAATAATACTAATAACATGTAATGGCTCTTCAATTTCAACCTTGGTACCATCAAATATAAGTAGCACGGTTTCTCGATCTAACAACAATCTACATACAACAATCGACTTTTCATATTCGATGACGTAAATATCCCCGCTAATAATAAACTTCTGGTTGATATCAACTACTAGAAAATCACCTTCATCCACAGCGGGCGACATATTTGAACCGCTCATAGTGTAGGCTTTATAGTTGTTGATTAACTTGATATTTTCATCGTTATAAATCATGGCGTTACTCTTTCTCTACAATGCGATATCGTTCTGAATATGCCTTTGGAATACGTATTTTTACTTCTTGTTTAGACCAATTAAATTTTGCTTGAACTTTTTCCCATAATGCAAGTTCATTTTTCTGAGATTCTACACGATAAGATTTGGTCGGATCTAATTCGCGGCTACGAATTATAAGTGTTTTATCATCAAATTCTATTTGAGTCCTGTTCCATGGTCTTGCTAAGGGCTCCCCAACAAATAAGCCTTCCCCAGGTTGTTGTACTGATTTCCAATAAGCTTCAATCAGCGAGTCGCCATATAAATAAGAGGGGATAAGTACCTGTGGGTTTGGAAACTTTTCAATGTAATTACAAGGCTCTACTACAGCTCCATAGCTTCCGGTTGCTCCTGCTTCTAACCAGCGAAACGCTTTCATTTGTCCTGATTTTTCAATTCCCATACCTCCGGCAGAAGTAAGGTGGTCAGCTATAGCACCAGCAAGATAATGGTTTGTTTTAATAGCGGGTACATGAGTTAAACCAGTCTGATAAATCATAATATTCTGTTTGTTTTTTATTTGTGTTGATGTTTTATTCCAACGATCATCGACATATTGGACTCGTAAACCTTTTCGATCGCCCCATAAATCTGAAAATTGTTTAAAGATTGGCCAGCGAGTGCTACGAGCTGGGTCATTAGTTCTCACCAAATAAGCGTTACCAATAGGATATGTAGAATCTGCTGCAACACCTCTATCGATAAGCTCTTTGGCTTGAATAAGCGTTTTTCCGCTAAGCATCATACTCAATCTAAGTGGAGGGTTTTCTTGCCACAATAGGCTAGATGAGTGATTAAAATAAGGGCTATTCGCTGTTTTATGACAGCCACTCACTTTTTTTGTTGGATGGCTACAATATTTCTTATCAAACCCCAAAGCAAATGCACTGGTAATTGACATGCAGTCAACACGGTAAGGCGTGTGCCATGCTAATACAACCACCTTTATATTTTTTGTTAAATGCGCTGCAAGCTGTGCATAGATAGACTCGAATTTTTTCTGGTTTATGGCATCAGGATTACGAAAAATAGCTATAGGTACTACTTGTGAGGAAGGTATATGGCGTTTTTCTGCATAATATTCAGCAATTTGTTGAGAAAAGGAATTAAATTCTTTATAGAGAACCAATACATTTTGACCACTCAGTTTTGAGGGTAGTTGAACTTCAGGAAGCTCTTTTGCTAGTGCCGCTGAGGATAATGCTAGTGATAAAACTAATATCCCAATAATTCGAGTATTCATGTTCTTATTAGTCTACTCGAGTAGCGATGTAGAAATTTTCAACATTTTATTCGTGTGAAAAATAAAGTGCCAACGTCTTCCACCTTTTTGTCGCCATAGAATGGCGGCACGAACGCCTGCTAACAGTAATGCTCGCACTCGATTAACATTATCCGCTTGTTGTAAAAAAGCCGGATCACCTTGCACTTGAATTCGTGGGTTTAGTTCACTAATTGTACGATGATATATATCAGCTAAACGCGCAATGACCTGAGGGTTGTTTATATCGCCAAAATATTCAATCTGTTGTGGTATTTGTTCAATTTCACGGCTGATTAAATCCATCATTGCAGGTCGTTTGGCAAGTTGTCGTTCTAAATGTAGCAAATTAATAGCGTAACGTAATAGCTGGACATCTTTTTTATTTTTGCTTTTTGACAACTGACTATTGAGTTGCTTTAATCCAGATTTTAACTGGCTAAGTTTACCGTACACTACTTCTGTTGTAGGCGCGTCAATTGCGAGTAGGCTGTTGAGTACAGTCTCAAAATCAGACTGCTCAATCTGGCCTGTTTCAGCAATTTGTTGAACTAAACTTATTGACTGCATTAAGGCCGCTAAAGCTATAATGCGATCACGCTCGTTATTTGTCGTACTCATGGATGGACTCCAGGTGCATCAGTACTGACAATGATGCCCCCTCCTAAACAATCATCACCTAAGTAGAAAACAACTGACTGCCCGGGCGTAACAGCACGCTGTTTTTGTTCAAATACCACATTAATCTTGCCGTCTTCATCTTGTGTTATTACGCAAGTTTGATCGGGTTGCCGATAACGTGTTTTTGCCATTGCTTTGCACGGAAAAGAAGGTGGATTGCCCGCAACCCATGATAACTGCTCTGCCTTTAATGATTGACTATGAAGCCAAGGATGATCTCCTTGAACAACGTA
Organism: Methylophaga sp.; assembly: GCA_002733715.2. Lineage (GTDB taxonomy): Bacteria > Pseudomonadota > Gammaproteobacteria > Nitrosococcales > Methylophagaceae. Next base: position 6,003 of record NVWQ02000014.1, read on the forward strand.
TAGGATTTTCTTTTCCATGTCTTTGCCGGCAACAAACCATGGTTCACCTGAACTGTCTTTTCTGCCACCGATCCCCAAACCTTGCCGCTGACCTAATGTGTAATACATTAAACCTTGATGTTGGCCGATAACTTCACCCTCAGGTGTTTGCATTTCACCTGGTTGAGCAGGAATATAACGTGCTAAAAATTCGCGGAAACGACGTTCACCAATAAAACAAATACCGGTACTGTCTTTTTTATCGTGGGTAATAAATCCTGCTTGCTCCGCAATACGGCGCACTTCAGGCTTAGGAAGATCGCCCAATGGGAAAAGGGTACGTGATAACTGCTCTTGTCCGAGCGTATATAAAAAGTAGCTTTGATCTTTATTATGATCAAGGCCTTTTAATAAATGGAAACCATCATTACGTTCTTCGACACGAGCGTAATGCCCCGTAGCAATTAAATAGCCGCCCAAATTCATTGCATGGTCGAGAAAAGCCTTAAATTTGATTTCACGATTACATAAAATATCAGGGTTAGGCGTGCGACCCGCACGGTATTCATCAAGAAAGTTTTTGAATACGTAATCCCAATATTCCATGGCAAAATTGGCTTCATGAAAAGGGATGTTGATTTTATCGGCAACGGAGTTGGCATCATCGCGATCTTCAGCAATGGTACATTCGCTTTCTTCAGCAAAATCTACCCAGTTTTTCATGAACATGCCTTCAACATCATAACCTTGTTGCTGTAACAAAAGGGCTGCAACTGAAGAATCCACACCGCCGGAAAGGCCGACTACTATTTTATTTTTATTTTGTTCTGACATGTTTAATTATTTAATAATGTTAATGGGTAACGATGTCCAGCAAGATAATCATCAAAACAATCTTGAACTAAAGGACTACGGAACTCTGTTTTTCTTCTTTTTAATTGCTTTTGATTTAACCAAAAAGCTTGGTGTATATCTGGATCTAAACTCAAATTAGAATTTGATTGAATCGGCACACCCGTAAAACAAAACCGCAGATACGTTTCACCATCATCGGGTAACTGCCAACGATATATGCCTACCAAGGCAGTGGGTTTAAATGTCCACGTTGTTTCTTCAAGTGTTTCACGAATCACCGCTTCGATTAGACTTTCGCCTGACTCGAGATGACCTGCGGGTTGATTGAGCATCATTTTCCCATTGATTTCTTCCTCGACCATCAGAAAGCGATTGTCGTGTTCGATTACTGCGGCGACGGTGGTGCGTGGAGTCCAAATCATTATTAGATTTTATCATGCCTGAGCTAAGATCAGGGGCAGCAACTTCTATCCATTTCCCCGACTCAATATTATCAATGGTCCAATTACCTATAGCATAGCGTATCAAACGAAGCGTAGGGTGACCAATGGCGGCGGTCATACGTCGTACTTGTCGGTTTCTACCTTCCGTTATTTTGAGTTCAATCCATTGAGTAGGAACAGCTTTTCGTTCACGTATGGGGGGCGTGCGCGGCCAGATATTTGGAGGTTCAATTAACTTAGCCTCAGCTGGCTTGGTGAATCCATCCTTCAGCTCAACACCCTGACGTAAGTTTTCTAAAGCTGAATCACTTGGAATATTCTCAACTTGCACCCAATACGTTTTTTCAAGTTTATATTTAGGATCGCTAATTTGGTGCTGTAATGGCCCTGAATCGGTTAGCAAAACTAAACCTTCACTGTCACGATCTAATCGTCCAGCAGGATAAATATGTGCTATATCAATAAAGTCTTTAAGTGTCTTTCGACCACTTTCATCTGTAAATTGTGTTAATACATCAAAAGGTTTATTGAATAGGAATAATTGTATTGCCATAAGCCATAATTTGTTGCTATTTCAGAATAGTATACTTTTTATGTATACTCTGTGATACAAAATGTATAAATACGGATGGATTGCTATGCGACAAGATGAAACATATGTTTTCTGAATTAAAATCAAAACTATCTATTTATTCCAAGCTGCGCCTTATTATAATGCGCGTTTTGGTCATCGCTTTTCTTCTTCTATTTACCTTGTTAGCCGCACAAAATATTTATAAAGCATTTCAGCATGAGCGTGAGCATATTCATATAGTATCTGAACTTGTTGCTACAAATGTGACTTCGGCACTTCTTTATCATGACTCTGTGACAACACAACAAGTATTAGATACAGCTAGGGCAAGCTCGCCTTCAATTACACATATTACTTTGCAAGATAAAGGTAATGGAACATTTACTAGCTTTGATAAAACAAAAAAGGCTAATAGCGACAAGGCATTTTGGCAGCAAATACAGTTCTCACATCCTGTCGTCTTTAATGGATCTGAAATTGGTGAGTTAACGATAATTGTGAGTTTATACAGTATGTGGCTAAGTATTGTTACTAACTTAGTCATCGTAGCTTTAATCTTATTAGCGGCTTTATTTCTCGCTTTCTTTTTAGTACCCAATTTTGCATCATCGATTATTGACCCCATTAAAAAATTGGCGGAAACAGCTAGAATTATTACTAAAACAGAAAAATATGGGCTTCGTACAGAAAAATATAGCGATGATGAGGTGGGCGAATTAACTGATACGGTTAATGAGATGCTTGATTTAATTGAGGCGCGGGATGGTGAGTTACGAATAGCGGCAACCGCTTTCAATACTCAAGAAGCGATAATTATCACCGATTCGGGAAAAAATATTATTCGAGTTAATCTCGCCTACACAGAAATAACAGGCTATGAACTAGCTGATGTTAAAGGAAAAACACCATTATCATTCACATCGAACCCTCAAAATAAAGAACAGCTAAAACAAATAGATAATGAGATTTTGGATAAAGGGTTTTGGTCCGGTGAGTTGATAGGCGTACATAAAAACAAAACATATTACCCTGCAGATTACATGATTACTGTTGTGAAAAATATCGGCAACGAAATAACAAATTATGTACTGACCTTCTCTGATATTAGTGAGCGCGTAGCTTCAGAGGAAAAAATTCGCCACTTAGCTTTTTATGATTCATTAACGCAACTACCTAATCGTCGCTTGTTGATTGAAAGGTTAAAAGTTGCATTAAAAACAAGTGAACGTCATGATTATTTTGGTGCCTTATTTTTTCTTGATTTAGATAAGTTTAAAATATTAAATGATTCTAAAGGGCATCATTATGGCGATATGTTACTAACGGAGGTTGCTAATAGGTTATCGGACATAGTTCGGGCCGTAGATACCGTTGCTAGACTTGGCGGTGATGAGTTTATAGTGATGCTAGAACATTTAGATCAAGATGAGCGACTCGCTATGGCTGAGGCAAATACCGTAGGTAATAAGATTGTATCTACGTTAAATCAACCTTATTTACTTGATGCTTTCACTTATAACACTTCAGCAAGCGTTGGCGTAACTTTGTTTCACAGTAATGATAATGAGATAGCAACATTGCTATCGCAAGCAGATACAGCAATGTATGCGGCTAAAAATTCCGGCAGAAACACACTGCAGTTTTTTGGTGCAGATTTGCAAGAAGCAATAGAAAAAAGAATTTCAGAGGAGCAGGCTCTGCGTGTGGCTCTTGATAAGCAACAATTTGAATTGTATTACCAAATTCAAGTTGATAACGAGGGGCAAGCAGAAGGTGCCGAGGCATTAATTCGCTGGCATCATCCAATACGAGGCTTGGTACCCCCGTCGGAATTTATCCCACTCGCGGAGGAAGTTCACCTTATTGAAGACATTGGGTTATGGGTTATTGATACAGCTTGTCAGAAGATGGAACAATGGGAGCAGGCAGATACAACAAAACACCTTGTATTATCAATTAACATCAGTGCATTACATTTTCAGAAAGATGATTTTGTAAATAAATTCTTACACATAGTTAAAGAATATAAGATTAATCCGCAAAAATTAAATATCGAACTCACAGAAACAGTCGTTTTGGAAAATGTAGATGTGGCCATCTTAAAAATGAAACAAATAAAGGCCGCAGGTATTACTATTTCAATGGATGATTTTGGCACCGGTTACTCGTCATTAAATTATGTTAGTCGATTACCCGTGGATCAAATTAAAATTGATCGTTCATTTGTTTCTCGTTCGCTGGACAGTGAGCACGATAAATTAATTATACAAATGGTCATTGCTTTAGGTCATATGTTGAAAATTGGTGTTATTGCAGAAGGCGTTGAAGTTGAGTCACAGTTTAACTTGCTACAAGAGATGGGCTGCGATTCTTATCAAGGCCATTATTTTGGTAGTCCAATGCCAATATTAGAACTTGAACTCGTACTGCAAAATAATTATTTATCTCATATAGAAATAGAAGGTATTAACTTCAATGATCCAGCCACACAGGATCTAAAGAGTTAAACCTTCTAAACAATTATTCAATCTGTATTTCCAAGTAGATTCACTAATCTGTTAAACTATCGCTCTTTTGATTTTCTGGAAGCGAACAGCTTTGCTTTAAAATAAGATTCACCAATCTAATAATCTCAAGTAATTTCAGTTTTTCAGAAGAAACATATCAAACTCTATAGCAATGTTCGAAGCAGTGTTGATACGGCTGTAGCTAAGAAAACGTAGTAAATGGTTATTTTAAAATAAATAGTTCAAGGAACAAAAATGAAAGTTATAGAAAATGCAGTTGTAGTGATTGATTACACATTAACAGATAATGATGGTGAAGTAATTGATAGCTCTGAAGGTGCTGGTCCATTAGCTTACTTGCAGGGCGCGGGTAACATCATCCCTGGTCTAGAAACTGCCTTATTAGACAAAGAAGCAGGCGATAAAATACAAGCAAGCATTGAACCTAAAGATGCTTATGGCGAACGTGTTGAAGACATGAAGCAAGAAGTGCCAAAAGAATTATTTGGTGGCATTGATAACATTGAAGTAGGTATGCAATTCGAATCTGAAACAGATGCTGGCCCAGTTATGGTAACCGTTGTAGAGATGGGTGAAGAAATGATCACTGTTGATGGCAACCATCCTTTAGCCGGTGAGCATTTGAATTTTGATGTGACAGTTCGTGAAGTTCGTGAAGCAAGCAAAGAAGAACTTGAACATGGACATGTGCATGGCGAAGGCGGTCATCACCACTAAAATGGTTTTACAACTATGATTATTATGACGGACCTTTAGGTCCGTCATTTATTTTGAATAATATAAATTTAAATATATGCAAAATATTGATACATTAAATGAACAATTTGGTATAACAGGACAGCTACAATTTATTGAAGATAGTGGCTTTGTTATGGTTGATATCAATAATAAACATGCCAAAGCTAGAATCTCAACGTATGCTGGCCAAGTAATTTCTTATCAGCCGCATACACAGAAAAATGACCTTATCTTTCTAAGTGAAAATGCGGTATATCAAACGGGCAAAGCAATAAGAGGTGGAGTACCCATTTGCTGGCCTTGGTTTGGCGACGACACATCAGGCTATGGCCGACCTTCTCACGGTTTTATGCGAAACCAACAGTGGCAAGTCATGGCCAGTAATGTTGATTTGGATGGGGCTACGACACTTATATTGGGTGTATCATCCACCGATGAAACCAAAGCTATTTGGCCTTATCAATTTAAGTTAGTACTTGAAATTAGAGTAGGGAAATCGCTAGAGCTAAAGCTAACAACAAAAAATACCGGGAATCAAGAATTTACTATCACACAGGCATTTCATACTTATTTTAAGATAAGTGATGTTGACCAAATCACTGTAACAGGATTAGATGGCAAAAAATACCTTGATAAATTAGAGGGGTTCTCAGAAAATTTACAGTTGGGTGATGTAACCGTTTCAGAAGAAATAGATCGTGTTTTCCAAGCAGTAGACAATGATGTGTCTCTAATTGATAAAGGCTTTGAACGTGAAGTCAATTTTTCAGTAACAGGTTGTACAACAACTGTAATTTGGAACCCATGGACAACAGTATCATCTAGGATGACCGACCTAGATAATGATGATTATCGGCGCTTTTTATGTATTGAAACAGCCAATGCTGCAAAAGATAATGTCACCATTCAAGCCGCGAGTGAGCATACATTGGCAGTGAGTTATACCATTAGTTCACTATTGTCGTAATTTATCACGATTAATGTATAACCACTGTATGGCAATGATGGGAATAGCAGAAAGAATTTTTCCCTCAAGCAGCAGTTGGTAGACATCATCAAACTTCATTGTTGTTACCGAAATATCTTCATCTTCTTCATCTAAGCCGTGAATTCCACCAATGTTTTGGCTATCGACCTTGCCATAAAATAAGGTTAATAACTCAGATGTGCCACCCGGTGACGTGAAAAAATCATTGATTTTAATTAGCTCGAGTATTTCACAGCCTGCTTCTTCAATAGATTCACGATAGGCCACTTCTTCAGCTGTTTCACCAGGCTCGATTGCTCCCGCTACAATTTCTAATAACCAAGCTTGTTCGCCTAATTGAATGGCACCTATGCGAAATTGTTCGATAATAACTACTTCATCTCGGATAGGGTCGTAGAGCAACACGGCAACACAATTACCACGCTGGAATAACTCACGTTTTATTGGCCTGCTCCAGCCTCCCTTAAACAAAGTATGCTTGAGCTCTACCTTTTTTATACTAAAAAAACCTTGGTAGGGCGTAGTTTCATTAATAATAGTGAATTCTTTAGTCATATTTTATATTTAACCTCAGTTCTGGATAAGAGTTTAACCTTACGGTGAATGGAAAATATGTAGTTTAAAGGCTTCTTTGTTAAGATGCTTCCCTCTAACGTCGTCAGAATGACACATATTTGTATGTCATCCTAAGCTATAGCGAAGGATCTTCTGCCGAAGCCATTCATTTATCAGTTATATGATTGAATTAAAATGATAAATTATTTTTCCTTATCCAGAAATGAGGTTATTTACTTTAATGTAAAGGCAGAGCGCTTGTTGTAGCCACTTTCTTTTCAAATGCACTTGCAGTATCAAACCCCTTTAAACGGCGTAATTCGGCAGTGAAGTTTGTACCATCTTTTTCAATATGCTCAATTTTAACAGGCAGATAGTTAAGTGCCGGCGCACACCATAACGTAGTTTGACGCCGTTTTTCACTGCTACGTTTGCGCTTAAGTTTAATGGTCTCTATCTTCCCTAATGGCGTACTAATAATTTCAGTGCCTAAAATGATAATATCGTATGTTTTGAATTTACCTTTATCTACAATTTGATAGCTAAATTCTTTCTTTTGTTGCTCGAGATCCAACATTAAGGCTAATTGATAGCTTAGCTTATCTAGAGAGTTAGGCTTAGCTTCTAATGACCAAGTTTGTTTTTTATTATCAATATTGATCCGTTGATTATTCCGATCAAAATCCAGACTTAAATACTTATCCTTTTTACCGCCTGTTCGTTGGTATAGGTAGGACTGTGGGTAGATATTGTTGCCTTTTTTCATCCATATACTAGTTTCTTCAATAAGATCAGGTTTAAAAAAAGCAAAGATACCCTTTGCTTGGCTTTGAGATTTAAATGTACGTGTCCCGTCATCATTAGTGGTCAGTGCCCGCTTTAATTCACCGGCGGACAAGCCGTTAAGTCTTACTTTGTAATTTGCTGAGAAATCAGGAATGTCTTGTGCAAATAGCCATTGCGACATGCTTAAAAAAAATAATAGTGTGAAAATTCGACTTGTCATACTTAATAATTAGTTGCCAGTATCCTCAATTAGTTTTTTTATGGCGGCGGGGTAGAGCTTATGTTCTTGCTTAAGCACTCTAGCCGCTAATGTCTCTGCTGTATCATTTTCTAATACAGGGACTCGTGCTTGTAAGACCACAGGTCCACCGTCAAGTTCAGGTGTCACCATGTGCACACTAGCGCCATGTTCTTTTTCACCAGCATCAATTGCACGTTGATGTGTGTTCAAACCTTTAAAATTAGGCAATAGAGCGGGGTGAATATTAATTAATCTACCTGAAAAATGCTCCACAAACTCAGTGGTTAAAATACGCATAAAACCAGCTAAAACAATGAGGTTAGGTGAGTGTTTGTCAATTTCTTTCGCCATCGCTTGATCAAATAACTCGCGACTATTATATGATTTATGGTCAATCACCGCTGTTGGAATATTAGCTTGTTGAGCAACTTTTATTCCAGCTGCATTTGGCCGATTACTGATTACAGCTGCCACAGTAGCGGGCAATTTACCTGCGTTAATAGCATCAAGAATGGATACCATATTACTGCCACGGCCTGAAATCAGGATAACAATAGTAGGCTTATTAATCGTTTCAGCCATTATTTATTAATGATAACGCTAGGTGTTTCTTGGTCTGAAGCTTTAATCTCGCCAATTTGGAAGGCCGCTTCACCCAACTCAGCTAATATGGAGAGGGTTCCTGCTGCATCTTCATTAGCAACAACAATGACCATACCTATACCATTATTAAAAGTGCGATGCATCTCTTCGTCAATTACATTGCCTTGCTCTTGTAGCCAATCAAATATAAGCGGACGAGTCCATGATTTTGCATCAATGATCGCATCAACATTATCAGGTAAAACGCGTGGAATATTTTCTAACAGACCACCGCCAGTGATATGAGATAAGGCATGAATATTAATTTTTTCATGAAGTTGGAGGAGGTTTTTAACATAAATTCTTGTCGGCTCTAAAAGGTGCTTACCCAATGTGGTGTCGCCAAATGCGCTGCTTAATGCTTGACCACTGCGCTCAAGGATCTTGCGAATAAGTGAATAGCCATTTGAGTGGGGGCCAGAAGATGCTAATCCAATCAGCACGTCGCCAGCTTGTACTTGGCTACCATCAATAACATTGTCTTTTTCAACGACACCGACGCAAAAACCAGCTAAGTCGTAATCACCTTCTTCATACATACTAGGCATTTCAGCTGTTTCACCACCGACCAATGCTGCTCCAGATAATAGACAACCCTCCGCAATGCCTGAGATAACTGATGTAGCAACATCTATATCAAGCTTGCTAGTAGCATAATAATCTAAGAAGAATAAAGGCTCGGCTCCTAAAACAATAATGTCATTAACACACATCGCAACCAAATCAATGCCGATCGTATCGTGAATACCTGATTCAATGGCTAATCGTAGTTTTGTGCCGACACCGTCAGTACCCGAAACTAAAACCGGTTGTTTATAGCGATCTACCGGCAGCTCAAACATGCTTCCGAAGCCACCTAAACCAGCCATAACGCCAGGACGACGCGTTTTTTTAGCTAGGGGTTTAATGCGATCAACTAAAGCATTACCTGCTTCTATATCGACGCCTGCATCTCGGTAGCTAAGTGATGCATTGTCATCGGTAGTATTTGCCATGTATTTGGTTCCTGATTTAAGTATCGAATCTAAAGCTATATACTCGTGATGCTTCAATTTGCAAAAAAACCTCGTCATCCCGGTATGATTTTAGCTGGGATCTCCGTACAAATAAGACTCCGGCTTAAAACATACCGGAGTGGCGGAGGAGTGAAAATGCACAGATTGAATGATTATGGGTATATAGCCCGAAAACAGCGTGATAGAATACCACAATGCATAGGTTAATTTTAATACTAATTTTGTCGTTCGTGTCTAGCAATAGCTTTGCTGTAGACATTACTGGCTTGTATCAGGCGCAGCTTCCTGTGATGACGCAAACTGAAGAAGAGCGTAAAAAAATATCAGCTGATGTATTAAAAGAAGTATTACTTAAAGTCGTTGGTGATAGTGCGGCACTAAACTCCACCAACCTTACACCCATTTTAAACCAGTCTGATCAATTTATTCGTCAATATCAATACCATCGAATGAATAAGCTGAGTGATGACTTAACGCAACCGGATATATTAGAATTACAACTTATATTTAATGAAGACAAGCTCAATCAATCAATCACTGAATTGGGCCTCCCTATATGGGAGAAATCACGCCCAGAGGTGTTACTTTGGTTAGCTATTGATAATAACGGTAGGCGAACTATCGTAGCTGAAGACAGCATTGATAATGCAATGTCACACAGTTTAAAACAAGCACTCACAAAAAGAGGTTTGCCGCTTTTTATGCCTTTAATCGATTTACGCGACCAAATGCAGTTAAGTTTTGCTGATTTATGGGCTGGATTCTCCGAGCCCATATTAAAAGCATCTCAACGCTATGATGCTCAAATCATTGTTACGGCGCGTGTAGCTATAAATGAAAATGGTGCGATGAAGATTAGGTGGCAATCAATAAGGAATGACAAAACCGAGCAATGGCAATCAAATGGTAACGATGCATTTTATGCAGGCATATCAGAATTAGCGGATCGAACTTCCAGACAATTTACACAGGTAGTGCGCAATCAAGATACACAGCGATATGATTTACAAATTAGCAATGTGAAAGGCTATGCTGACTACATCCGCGTTAAGCAATATTTATCAAAATTACACACTATCTCTGATGTACAACTGTCAAACTTGGCAAATGACAAGCTTGAAATAAGTATTTTATTATCTTCAGATTTATCAAAATTAAATCAAATGATTGCGATAGGGCGTGTGTTAAAAGAACAAACTGCCGATCATTCCACAGATGTAATTTATTATAAATTGATACTATGACCCTGCAAGATATTCTCAACTTACTCTCTATTTTCAGAGATAGTATTAATCTTAGCTGTTTTGGGTATATTACAAATAATGGTGACAATTTGGCTTGTCACAGCTAGTGTGTTTATTTAATGGAACTGAATCGATTTTAATCTGGAGAGCTCGTGCATGACAGTAAAACAACAATCCATGACTGAAGAATACAAGATCTATCTAATACTTATTGTCTTAGCTTCGGGCTGGCTTTTTTATCTGTTGTCTCCAATTTTAATGCCTTTTTTTGTATCCGCATTATTTGCTTATCTTGGTGACCCTATTGTCGATAAATTAGAAGAAAAGAAGCTTTCTAGAACGGTCTCTGTCTCCATCGTTTTCGGCGCATTAGTCTTGTTTAGTCTAATCCTACTGTTTGTTTTATTACCTATGCTAACAGCACAAGTAGGCGCACTATTTGAACGCCTACCTGAGTATCTAGCACGGTTCCAAACTCATGTTATTCCTTGGTTAGCATCAACAGGCTTTCCCGTCGAAATATTTAATATAGACACTATAAAACAATCCATTACCAACTATTGGGCAGAAGTAGGGCAAGTTGCCGGAAGTATCGTTAAATACATGACGCACTCGGGTGTTATCGCATTGCAATGGTTAGCAAACCTAGTGTTAATTCCCGTGCTAACTTTTTATTTATTGCGTGACTGGGATTTGCTTGTTGCACGATTTAGAGAGTTAATCCCCCGTAGAAATGCAGATAAAATCATCGCTTTATCGCTAGAATGTGACGAAATGTTAGCCGCATTTCTTCGCGGTCAACTTATGGTAATGCTGGCTTTAGCTACCATTTACACCATTGGTTTAGCCCTGATTGGGCTTGAATTAGCACTCTTGTTAGGTGTGGTAGCAGGTATTGTAAGTTTTGTGCCCTATCTAGGGCTAATAGTCGGCATCGGCTTGGCTGGCTTAGCAGCATTCTTACAGTTCCATGAATGGTTACCCGTATTGATGGTGGTGGGCGTGTTCAGTGTTGCCCAAATGATAGAAGGCATGGTGTTAACACCACGCTTTGTGGGTGAGCGCATTGGTTTGCACCCTGTCGCGGTATTATTTGCTGTAATGGCAGGAGCACAATTATTCGGTTTCACTGGCATATTATTAGCACTGCCTGTCGCCGCAGTAGTGATGGTGCTATTACGCCATGCACATCAGCAATATATTGAAAGTCAGCTCTACATCTAATGCAGATACCGTTACGATTAAGCCTACAACAGGTTTATACATTAGATAATTATTACTTTGCTCAAGCTGAATTAGAGCAGGTAGTAACGAATTTCTGTGAATTAACAAAGATTGATTTTTTGTATTTATGGGGCAATGAATCAGCAGGTAAAACGCATCTATTATTGGCCATTGCTGAACACATTCAAAAATCAGCAAAACGGGCATTATATTTACCGCTAGCAGAGCTTGTTGAAGAGGTTAGCCCCGAAGTCTTAGAATCAGTAGAAGACTTAGATTTGCTCTGTATTGATGATTTAGAAGCTATTGCAGGTAAAAAAGACTGGGAAGAAGCACTGTTTCATTGCTTTAATCGTTTGCAATATACCGGCTGTAAATTACTTATTGCCTCACAATATAACCCGGTGATGACAACCATCAAGCTACCTGATTTACGTTCACGATTAGCAACAGGCTTAGTTTATCAATTAGATACGTTAAACGATCAGCAGAAAAATAAAATGCTTATGTTGCAAGCTCAATCTCGCGGATTAAGATTGCCAGAAGAAGTCGCTCAATATTTATTACGCCATCATAGCCGTGACACTAATGAACTTATGTCGTTATTAAAGCAGCTAGACAGTGCATCAATGGTCGAAAAACGCCGCTTAACCATTCCCTTTGTTCGTCAGACACTCGCCAATGGCTAAAACAACGCTCACATTGATCTTGCCAGGCTTGGCGAATATATTACAACAAAAGATTAACGCCAATATTCTGCCTCAGGCATTAAAAACTATCATTAAAAAATCATGGTTTGAAGCTGATGATTTAAATTTAACTCGGCTATTGTTTCACTATTTCAGTGACACACCGGTTGATGCTGTCGACTTACCATATGCACAACTATTAAATGGAAAAACGCCTACTTTATGTGCTTCACCTTGTTATCTTCATGCTGATAGAGATCGGCTACTTTTATTTGCCAATGAACAAATACTGAGCAAGACAGAGGCGAGCGATCTAATTAATGAGCTACAAGAATTATTTGAAGCGTTTGATGCGAAGTTGTTTCAACATCAATCAGGCGAATTTTTACTGCAATTAAACACGGTCCCCAACATTAGCTTTAGTGCCTTAGCTGATGTAAATGGCAAGTCAGTAAGTAACTTCCTACCCACTGGTACGGACAAAGTAAATTGGATCCGGCTATGGAATGAAATACAGATGAAGCTTTATGAATCTGACTTTAACCAGCAACGCGAATCTGCAAGCAAAATTCCTATCAATAGCCTGTGGTTCTGGGGCATAGGTGAATTTATAGCCAAACAAAATCAATGGCAAAGTGTGCAAGGAAAACACCCTTTACTTAAACAATTAGCCCAAGCTGCCGCAATGCCAATAGATGATATAAGTTCACAGCTACGCAGTGGGCGAGGGCTTAAAGTATTAGATGAATTAGATCTTGAAGCAGACTGGCAACAGCAGCTAGAGCAGTGGGATCAAGAAATTCTAAAACCCGCTTTACAACAGTGTCGCAGAGCAAAAATAAGCCGATTAGAACTCATTATCCCCGAATATGGTCGCTATGAATTAATACCTCTCAGTAGCTGGAAGTTTTGGTGAATGTAGTTCGTCATTCCCACATGTTGTTAGTGGGAATCTATGGATCCCCGATAAAAGATCTCGAGGATGACCAGAAGGAGCAAGAATGACCAAAAAAATCATCAGCAGAGATTCTACTGGCTGGCAAAACCTACCCAAAGACTGGCCAGATAGCCTACGCCGAGTATTAGCTGCACGCGGCATTCAATCAGAATCTGATTTAAGTTACGAGTTAGCGGACTTGCCCAAACCAGACTTGATGATGGGAATGGACGCCGCTGTTAAACTACTTACACAAGCGGTTACCGAACAATGGCGAATCATGATCGTGGCAGACTTTGATACCGATGGCGCAACAAGTTGTGCTGTAGCGATTCGTGGTTTAACAGCAATGGGGGCGAAATATCTAGATTATATTGTGCCTAACCGCTTTGTGCATGGTTATGGGCTCACACCTGAATTATTGGCTGAAATTCCAGATACTAAGCAACCCGATTTATTACTAACCGTTGATAACGGCATAGCCAGCATCGAAGGTGTTGAAGCAGCACATAAACGCGGCATTAAAGTACTCGTCACCGATCATCATCTACCCGGTGAAACATTACCCAAAGCCGATGCTATTATTAACCCCAATCAACGCGGTGATAACTTCCCCAGCAAAAATATGGCGGGAGTAGGGGTATGCTTTTATTTATTATTAGGTTTACGGCAACAATTACGCAGTCAAAATTGGTTCGAACAGCAACAAATTGAAATTCCCAAGCTTAATACATTATTAGATTTAGTAGCCCTAGGCACCGTGGCCGACGTAGTACCGCTAGATAAGCTCAACAGAACCTTAGTTAATCTAGGGCTAGCTAGAATCCGTGTAGGCCGAGCCTGTGCCGGCATTCAAGCCTTAATTCAAATATCAGGCCGTGATGCAAGAAATTTAGCGGCACCTGATATGGGTTTCACCATTGCACCAAAACTAAATGCCGCAGGGCGATTAGAAGATATGGGCATCGGTATTGAAACGTTATTAACAGATGATGCTAACGAAGCAACAGACTACGCCGTGATGTTGGACGACATCAACAAACAACGCCGTGAAGTCGAACAAGATATGCAAACACAAGCTCTGGATATGTTGCAAAGCATGGCATTTGACAATAACGATCCTCCTTTAGGCTATTGTTTATATGACGAGCAATGGCACCAAGGCGTAATCGGTTTGTTAGCCTCACGCATTAAAGAGCGCCAACACCGCCCCGTAATCGCCTTTGCTCCGGGTAATAACGATGAAATTAAAGGCTCAGCACGATCAATCCCCGGCATTCATATTCGTGATGTATTAGCGTTGGTGGCAAGCCAAGCACCAACAGGTTTATTAACCAAATTTGGTGGTCACGCCATGGCAGCTGGCTTAACTATTGCTAAACAAGATTTAGCACTGTTTGAACAACACTTTTTAGTCGCACTAAAACAAACCGTAGAACCCAGCGTATTACAACAACAATTACTATCTGATGGCGAACTAAAGCCTGATGAAATCTCATTACAACTAGCAGAATTACTGCCCACAGCGGCACCATGGGGGCAAACCTTCACCGAGCCTCAATTTCATGGCGTGTTCACAGTGATAGCCGTACGAGTAGTAGGTCAACAGCAAGATCACCTACGACTAACAGTTGATAGTGGCAACGGCCAACACGTCACCGCCATGGCATTTCGACAACAACAACCAGATTGGTTAGGGCAGGGAGGACAAGTATTATTAAGATATCGCCTTACAGTTAATGAATATAGACAACAGCGAACCGTGCAAATGTTGGTTGAAAATATCTTAAACATCGAATAATCAAACAAAGTTTAAGCATATTCAATCTGCCGATTATTGCTCCGTCGTCACTCAGGCATGTTTTAAGCCGGAGTCTTGTTTACATTGAGATTCCGGCTGGATACAAGCCTAGCGAGAATCTAACAAAATTGTAAGCTATAAAATCCCACCTAAAAGACTGCGTAGACCCTGACCACCACGATTTAATACATGTGTATAAATCATCGTAGTCGCCACATCTTTATGACCTAATAATTCCTGAACGGTACGAATATCATAACCACTTTCCAATAAATGGGTAGCAAATGAATGGCGCAAAGTGTGGGGGGCTGGCACATTTCGTCAGCCCAACCTTGTCACAGGATTTTTTCATAGCACGTTGAATTGTTTTCTCATCTCGGTGATGATGACGCACCATATCTGAACGGGGATCAAGACTCAACTTTGTTGAGATAAACGCATACTGCCAACGCCACTCTTTATCGGCATTAGGATACTTACGAGCTAATGCCTCAGGCAAATAAACAGAATGTTGATTTTTAGCCGCATCGTCATTAAACACATCCCGTCTTGCTAGCAAATGTTGTTCTAATAAATTAAGGGGGAAGCCACTGACGAACCTCCACGAAATAGCCAATAAAAACAATCAACTAATTAAAAATTAAAGGAACTTTCACGGTATTTAATGATCTGATCAGTTACTAGACATAACAGAGCAGACAATATCTGGATCAAGCTGAGCGTGGTAGTTGATGTGGCATTTATAACCACCAGCATCTTTAAGAAGTGAGCCGAGAGAGTGATTAAATTGGGGTAATATTTTTGCTTGTGACCATTGTTGGGCAATAATCGCAATTGGATTATTTGAAACAAGGCTCCAGCTCGCTTTTCCACCAGCAATACTAGCTAAATAATTGGAATTTATAATAGCTCCAACTATTTCTATAATTGTCACGTTCTCTGGAAGCTCAATTGTGTGAAAATGTGAAGCGTCGACATCATCACCCATTGCAATACTATCTCGGGTGAGGTGTATTTTCATTGGGTTTTATATTCATCAAGCAATTCCATAATAGACACATCACAACCGGCACAGCCAGTAACCGCACCGGTAGCGGATGATATTTTCTCTATATTTGTAGCGCCATCTTCAATTAGTTGAATAACTTTTTGTTTAGTTGTGCCTGTACAGAAACAGATAATATCTTTTTTTTCAGCCATGATTAACCGAACTTGTCATTCCCATGTACGTGGGAATCCAAAGATTGTGGCTAGATTCACTGCCCATGGATCCCCGCATTGATTGAGCACGCCGTGTGCTCAACCCTAACGGGTCCCTGGTGTCTAAATGTGTTTCTGACACATTTATCGCGAGGATGACGAATTTTTTCATAGTCATTGATAAATATTAATAAGTCTTAGCTAGCTCAGCCAGTAGGGTAGCTTGAGCAGAAACCACTTCCTCATCATCCGCACGTTCAATACGCTGATAACGGCCGTTCTCAGATAAAATCCATGCTTGAGTGTTATCTGATAAATAGAGTTCTAAGTCGTTGAGAATATGTTTTTTTAGCTTCTTCTGTTCGATTGGGAAGCAGGCTTCTACACGTCTTAGTAGATTGCGTTTCATCAAATCAGCACTTGCTGCCCATACCTCAGATTCTCCATTATTTTCAAAGTAGAATACGCGAGTATGCTCAAGAAAGCGGCCAACGATACTTCGCACTTGAATATTTTCTGATAAACCTTCAACACCGGGTTTTATACAGCAGGTACCACGCACGATAAGATCAACCGTTACGCCAGCAATTGATGCTTTGTAAAATGATTGAATGATTTCTGGTTCAACTAGGGCATTTACTTTGGCGATAATGCGAGCAGGCTTACCGGCTTTGGCATTCGTTATTTCACGGTTGATTCGATCTAATAAACCATCATGCAGTGTGAACGGCGCATGTAACAACTTATGCATCTTAGGAATTTTTCCAAGGCTGGTGATTTCAGCAAATAGATTACTGACATCTTCGCCAATTTTTTTATCGTAGGTTAATAAACCGTAATCAGTGTAAATACGAGATGTACTACGATGGTAATTACCTGTTCCTAGGTGGACGTATTGACGTAACTTGTTATTTTCACGTCGTAAAATCCACAACATTTTGGCATGCGTTTTATAGCCCACGATGCCATATACTACATGTACTGCTGCTTGTTGAAGGCGAGCTGCTAAGGCAACATTAGCTTCTTCATCAAAACGTGCGCGTAGCTCAATCACCACTGTCACTTCTTTGCCAGCCTGTGCGGCTGAGACTAAGGCATCAACAATGGGTGATTTCGCACCAGTACGATACAAAGTCTGTTTGATTGCTAATACGTTTGGATCAGCCGCCGCTTGTTTTAAGAAATCGATAACAGGTGAAAATGATTGGTAAGGATGATGTAGCAATACATCTTGTTTGCGAATCGTGGCGAAGATATCACTATCAGATGAAACACCGGATGGTCGACCTTGAGTAAAGTGTTTAAATTTTAAATCAGGGCGCTCAATTAATGAATGAAGTGCTTGCAAACGACTTAAATTGACTGGGCCGTTTACTAGAAAAACATTATTTTGATGCATGCCACATTGCACACGCAAGAAATCAACCATTTCTTCGGGGCAATTGTGAGCGATTTCTAAACGTACTTCATCCCCATAATTTCGATGGGTTAATTCATCAGAAATAGCGACTAATAAATCACTGGTTTCTTCAGTATCAATCGCTAAATCACTGTTACGTGTCACGCGGAATTGATAACAACCTTTAACTGTCATGCCGTAGAAAAGATCGTCCGCAAAGGCATGAATGATAGATGATAAGAATACAAAGCGGTATTCGCCTTTTTCATGCAGATCTTCGGGTAATTGAATAACTCGAGGCAATGCACGCGGTGCTTGTAAAATTGCTGAGCTACGATTACGACCGAAGGCATCTTTGCCGACTAGAGAAACAATAAAATTTAAACTTTTATTGAGCAAGCGTGGGAAGGGGTGTGATGCATCTAAACCCATTGGACTTAGAATAGGCGCAACATCTTCTAAGAAATAGTTACGCAACCACGATTTTTGTTGATCAGACCATTTAGCACGAGGTAATATTTCGATAGATTGTTCAGCAAGTGCGGGTAATAACACCTCATTAAGCACTTGATATTGCTCATCAACCAGTTCATGTGCCCGTTTTGCGATTAACTTTAATACTTCATTAGCCGTTACTTGATCTGCTTCAAGGTAAGGGTCGCCGATTTCTATTTGTTGGATTAACCCGGCAACACGTACTTCAAAAAATTCATCAAGATTAGTGGATGATATGCACAGATAATTTAAGCGCTCTAATAATGGCACATCAGTATCTAAGGCTTGTTGTAAAACACGCCAGTTAAATTCTAATAGGCTTAATTCGCGGTTAAGATAT
The DNA here is from genome assembly GCA_002733715.2 of Methylophaga sp. GTDB lineage: Bacteria > Pseudomonadota > Gammaproteobacteria > Nitrosococcales > Methylophagaceae. Next base: position 24,677 of record NVWQ02000014.1, read on the forward strand.
AGTTCGGGGCTGTTAAAGTCAATTTCTTTCATAACTTATCATTATATACCCGTTATCATTCAACTTGCAGGTTTTTAGTGCTCATAATGGGCGGGCTAGCAAGGCGTAATAGTGATGCAATAGTTATTCTATTGCTCATTATTACAACGCAGCCAGCACGTTCAGGATGCGTGCTACAAATCTGCAAGTTGATTGGTGATGGGTATATACTTGTGATCATGCAATTTGCAGGTTTTTACACCTAGTCATTCCCGTATGTGGTTCGCGGGAGTCTTGCTTATACTCAGATTCCGGCTTAAAAGCATACCGGAATGACGATGTGACTGAATAAATGTTCTACCAGCGATGCTTATCGAACCTCTCAGGGTTTGCCCAGTGTTTACTATTCAACCAGTCTTTTTTGCGTTGATAGCTTTCTAGAGCATAGACAAAGAGCTGATGTCTGCCTGTGGTTTTAACTTGCCTCATACCTAGCGCAAGATAATCATTTAACTGCCAGTCTTGCTGTGTTGATGTGTCACTGTCGCTAATTAGAATGATATGGGCGGTATAACGATTGCGTAATGTGCCTAACCATTGGGTAGCTTCAGACTTAGTGAGTATGTCAGTAACCTCGCTAACAATAGCAAGATCAATAGCTTGAAGTGTGGCTAGTTGGTCAATATGAAAGGGTGATTGTAGTGACTGTAGTTGGGCTTTACTGTCATTTTGGTAGCAATTTTGTGCCGTTTCACCGACAATTAGCACAGATTTAGATTGAAACTGTGTAATTAAAGGTGAAATTAACGTTGATAAGTGATCATGGTCAGTCATGACTAAGCAGGATAAAGCATCCACAGAGTTCTGGAAACATAAAAGACTCAGCCAGATGTCGCATGATGAGTGGGAAAGTCTTTGTGATGGCTGCGGTCGATGTTGTTTGCATAAGTTACAAGATGAAGAAGATGGCACTGTTTATTACACACGTGCCGCTTGTGGATTGTTAGATATTAAAACATGTCGCTGCTCAGATTATCCTAATAGACAGGAGAAAATGCCAGATTGTCTTCAACTTAGTGTTGATCATGCAGAGCATTTTGATTGGTTACCTGAAACTTGTGCTTATCGCCTGTTAGCCGAAGGTGAAGCACTACCTGACTGGCATCCATTGATTACAGGCGACCCTGATAGTGTAGTTAAAGCGGGCATTTCTGTTCGTAAAATTGCACGAGCAAACTGCGACTTAGATAATCTTATCCCAGAAATAATTACTTTTCATGGCCATCAAGTAAAATTAAATGAGAGTTGAAGAAAGTCGCGAACTAACGGCACGGCTTGAAAAAGCGGCCATCTATCTATTAAAACTAGATAGGTTTCGTAAACCCGATGATCTTGCTCGGCGCTTTGGCTTGCCGATACCCGTTGTTCGTTATTGGTGGCGAAATGTAGAAAATCAAAACAAAAAGCCTATTCTCGATCGTGATTTAAGCCCGAAACAAGCCAAAATGATTCGTAAAGCGAATCAAGTGCTAGAAAGTTGGGAAAAAGTAAAACGCTATCGACC
>NVWQ02000015.1 GCA_002733715.2 Methylophaga sp.
AAGATATTCCTATTTTAGCAGATCGCTTTATTGCAGAGAGCCAGTCAGCGCAAGCTACTGTTGCAAAAGGCTTGTCTAATGAAGCCTTAGAATGCTTGCTTGCTTATCAGTGGCCAGGCAATGTGAGGCAGCTTAAAAATGTCATTGAACATATTTGTACTTTTTCAACAACGCCCTTGATTCCTGTCAGTTTGGTTGAAAATGCTTTACAAGAAAAACAAGTATCGTTACTCAGTTTGAATGATGCGAAGAAAGACTTTGAACGTGATTATTTGATTAAATTATTGCAATTAGCTAAGGGCAACGTCACTGAGGCAGCACGTTTAGCTAAACGTAACCGAACTGAGTTTTATCGATTGTTAGACCGCCACTCGCTAAAAGCAGCACAATTTAAAGCCAATAAATAATGCTTTTAGGCTAACGTCGCCAGTTAACGACACTTCTTTATTTCGCTACCCGCTTACTTTTCTTACTAGTAATGCTAACTATAAATATGCGCTAAATAAATTTTGTCGTTATATTGAGACACAGTAGATTAATCCCTTTAGAGTTTAAAACAAGTGGCTTTATTCAAGCCTACTTTAAGTAATTAACTGTTCTATTTTTTATCTTAACTAATGTTAATAAGTTCTTACGAATTAACTGTCGGGCAAAGGTGACAGTTACAGGTGGATATCGCTATTATAAATCATTGATAATAATAAACATTAATAGTTAAGGTGCTGATATTAATCATATTTTATGTTTTATGAAATAATTGGCACACTGGTTGCAAAGTCCATAATGCTGATTATAAAACAGCATTTTTTAATTATTTTTTAAGGATTTAAATTATGAAAAAATTACTATTAACTTTATCTATCGCAATGCTTTCAGCTACAGCCTACGCAGCTGAAACAGATTTAAGTGCAAAATGGGATGCATTAGATATGAATACTGATGGTGTTATTAGCAAAGAAGAAGCTGCGGCAAATCCAGAAGTTGCCAGTAATTGGGACGAAATTGATTTAAACAAAGATGGCAGTGTTGATACACAAGAGTTTGTTGATTTTTACAGTAAGTAAAAAATAGAAAACGTCATTGGGCAAGCCCCATCTAAATTTAGTTCTCTCTTTCTTCTATTGTGTTAGATGGTGCTTGTTTAATGATTATTATTTTAGCCACATATCGCGAGGTAATGTTTCTGAACTCGGCAAATGCTAGCTATTATTTTCATTTTTAGCGAAAATAGCGTGATGCTCATCATATCTTTCATCCGCATTTTCATGATTAAAGGCTTTTAATGGAACAAGACCGCTTTATTTCTGCTGATCCTCAAACCGATGAGCAACGCCAAGAACAAGCGATTAGACCTGGTTCATTAAGTGATTATATTGGTCAGCCAGCAGTGCGAGAGCAAATGAAGTTATTTGTTGCCGCTGCCCGCAATCGAAAAGAAGCATTAGATCACACCTTGATTTTTGGCCCGCCCGGCTTGGGTAAAACAACATTGGCTCATATTATTGCCAATGAAATGGGGGTTAATTTAAGGCAAACCTCCGGCCCAGTCTTAGAGCGTCCAGGTGATTTGGCCGCTTTATTAACAAACCTTGAACCTAATGATGTACTTTTTGTTGATGAGATCCACCGGCTAAGTCCCATTGTTGAAGAGGTACTTTATCCTGCGCTGGAAGACTTTCAGCTTGATATTATGATCGGTGAAGGCCCTGCAGCACGCTCTATTAAACTTGATTTAGAACCATTTACACTGGTGGGCGCAACGACTAGAGCAGGTTCATTAACGTCACCATTGCGCGATCGATTTGGCATTGTGCAGCGTTTGGAGTTTTACAATGCGGCAGATTTAAGCACCATTGTGCAACGTAGTGCACGCATCTTTGGTGTTAGTTTAGACATAAAAGGTGCCAATGAAATAGCCCGCCGTTCACGTGGTACACCACGCATTGCCAACAGATTATTACGGCGAGTACGTGATTATGCTGAAGTGAAATTTGATGGAAATATCACCGCAGAAATTGCTCGCCAAGCATTAAGCTTGCTTGACGTAGATGATAATGGCTTCGATATGATGGATCGCAAGTTATTACTCGCTATTATTGAAAAATTTGAAGGTGGCCCCGTCGGCGTTGATAATCTGGCCGCGGCGATCGGTGAAGAACGCGGCACCATTGAAGATGTGTTAGAACCGTTCTTAATTCAAGAAGGTTTTATTATGCGCACACCCCGCGGTCGTATTGCCACCAAACGAGCCTATCTACATTTAGGTTTAACCCCTGCAATAAGTAATGAAAATGTCTAATTTCGAATGGCCGATTCGCGTGTATTATGAAGACACCGATAGCGGCGGTGTGGTTTATCATTCAAATTATCTAAATTTTATGGAACGTGCGCGAACAGAATGGCTGCGTAGCCTTGGTTTTGAACAGGATGAGTTAATTACTAATCATCAATGTATTTTTGCTGTTCATTCAATGCAACTAAAGTTTCGACGACCCGCCAAATTTAATGATCTTTTATTGGTACAATCACGCATTACGGATCTGTCAGGTGCTAGTTTTGAGTTTGAACAAAAAATTATGCGTGATGATGAACTGTTATGTGAAGCTGTGGTCAAAATCGCGTGTTTAAATGCTAATCGGTTTCGACCTATGTCGATTCCTTCCTTATTATTAACGGAGATACAAAGTGGGTTCTGATCTTTCTTTGATAACCTTAGTGCTTGAAGCGAGCTTATTGGTAAAGCTAGTGATGTTGGCATTGTTAGCCATTTCAATTTATTCATGGTTTTTGATTTTCAGAAAAAGCAGTGAATTATCTCAAGCCAAAAAAGATGCTGATTCATTTGAAGATAAATTCTGGTCAGGCAATGAGTTAAATAAGCTTTATGAAGATATTTCATCAAGACCGCATGCCAGCCAAGGCATGGAAGGGATTTTCGAAGTTGGGTTTAAGGAGTTTGTGCGACTCAAAAAGTCATCTTCAGATTCAGGGCTAGTATTAGAAGGCGCACAACGGGTAATGCGCATTTCCTTGGCACGAGAGATTGATCGTCTAGAAATGTCATTGCCCTTTTTAGCCACTGCCGGTTCAACCAGCCCTTATATAGGTTTGTTCGGCACAGTATGGGGCATTATGAATTCATTTATTGCATTAGGCGATGTTCAACAGGCAACGCTAAGCATGGTTGCACCGGGTATCGCGGAAGCATTAATTGCCACAGCGATGGGCTTGTTTGCCGCGATTCCAGCCGTGGTTGCTTACAATAAATATTCACATGAAGTTGAGCGATTGATTAATCGCTATGACACATTCTTAGAAGAATTTTCTTCTATTTTGCAACGTCAGCATAGCTAAGCGCGGATCACGCTGATGGCTCTTTATCCTAAACAAAGGCAACGCCGCAAACCGATAGCTGAGATCAATGTTGTGCCCTACATTGATGTCATGTTGGTACTGCTCATTATATTTATGATTACAGCGCCCATGTTAACGCAAGGTGTGCAGGTTGATTTGCCGCAGGCGGCGGCTAATGCGGTTGAACCTGCAGATGAGAATAGCGAGCCTTTAGTGGTTTCTGTTGATGCTGATGGTTTGTTTTATGTCGCAATCGGTGATAAGCAAGATCAGCCAATTGCTGCAAAACAGCTAATGACAAAAGTAGCCGCAGTGTTGCGACGAAGCCCCAAAACACAAATTATGGTTAAAGGTGATAGCGCCGCCAGTTACGGCCAAGTCATTACTGTAATGGCTTTATTGCAAAAAGCCGGTGCGCCTAGTGTGGGCTTAATCACCAAACAACCAGAAAATATCGATGAAAAATAGATTGTTTGAAAACATCTCTGCAGGCAGCTTCGCGATTATCTTACATGTTGCATTATTCGCTTTGATTTTTATTGGCATGGATTTTCAATCAACGACACAGTTTGCGGCGCAACCAAAAGTAGATATTGTGCACGCAACAGCAATGGATGAAGCCGATGTGTTAGCAGAAATGGCGCGTCAGCAAGAACTTGAAGATGAAAAGCGTCAACAAGAGCAAGATCGACAAGATGAAATTGATAAAAAACTTGAGCAAACTGAGCAAGAACTTGAAGACAAGAAACAAGAAATAGTTGAACAGCAAAAACAAGCAGAGCTTGAACAGCAGCAACGCGAATTAGAAGCAGAGCAAAAGCAACAAGAAATTGCAGAATTAGAGCAGCAGCGTAAAGTTGAAGATGAAAAAAGGCAACAAGTATTAGAAGAAGAAAATAAGCAACGATTGCAAGATGAAGAACGTAAACAAAAAATAGCGGAAGATCTTAAAATTGCCGAAGAGAAAAAACTTTTAGCTGAGGCAGATGCAAAAGCTGCACAACAGAAAAAACGTGATGCAGAAGAAGCTGCACGCAAGGCTGAGGAAGAAGAGACACTGCGGCTTGCAAAAATAGCAGAAGAAAAGAAAAAGGCAGAAGCTAAAGCAGAACATGATCGCATTGAAAAAGAAAAACGAATAGCCAAAGAAAAAGCTGATGCAGCAGCAGCTAAACTAAAAGCTGAACAAGATGCGCGAGAGCTACAAATGCAAGAAAGCTTGGCCACAGAAGCACGTGAGCAAGAAGCTACTCGGGTTGAAGGAGTGGTCAATAAGTACGTTTCCATTATTCGACAGCGGGTTAAACGCTATTGGATTAAACCTACCAGCGCTGAGCAAGGTTTACAATGTACGTTACAAGTAAGCTTATTCCCAGGTGGTGATGTGAAACAAGTAAAGGTAGTGAAAAGTAGTGGAAATGCCTTATTTGATCACTCTGCTGAGACCGCTGTGTATAAAGCGGGTCCACTACCCGTACCAACAGATCCAAAAGCAGCAGCAAAATTTAAACAATTTTCATTTAATTTTAAACCTGAGTAGAAGGTAAAAATATGACCAAACAATGGTTAAAAATAGCAGCATCTTTGGCCGTGCTCTTGCCTTGGCAAGCACAAGCAGAGTTAGTGATTGATATTATTGGTGGCACTGAAGCAGCGCTACCCATTGCAATTGTGCCATTTGGCAATGAAGGACCGACAGCACAAATTGATATTTCAGAAATTATTACCAATGATTTGGCAAATAGTGGTCGTTTTGACCCCTTGCCTAAGCGTGATCTAATTTCTGATCCTCATGAAAAAGCAGAAATTAACTTTAAAGACTGGCGATTACTGCGATCAGAAGGGCTGTTGGTCGGTAAGGTTAGCACTGAAGATGGCGAATTACATAAAGTTCAATTTCAGCTGTTTGATGTATATAAATCACAGCAATTAGCGGGCATGCGTTATCAAGTGCCTGCAGGTGGTTTACGACGTTTAGCGCATCAAATTTCTGACCAAGTGTATGAAGCATTAACGGGTGAGGTAGGTGTATTTTCAACACGGTTGGCCTTTGTAACCGAAGTAAAAGGTGCTGATGGTAATAAGCGTTACGCATTGCAAGTTTCTGATGCAGATGGTGCTAATCCGCGTACAGTATTACAATCAAAACAGCCTATTTTGTCACCAAGCTGGGCACCTGATGGTGAACGCTTGAGCTATGTGTCATTTGAAAATGGAAAAACAGAGGTTTTTGTACAAGAAATGCGCAGCGGCAGACGTAATTCTGTGGCAGCCTTTAAAGGGATTAATAGTGCACCAAGCTGGTCTCCGGATGGTACGAAACTAGCGCTTACATTATCAAAATCGGGCAATCCTGAAATTTATATATTAGAACTAGCGTCAGGGAAATTGTCACGTGTGACACATAATTCACAAGCGATTGATACCGAAGCTGTGTGGATGCCAAATGGCAAGGAAATCTTATTTACATCTGATCGTGGTGGCCGACCACAAATATATAAAGTATCAGTTGATGGTGGCCGAGCGCAGCGTGTGACGTTTGAAGGAAGCTACAATTCTTCCGCTGATATTTCACCTGATGGTCGCACTTTAACGATGGTGCATGGTTTTAAGGGTAAGTTTTACATTGCGAAGCAAGACCTGCAAACGGGCACACTACAAGTATTAACGGAGTCTGGACGAGATGAATCGCCAAGCTTTGCGCCAAATGGCCGTGTGATCCTGTATGCTACCGAACAAAGAGGCAAAGCCTTGTTAGCAGCGGTATCTGTTGATGGTGATAACCATCGGCGTTTTGGAGAATCGGGTACAGATGTACGTGAACCAGCATGGTCACCACTTAGAAAGTAGCCATTTATAAATTTAGGAGTAATCAACATGAAATTATTAAAATTAACTGCACTATTCTTATCACTGATTTGGTTTGCTGGCTGTACAACAACAGGCGGGAATCAAGCGGGTGCTGATGGTCAAAATGGCGATGTGATGGTAGAAGATCGTATGGGTGAAACATCAGGCATTGATGGTGAAAATGCATCAGGAACGGGTATTGATGGCGCAGAAACGCAAGTGATTGTGGGTGAAGGCGACTATACAGGTGATGAAATTAATGATCCTAATAGTCCATTAGCCAATCGCGTGGTTTATTTTGAATATGACAGCAGTGCGGTAAGATTTGAAGATCAAGCAACATTAGAAGCACACGCAGCCTATTTAGGCGATAACCCAAATGTAACAATTCGTTTAATTGGCCATACCGATGAACGTGGTTCACGTGAATATAATCTCGCTTTAGGTGAACGTCGTGCATTATCCATTCGCCAAATTCTAATGTTACAAGGTGCCAGTGTTCAGCAGTTCCAAGTGACTAGTTTTGGTGAAGAACGACCAGATGTTGAAGGCTTTGATGAAAGTGCATGGCAACAAAACCGCCGTGTTGAATTGATCTATATCGGGCAATAAATAATGAAGTTATCAGATAAAAAGCTTATTGTTGTTGGCACATTATTATCGTTAATGATTTCAAATGCAGTTTGGGCAGATGAAGCTGCATTAACGCAACGCATTGAGCGATTAGAACGCATTATCCAAGGGCAAGGTCTAGTTTCATTGCTGGGTCGTGTCGATCAATTGCAAAAAGAAGTTCAGCGATTGAATGGTGATAATGAATCATTGCGTCATCAGTTAGAGACAATGAAGAAAAACCAACGAGAGCGTTATCTGGATTTAGATCAGCGTGTAGAAAAATTGTCAGCCTCTCCTGTTCCCGTTATGCCTATCGTGCCAGATGTTCCAGAGTCAGCAGCATCAATTGAAAATGTCCCCGCTGTTGTACCAGAAGTTCCAGTGGAACCAGTAATTGACAATACACCTGCTCCTGAAACACTACCGGTGGCAGTAGAAAATGGTGAAGCAGCTTATCAAGCAGCACTGCAAACATTGCGTAGCGGCCAATATGAGCAAGCGGTGACAGCATTAGAAAAATTCCCATCAGACTATCCACAAAGTAGTTATCTGCCTAATGCCTATTATTGGCAAGGCGAAGCTAACTATGTATTGCGTGATTTTGATAAAGCAATCAAGGCATTTACTAAAGTTGTGAATGACTTTCCTGCTAGCAGCAAGGTCGCTGATGCAACTTTGAAATTAGGCTTTAGCCAATATGAAGGTGGTCAGTTTGATGTGGCGAAAACAACATTATCATCAGTGATAAAAGATTATCCTAATACCTCTGCGGCACGCTTGGCACAAGTTAGATTGGACCGTATTAATAAAGAATCTAATTAAGACTTAGCTTAACGTTAGAAATAGGCTTTTTATGGCGCAGTGCCGAATAACAGAAATTTTCTATTCACTTCAGGGTGAAACGCGTACAGTAGGTTTGCCTACCGTATTTGTGCGGTTAACAGGTTGTCCCCTTCGTTGCGGCTACTGTGATACCGAATATGCATTTCACGGTGGTGAGAAACGAAATATCTCCGACATAGTAGCCGAGGTTCAAAACTATAACCCGCGATATGTCACTGTCACCGGTGGTGAGCCTCTAGCCCAACAATCTTGCCATGAATTATTGAGTGCCCTATGCGATCTTGACTACGAGGTTTCGCTTGAAACTAGCGGTGCCATGGATCTTAGTTCTGTTGATCCTCGAGTGGTCACAGTAATGGATTTAAAAACACCGGCTTCTGGTGAAGAATCAAAAAATAAATACAATAATATTCAGCACTTAAAAGCAAACGATCAACTTAAATTTGTGATCTGTGACCGTAATGACTATGACTGGGCGTGCCAGAAACTAACAGAGTATGATTTGCCAACGCGCTGTGAAATCCTGTTTTCACCCATCCATGGTGAATTAAAGCCAGCAGATTTGGCAGATTGGATCATTGAAGATAATTTGCCCGTACGAATGCAGATCCAAATACATAAATACCTGTGGGGAGATGAGCAAGGACGATGAAACGTGCAGTTATTTTATTATCGGGTGGTTTAGATTCTGTCACCACACTCGCCATGGCCCAACAACAAGGTTTTGAATGTTACACCTTAAGCTTTGATTATGGTCAACGCCATGATGTAGAGCTAAGTGCTGCGGCAACATTATCAAAACAGATGGGCGCGAAGCAGCATAAAGTCATTAAGATTGATTTACGCAGTATCGGTGGATCAGCATTAACTGATACTACGATTGATGTGCCCGATCATCATCAAGAAGGTATTCCTGTTACTTATGTACCTGCACGCAATACTATTTTTCTATCTATAGCGCTAGGCTGGGCCGAAGTGCTTGTCGCCCAAGCGATATTTGTTGGCGTAAATGCCGTTGATTACTCTGGCTATCCCGATTGCCGTCCAGAATTTATTAATGCCTTTGAACAACTTGCTAATTTAGCCACAAAAGCAGGAGTAGAAGGTCAGAAATTAACCGTATATGCACCGCTAATTACCATGACAAAAGCAGAAATAATTCAAAAAGGAACAGGATTAGGTGTTGATTATAGTCAAACCATCTCTTGCTATCAGGCGCGTCATGATGGAAAAGCCTGCGGAAGTTGTGATTCATGTCGATTTAGACAGCAAGGATTTGAGCAAGCAGGCATAGCCGATCCTACACCTTATATATAGAACTAGCTTTTATACCCAAACATTTATGCGCGCTTCATATTATGGCTACAGACAGTATTCGTTTTTTAATATTGACCGAGAAACGATGAACGGCTTAAAACACTAGGTTTCAAAGCATACTACTGAAAAATAGATTCCAATGATTAAAGTTTATAAACTAAGGGCTTGCCATTTCTGATAAATGGCGTATGATTTCGCCTCTTGGTTTGGGCCGTTAGCTCAGTTGGTAGAGCACCGGACTTTTAATCCGATGGTCCCGCGTTCGAATCGCGGACGGCCCACCAATTTTTCAATCGCTTTAATATTGAAGAGTGACTTATTTAAGTCATAAAACTGAAATAAAGTTATTGACAGCCCCGTGAGAGTCTGTATAATTCTCGCTTCTTTGTTGAGACAAATTGTTTCATCAAAGCGCTCTTTAAAAAAATAATATCAAGTAATATGTGTGGGTACTTGCAGCGGTAAAGTTTCATCCAAGTGAAGAAACAAGACGTTCAAGTAGCTACACAAAACATGTAAATGTTTAGTAATACGACAACGTCGAAATGAGTTCGTGTCATCTTAAAAATGGTACAAAAAGTAAAGTGAAATAAACTGAAGAGTTTGATCATGGCTCAGATTGAACGCTGGCGGCATGCCTAACACATGCAAGTCGAACGGAAACGATGCTAGCTTGCTAGCAGGCGTC